>NZ_JAJQJF010000014.1:0-143441 GCF_021213615.1 Cupriavidus sp. UGS-1 | reverse complement strand
CGCGCCGGCACCGCGCCAATGAGCCCGCGCCGTAGCCGTACCGAGGACGCTGCATGAACCCGTCACGCCTATTCATCGAGCGGCCGGTCGCCACCGCGCTGCTGATGCTCGCGATCCTGCTGTCCGGGCTGGTCGCCTACCGGATGCTGCCGCTGTCGGCGCTGCCCGAGGTCGACTACCCGACCATCCAGGTCACCACGCTGTATCCCGGGGCCAGCCCCGACGTGATGACCTCGGCGGTGACCGCGCCGCTGGAGCGCCAGTTCGGCCAGATGCCCGGGCTCAAGCAGATGTCGTCGTCCTCGTCGGGCGGCGCGTCGGTGATCACGCTGCAGTTCGACCTGACGCTGCCGCTCGACGTCGCCGAGCAGGAGGTGCAGGCCGCCATCAATGCCGGCAGCAACCTGCTGCCGGGCGACCTGCCGATGCCGCCGGTCTACAGCAAGGTCAATCCCGCCGACGCGCCGATCCTGACGCTGGCGATGACCTCGGACACGCTGCCGCTGCCCAAGCTGCAGGACCTGGTCGATACGCGCGTGGCGCAGAAGATCTCGCAGATCCAGGGCGTGGGTCTGGTCACCATCAGCGGCGGCCAGCGCCCGGCCGTGCGCATCCAGGCCAATCCGACCGCGCTGGCCGCGCTCGGCATGTCGATCGACGACCTGCGCACCGCGATCGGCGCGGCCAACGTCAATGGCGCCAAGGGCAGCTTCGACGGCCCGGCGCGTGCCTCGACGATCGACGCCAACGCCCAGCTGCGCTCGGCCGACGAATATCGCCAGATCATCATCGGCTACCAGAACGGCGCGCCAATCCGCATCACCGACGTGGCCACCATCGTCGACGGCCCGGAGAACTCGCGCCTGGCCGCGTGGGCCAACGGCAAGCCGGCCATCGTCGTCAATATCCAGCGCCAGCCCGGGGCCAACGTGATCGCGGTGGTCGACCGCATCAAGACGATGCTGCCGCAGCTGCAGGCCTCGCTGCCGGCCTCGGTCAAGGCCGAGGTGCTGACCGACCGCACCACCACGATCCGCGCGTCGGTGCACGACGTCGAAATCGAACTGCTGCTGGCGATCGCGCTGGTGGTGATGGTGATCTTCCTGTTCCTGCGCAACGTGCCGGCGACGGTGATTCCGGGCGTGGCGGTGCCGCTGTCGCTGGTCGGCACGTTCGGCGTGATGTACCTCGCGGGCTTCTCGATCAACAACCTGACGCTGATGGCGCTGACCATCGCGACCGGCTTCGTCGTCGACGACGCCATCGTGATGATCGAAAACATCATGCGCTACATCGAGAAGGGCGAATCGCCGATGGCGGCGGCGCTCAAGGGCTCGAAGCAGATCGGCTTCACCATCATCTCGCTGACCTTCTCGCTGGTGGCGGTGCTGATCCCGCTGCTGTTCATGGGCGATGTGGTCGGCCGGCTGTTCCGCGAGTTCGCGGTCACGCTGGCGGTGTCGATCCTGATCTCGGCGGTGGTCTCGCTGACGCTGACGCCGATGATGTGCGCACGGATGCTGCGCCACGTGCCCGAGGACCAGCTGCCGCGCTTTCACCGCGCCACCGGCGCCTTCTTCGACCGCGTGATCGAGCGCTACGGCCGCGCGCTGAACTGGGTGCTGGGCCGGCAGCGCGCCACGCTGCTGGTCGCGATCGGCACGCTGGCGCTGACCGTGGTGCTGTACCTGGCGATTCCGAAGGGCTTCTTCCCGGTGCAGGACACCGGCGTGATCCAGGGCGTCACCGAGGCCTCGCAGAGCATCTCGTTCCAGGCGATGTCGCAGAAGCAGCGCGCGGTGTCGGAAGTCGTGCTGAAGGATCCGGCGGTGCAGAGCGTGTCCGCCTTCATCGGCGTCGACGGCACCAACACCACGATGAACGCCGGCCGCATGCTGATCAACCTGAAGCCCAAGGGCGAGCGCGACGACATCGCGACGGTCACCGAGCGGCTGCAGGCCGCGGTCGAGGAGATGGGCGGCGTCTCGCTGTACATGCAGCCGGTGCAGGACCTGACGATCGAAGACCGGGTCTCGCGCACGCAGTACCAGTTCACGGTCGAAGACCCCGATCCGCAGACGCTGGCGACCTGGGTGCCGAAGCTGGTCGAGCGGCTGAAGGAGGAACCCGAATTCCGCGACGTCGCCACCGACCAGCAGAACAACGGCCTGCGCGTCTACGTCGACATCGACCGTGACGCGGCCGCGCGCTTCGGCATCACCACCGCGGTGATCGACAGCGCGCTGTACAGCGCCTACGGCCAGCGGCTGGTGTCGACGATCTTCACGCAGTCGAGCCAGTACCGCGTGGTGCTGGAGGCGATGCCGGAATTCCGCGACAACCCGCAGGCGGTGGCCGAGCTGCGGCTGCCCTCGTCGTCCGGCGGCCAGGTGCCGCTGGGCGCGTTCGCCCGCATCAGCGAGCGCACCGGGCCGCTGGTGATCAACCACCAGGGCCAGTTCCCGGCCGCGACGATCTCGTTCAACCTGGCGCAGGGCGCGTCGCTGGGCCACGCCGTCGACAAGATCAAGCAGGTCGAGCAGGAGATCGGCCTGCCGATCTCGATGCAGACCACCTTCCAGGGCGCGGCGCTGGCATTCAGCGCGTCGCTGTCGAACACGCTGTGGCTGATCCTGGCCGCGGTGGTCACGATGTACATCGTGCTCGGCGTGCTGTACGAGAGCACGATCCATCCGGTGACGATCCTGTCGACGCTGCCGTCGGCCGGCGTCGGCGCGCTGCTGGCGCTGCTCCTGGCCGGCCATGACCTGGGCATCATCGCGATCATCGGCATCATCCTGCTGATCGGCATCGTCAAGAAGAACGCGATCATGATGATCGACTTCGCGCTGGAGGCAGAGCGCGAACGCGGCATGGCGCCGCGCGACGCGATCTTCGAGGCCTGCCTGCTGCGCTTCCGCCCGATCCTGATGACGACGATGGCGGCGCTGCTGGCGGCGCTGCCGATGATGCTGGGCACCGGCATCGGCTCGGAACTGCGCCGGCCGCTGGGCATCACGATGGTCGGCGGGCTGCTGGTCAGCCAGGTGCTGACGCTGTTCACCACGCCGGTGATCTACCTGGCGTTCGACCGGGTCGCCGGCCGGCTCAAGGGCTGGCGCCGGCGCCGCTTCGGCGATCCGGACGCCGATCGGGATGCGGACTTCGGCCCGGGCGGCACGCCGGGTACCGAACCGCCGAGGGCGCCATGAACCTGTCGGCCATCTTCATCCACCGGCCGGTCGCGACCGCGCTGCTGACGCTGGGCATCCTGCTGGCCGGACTGGCCGCGCTGCGGATGCTGCCGGTGTCGCCGCTGCCGCAGGTCGACTACCCGACCATCTCGGTGTCGGCCTCGCTGCCGGGCGCAAGCCCCGAAACGATGGCCGCCACCGTGGCGACGCCGCTGGAGCGCGCGCTCGGCTCGATCGCCGGCGTCAACGAGATCACCTCGAGCAGCTCGCTCGGCTCGACGCGGATCGTGCTGCAGTTCGACCTGTCGCGCGACATCGACGGCGCCGCCCGCGACGTGCAGGCGGCGATCAACGCCTCGCGCGCGACGCTGCCGAGCAGCCTGCCGGGCAACCCGACCTATCGCAAGGTCAACCCGTCGGACGCGCCGATCATGATCATCGCGCTGACCTCGCCGACGATGACGCGCGGCCAGCTGTACGACGCCGCCTCCACCATCCTCGCGCAGAAGCTGTCGCAGATCGAGGGCGTCGGCCAGGTGACGATCGGCGGCGCTTCGCTGCCGGCGGTGCGGGTCTCGCTCAATCCGACCGCGCTGAACAAGTACGGCATCGCGCTGTCCGACGTGCGCAACGCGATCAGCGCGACCAATGCCAACCGGCCGCTCGGCGTGGTCGAGAACGACAGCAAGGCATGGCAGATCTATGCCAACGACCAGGCGATGAAGGCGGAAGACTACATGCCGCTGATCATCCGCTATGCGACGCCGGGCAGCTATTCGACCACCACCGCCGGCGCGCTGATCGCCAGCACGTCGAGCGCGACCTCGGGCGGTACGGTGCGCACCACCACCGTCAACGGCGTGACCACGACCACGGTGACCGCGGGCGGCACGACCACCACCACGGTCAACAATGCCGCCGGCAGCAATGCGGCGACCAGCGGCCCCAATTCCTTCGCGGTGCCGGTGCGGCTATCCGACGTCGCCACCGTGACCGACTCGGTGCAGGACGTGCGCAACGCCGGCTCGGCCAATGGCGAGCCGTCGGTGCTGCTGGTGCTGAACCGCTCGCCCGGCGCCAACATCATCGAGACGGTCGACCGCGTCAACGAGATGCTGCCGACGCTGCGCCAGATGATCCCGGCCGCGATCTCGATGGACGTGATGATGGACCGCACGCCGACCATCCGCGCGTCGCTGCGCGAGGTCGAGCACACGCTGATCATCTCGGTCGCGCTGGTGATCATGGTGGTGTTCCTGTTCCTGCGCAACGTGCGCGCCACGCTGATTCCCAGCGTCGCGGTGCCGGTGTCGCTGATCGGCACCTTCACCGTGATGTACCTGGCCGGCTTCTCGCTGAACAACCTGTCGCTGATGGCGCTGACGATCGCCACCGGCTTCGTCGTCGACGATGCGATCGTGGTGCTGGAGAACATCTCGCGCCATCTGGAGGCCGGCATGCGGCCGGTGCAGGCGGCGCTGCGCGGCGCGCGCGAGGTGGGCTTTACGGTGATCTCGATGAGCCTGTCGCTGATCGCGGTGTTCATCCCGCTGCTGCTGATGGGCGGCATCATCGGCCGGCTGTTCCAGGAGTTCGCGATCACGCTGTCGGTGGCGATCCTGGTGTCGCTGGTGGTCTCGCTGACGACCACGCCGATGATGTGCGCGCGGCTGCTGCGCGAGCCGCGGCACCAGCGCCCGCCCGGCCGCTGGTATCGCGCCAGCGAGCGCGCGTTCGGCTGGATCAGCGAGCGCTATGCGCGCTCGCTGTCGGTGGCGCTGCGGCACAGCCGCCTGGTCTGGCTGATCCTGCTGGTGACGATCGGCCTGAACGTCTGGCTCTATGTGATCGTGCCGAAGGGCTTTTTCCCGCAGCAGGACACCGGCCGGCTGATCGGCTTCATCCGCGCGGACCAGGCCACCTCGTTCCAGGCGATGCGCCAGAAGCTCGACAGCTTCATCCGCATCGTGCAGTCCGACCCCGCGGTGGTCAACGTGACCGGCTTTACCGGCGGTTCGCAGCGCAATACCGGGCAGATGTTCGTCACGCTCAAGCCGCTGACCGAGCGCACCGAGACGGCCAACGAGGTGATCGCGCGGCTGCGCGGCAAGCTGGCGAAGGAACCCGGCGCGAGCCTGTTCCTGGTGCCGGTGCAGGACATCCGCATCGGCGGCCGGCAGAGCAGCTCGCAGTATCAGTTCACGCTGCGCTCGGACGACCTCGAGGTGCTGCGCGCGTGGGAGCCCAAGGTCCGCAATGCGCTGTCGAACCTGAAGGAGCTGGAGGACATCGACACCGACACCAACGACAAGGGCCTGCAGACTTCGGTGATCGTCGATCGCGACACCGCGTCACGGCTCGGCGTCACGATGCAGCAGGTCGATTCGCTGCTGAACGACGCGTTCGGCCAGCGGCTGGTGTCGACGATCTACCATCCGCTGAACCAGTATCGCGTGGTGATGGAGCTGAGCCAGGAATACCTGCAGGGGCCGAACGCGCTGAAGGACATCTATGTGGTGACCGGTGCCGGCAATCGCGTGCCGCTGTCCGCGTTCGCGCGCGTGGTGCCGACCAGCACGCCGCTCGGCGTCAACCACCAGGGCCAGTTCGCCGCGTCGACGATCTCGTTCAACCTCGCCGAGGGCGTGTCGCTGTCGCAGGCCACCGAGCGGATCCAGCATGAAATGGCGCGGATCGGCGCGCCCGAATCGCTGCAGGCCAATTTCGCCGGCACCGCCAGCGCCTTCCAGGAGTCGCTGCGCAGCCAGCCGATCCTGATCCTGGCCGCGCTGATCACGATCTACATCGTGCTGGGCATCCTGTACGAAAGCTATGTGCACCCGCTGACGATCCTGTCGACGCTGCCGTCCGCGGGCGTCGGCGCGTTGCTGGCGCTGCTGGCCTCGGGCACCGAGTTCAGCGTGATCGCGCTGATCGGCGTGATCCTGCTGATCGGCATCGTCAAGAAGAACGCGATCATGATGATCGACTTCGCGATCGATGCCGAACGGCGCGAAGGGCTGACGCCGCGCGAGGCGATCTATCAGGCCTGCCTGCTGCGCTTCCGGCCGATCATGATGACGACGATGGCGGCGCTGCTCGGCGCGGTGCCGCTGGCGCTCGGCCGTGGCGACGGCGCCGAGCTGCGCGCGCCGCTCGGCATCTCGATCGTCGGCGGCCTGCTGGTCAGCCAGCTGCTGACGCTCTACACCACCCCGGTGGTCTATCTGACGCTGGACCGCTGGCGCCTGAAGTGGCAGGCCTGGCGCAACCGCCGCCATGCACGTCGCGACAGCGGCCGCGGCACGCCGTCCGCGCCCACGCCTGCCGGATTCGATTCGTGACGATGAACCAGAAAGCGATGACCCGCCCCTCCTCCCTGCCCGGCTGCGTCGTGATGGCCTGCGCGCTGCTGCTCGGCGCCTGCGCGGTCGGGCCCGACTACCAGCGGCCCGATGCGCCGTTGACACCCACCTTCAAGGAGGCGCCGGCCGAATGGGGCCACTGGAAGCCCGCCGAGCCCGGCGACGCCAGAGAGCGCGGCGACTGGTGGACCGTGTTCGGCGATCCGCAGCTCGACGCGCTGATGGCGCGCGTGAAGGTCTCCAACCAGACCATCGCCGCCGCCGAGGCCCAGTACCGGCAGGCCACCGCGATCCTGCGCGCGGCACGCTCCGGCTACTTCCCGGTGGTCGGCGCGCAGGCCAGCGTGGACCGCTCGCGCAGCGGCAACGGCAATATCACCAGCGGACAGACGGCAACGCTGTCTGCCAGCTGGGAGGTCGATCTGTGGGGCCGCGTGCGGCGCCAGGTCGAGAGCAGCGAAGCGAGCGCGCAGGCCAGCGAGGCCGACCTGGCCTCGACGCTGCTGTCGACGCAGGCCACGCTGGCGCAGACCTATTTCCTGCTGCGCGTCGCCGATGCGCAGCAGGCGCTGCTGCAGCGGACCGTCGCCGATTACGAAAAATCGCTGCAGCTGGTGCGCAACCAGTACCAGGCCGGCATCGCGCAGCGCTCCGACGTGCTGCAGTCCGAGACGCAATTGAAAAGCGCGCAGGCACAGCTGATCGACATCCAGATCGAGCGCGCGCAATACGAGCATGCGATCGCGGTGCTGACCGGCCAACCGCCGGCGGCATTCTCGCTGGCGCCGATCGACTTCACCGAGACGGTGCCGCGCGTGCCGGTGGCCGTGCCGTCGCAGCTGCTGGAGCGCCGCCCCGACATCAGCGCGGCCGAGCGCCGGGTCGCCGCTGCCAACGCGCAGATCGGCGTGGCGCAGGCCGCGTATTACCCGACGCTGAGCCTGTCGGCCGCGGGCGGCTTCACCTCGAGCTCGCTCGAGCGCTGGCTGTCGCTGCCGAACCGGATCTGGTCGTTCGGCCCCGAACTGGCCATGACGCTGCTCGACTTCGGCGCGCGCAGCGCGGCCAAGGAACAGGCGATCGCGGTCTACGACCAGACCGTGGCGAACTATCGGCAGACGGTGCTGACGGCGTTCCAGGAGGTCGAGGACAACCTGGCCGCGGCGCGCCTGCTCGAGCAGGAAGCGGTGGTACAGAACGAGGCGCTGCGCTCGGCGCGCGAGGCGCTGTCGCTGGTCAACAACCGCTATCGCGCTGGTACCGCGGGCCTGCTCGACGTGCTGACGGCGCAGACCGCGGCCTATACGGCCGAGCGCACCGCGCTGTCGATCGCGGGCCGGCAGCTGAGCGCGAGCGTGGTGTTGATCAAGGCGCTGGGCGGGGGATGGCAAGGCCCCGGGACGGCGGTGGCGACGGGATCCGAGGCAGGAGCTGCGGTGTCGCGCTAGGCGCCGCGGCGGTGGTCTGCCGCAGCCCTCGCCGAATCAACCGCTGCTGCGCCGCCGCAGCGACGGCTGCGGCAGCGGCTGGTGGCTGACCCGCTCCTGCAGCCAGGCGCCCGCCTTGCCGAGCGGGCGCTGCTTGTGCCAGACCAGCTCCATCGCCACCGGCCAGTCCTGGTCGTCGAAGTCCAGCTCCGGTGAAACCAGCTGCGCGGCGGCCGGCGAGTTGGCGGCGACGTGCCACGGCACGAAGGCCCAGCCCAGTTCGCGCTTGACCAGCTCGACGATGACCCAGTGGCTCTCGACCCACCAGACCTCGGCTGCCACGCGCAGGCGCATCTTCTCCTCGCTGTCGCTGCGCACCGCCACCATCAGCTGCCGATGGCGCTTGAGCTCTTCCCAGCCGACGCGCTGCTGCGCCGCCAGCGGATGGTCGGGCGCACAGATGATCTGCATCGGCACCCAGCCCAGCCCGCGGAAGGCCAGCGCGGGCGGCAGCACCTCCTGCCGCCACATCAGGCCGAGGTCAGCGCCGCCCTCGAGCACCAGCCGGCTGACGTCCTCCATCACCGGGAACAGCAACTCCAGCTCGACCGCAGGAAACCGGTGCGAGAACTCCTCGAGCAGCACGCCCAGCGTCTCCTCGGGATAGAGCTCGTCGACCGCCAGCACCAGCCGGCTTTCGACGCCCTCGCCCAGGCTCTTGGCGACGCCGCGGAAATGCTCGCAGCGCTCCAGGATCACGCGGGCCTCGACCAGCAGGCGCTCGCCCGCCGGCGTCAGCGCGGGATAGCGTCCGCTGCGGTCGAACAGCGCATTGTCGAGATCGATTTCGAGATTGGAGACGGCGGTGCTGACCACCGACTGGGCCTTGCCGAGGCGGCGCGCCGCGGCCGAGAACGAGCCGGTCTCGGCCGCGGCGACGAAGGCTTGCAGTTGTTCGAGGGACAGGCTCATGGCGCGGGTCGGCCGTCGGATGAACGGCGGTAGCGGAACGGAATCCCCATGGTGCCACATCTCCGCCACATCCATCTGGATAACAGATACTTCCCAACTTGTATCTGCTGCCCTACCCGATAGACTGGCGCCATTGTCTTCGATGGAGCGACACAATGCGCGGTACGCTGGACAGAATCCGTCACACGGTGGGCTTCGAACTGATCGGCCTGCTGATCTTCGCGCCACTGGGCAGCTGGGTATTCGGCTACGCCCTGCACCAGATGGGCGTGATCGCCGCGGTGGCCTCGCTGATCGCCGCGGTCTGGAACTACGTCTACAACCTGATGTTCGACAAGGCCATGGTCCGGCTGACCGGGTCGGTGCGCAAGTCGCCGGCGGTACGCGTCTGCCACGCGCTGCTGTTCGAGCTGGGCCTGCTGATCGTGTTCCTGCCTTCGGTGGCGTGGTACCTGAAGATCAGCCTGCTCGATGCGCTGCTGATGGACCTGGCGGTGGCCGGCTTCTACGTGGTCTACGCCTTCGTCTACAACTGGGCCTACGACATCGTGTTCCCGGTGCCGGGCCGCACGGTCGCCGCCGAGGCGTCCGGCAGCGAGCCGGCCTGACCGGCGCCGCGCCAGAGCAGCGGCAACACCGACGCAACCCAGACGCATCAAACGACGACGCCCCGGCCATTGGCCGGGGCGTCCTGTCTTGGTGCCGCCTGACTGCTGCGACGCTGACTGCTGCGGCCCTGACCGCTGCGGCCCTGACTTCTGCGACCCTTACTTCTTCTTGTCGTCGGTCAGCACATTGCCGACCACACCGCCCAGCGCGGCGCCGCCCAGCGTGGCGCCCGGTCCGCCGATCAGGGTCGCGCCGGCGACCCCGCCCACACCGGCACCGATGGCGGTGTTGCGCTGCTTGGCGGTCATGTCGGCGCAGCCCGCGGTGGCGAGCAGCGTGGCCAGCGCGAACGACAGGGTAAGGGTACGCATCGAAAGCTCCTTGTACGGGCGAGAGACAGCTCGATTGTGCGGCCCCATCGCACCGGGCGGGCAGACCACCGCCACCTATACCGCTGTCAGATAAATCCCACATCGGCCGCGCGTCCTCACGTCGTGACGGCGTCGTGCGACACCATGTCATCGGTGCGCGTTAGACTTCGGGCGCCATTGCGAGCCAACACATGCTGCCGATTTCCGCCCGCCTCTCCCCTCTGTACCGCGTCTTCGCGGCAATGCTGCTGCTCTGCCTGACCCCGCTGGCATGGGCGGCGCGGCCGCTCGTCACCGACGACGCGCGCATCGTCGATCCGCAATCGTGCCAGCTCGAATCGTGGCTGCGCTTCAATCGCGACGGCACCGAACGCTGGGCGCTGCCGGGCTGCAACTTCACCGGCAACTTCGAATGGACGTTCGGCGGTTCGGTGCAGCGATATGGCGACGGACCGGGCAACGCGATCACCGATCTGCAGTTGCAGGGCAAGACGGTGCTCAAGCCCGTCGAGACCAACGGCTACGGCGTCGCGCTGACGGTCGGCATGACCGAATACCCGAAGGCCTCGCCGCGCAGGACGCCGGGCGGACTCTACCTGAACCTGCCGTTGACGGTGTCGATGCGCGACGACCGTCTGCTGCTGCATGCGAACGTCGGCGCCACGCACGATCGCGCCGAGCGGCAGACCCGCATGACCTGGGGCGTGGCCGGCGAGGCGACGATCAGCGAGCGCTGGGCCATGATCGCCGAGACCTTCGGCGAGAGCGGCGACCGCCCGTGGATCCAGCTCGGCGCGCGCGTGTGGATCGTGCCGCAGCGCGTCCAGGTCGACATGACCTGGGGCACGCAGCTGAACCAGCCGCGCGAGACGCGCTTCGTGTCGGTCGGCCTGCGGCTGCTGTCTCCAAGCTGGGGAAAATAAGCCAGAACGCAGCCGTGTCGACCCGCCCTTGCGCGGTTCGGCGATTTAGTTATACTCCATAACAATTCGTCGAACGGACGTCGAACAGACGCCAAGCAGACATCCAACACAGAGCGGACCGCCCGTCGCGCGCAGGTCCGCCGCAGGAGACACCATGCGCATCGCCATCGCAGGCGGCGGCATCGGCGGGCTGACGCTCGCGCTGCTGTGCCATCGCCACGGCATCGACGCCGAAGTCTGGGAAGCCAGCGAATCGCTGAAGCCGCTGGGCGTCGGCATCAACCTGCTGCCCCATGCGGTCCGCGAACTCGCCGAACTCGGCCTGCAGCCGGCGCTCGCGCAGATCGCGATCGAAACGAGTTCGCTGTCCTACTACAACAAGTTCGGCCAACGGATCTGGCATGAGCCGCGCGGGCTTGCCGCCGGCTATCCGTATCCGCAGTTCTCGGTCCATCGCGGCGAGCTGCAGATGCTGCTGTATCGGACCGCGGTCGAGCGGCTGGGCGCCGATCGCGTCCATACCGGCCACGCCTTCGAGGCGGTGCACGACACCGGCGCGCGGCCCGGGTCGCCGGTGCAATTCACGCTGCGGCGGCGCGCGGACGGCGCGCAGGTGCCGGCCAGCGCCGATGTGCTGGTCGGCGCCGACGGCATCCATTCGGCGGTCCGGCGGCAGTTCTATCCGAGCGGCGACGACCCGCGTTTTTCGCGGCGGATGCTGTGGCGCGCGGTCACCGAGGCGTCGCCCTATCTGGACGGCCGCTCGATGTTCATGGCCGGCCATCAGGACCAGAAGTTCGTCGCCTATCCGATCTCCGAGCCGCTGCGCCGGCAGGGCCGCTCGCTGATCAACTGGATTGCCGAGCTGCGCGTGCCGGACGACGCGTCGGACACGCCGCCGCGCAGCGACTGGAACCGGCAGGTCGACAAGTCGGTGTTCCGCGAGGCCTTCGCCGGCTGGCGCTGGGACTGGATCGACATTCCGGCGCTGATCGACGGCGCCGCGGCGATCTACGAATTCCCGATGGTCGACAAGGATCCGCTGCCGCGCTGGACCTTCGATCGCGTCACGCTGCTCGGCGACGCCGCGCACCCGATGTACCCGATCGGCTCGAACGGCAGCGCGCAGGCGATCGTCGATGCCCGCCATCTGGTCGACTGCCTGCTCGGCACGCCCGATACCGGCTACGCGCTGCGCGAATACGAGGCAGAACGGCTGCCGCGCACCGCCGGGATCGTGCTGCGCAACCGGCTCAACGGCCCCGAGCAGGTCATGCAGCTGGCCGAGTTGCGCGCGCCGCAGGGCTTCACCGATATCGAGCAGGTGATTCCACACGCCGAGCTGGAGGCGATCGCATTGCGCTACAAGCAGCTGGCCGGATTCGACCGGCAGTCCGTGCAGGGCGGCACACGTTGACCGGCCGCACCATCATAAGAAAGGGAGACAAGCCATGACACTTCGCCGCACCGCGCTCGCGCGCCTGGCCCCGGCACTGGCACTGACGCTGGCCGCCGCCTCGATGTCCGGCGCCGCGCTGGCCGACGTCACCGTCGGCGTCAGCATCTCGTCGACCGGGCCCTCGGCCTCGCTCGGCATTCCGCAGAAGCAGTCGCTGGGGCTGATGCCGCAGCAGATCGCCGGCGAAACGATCCGATATGTCGTGCTCGACGACGGCTCCGATCCGACCCAGGCCACCAAGGTCGCGCGCCGCTTCGTCAGCGAGGACAAGGTCGATATCATCCTCGGCTCGTCGGCGGTGGCACCGTCGATTGCCATCGCCGAAGTCGCCGACGAGAGCAAGACCGTGCAGCTGGCGTTCTCGCCGATCGAGCTCAAGCCCGGCCGCGGCGAATGGACCTACCGGCTGGCCCAGCCGATCAAGCTGATGGCCGAAGCCGTCGCGGCAACCGCCAAGGCCAACGGCGTCAAGACCATCGGCTTCATCGGCTTTGCCGACGCCTATGGCGAGACCTGGCTGAAGGAGTTCACCACGGCCGCGGCCGCCAACGGCATCCGCATCGTCGCCACCGAACGCTACGCGCGCTCGGACACCGCGGTCACCGCGCAAACGCTGAAGCTGATCTCGGCGCGCCCGGATGCGATGTTGATCGCCGGCGCCGGCACCGGTGCCGCGCTGCCCCACACGACGCTGCGCGAGCGCGGCTATCGCGGGCCGATTTACCACACGCACGGGGCCGCCACCAAGGACCTGATCCGCATCGGCGGCAAGGCGGTCGACGGCGCCATCCTGCCGGCCGGTCCGGTGATCGTGCCCGAACAACTGGCCGCCGACAGCGCGCCGAAGAAGCCGGGCCTCGACTATGTCGGCCGCTACGAGAAGCAGTACGGCGCGGAAAGCCGCACGCAGTTCGGCGCGCATCCGTACGATGCGGGGCTGGTGCTGCAACGGATCGTGCCGGTCGCGCTCAAGCGCGCCAGGCCGGGCACGCCGGAATTCCGCGCGGCGCTGAAGGCGGCGCTCGAGAGCGAGCGCGAGATCGTGGTCTCGCATGGCGTGCTCAACTACACCAGCCAGGACCACTTCGGTTTCGACCAGCGCGGCCGCGTGATGCTGACCATCGACAACGGCAACTGGAAGCTGCTGAAATGACGGCCGAATCGACGTTGCCTGGCCTGCCCGGCTTGCCGACGCCGAAGCTCGAGCACGTCGCCGACTTCAGCTTCCGGCTCGATCCGGCGATCGAAGTCGGCGCCAGCGCGGTCGGGCAGCGGCGCGTGATTCCGATTCTGGATGGCATCGTCGACGGCCCGCTGCTGCGCGGCCGCGTGCTGCCCGGCGGCGCCGACTTCCAGCTGGTGCGTCCGGACCTGGGCGACGGCGTCACGGTCGCGGAGATCGAGGCGCGCTACGTCCTGCAGACCGACGACGGCGCCCGGATCTACATCGTGAACGCGGGTCTGCGCAGCGGTCCCGCCGATGTGCTGGCGCGCCTGTCCGCCGGCGAGACGGTCGATCCGTCGCTGGTCTACTTCCGCACCGCGCCCCGCTTCGAGACGCAGGCACCGGCCTACCGCTGGCTGATGCAACACACGTTTGTCGCGACCGGCGCGCGTTTCCCGGACCGCGTGCAGATGCGATACTTCCGCGTCGCCTGAACGGATGGCGGGCTTCGGCGCCGCCATTCCCTTTTCCATGTCCGCTTCGTCACGCTCCTCACGCTCGTCCCCATCTTCCCGCTCTCCGCGCAAGACCCGCGATACGCTCGCGCCAGACCCCGCCACCGAAGCCGGCGGCTTCGACCCGCATCTGCCGGACGTCGACTATGGGGTGCTGGACAACCTGATCGGCTACGCGATCCGCCGCGCGCAGATCCGGCTCTACGAGGACTTCGTGCGATCGCTGGCGCCGTGGAATATCACGCCGCCACGCTTTTCGGCGCTGGTGCTGATCTCGCGCAACCCGGACCTGAAGCTGACCGACCTGGCCAGGATCATGGGCATTGCACGTTCGGGGGCCGTGCTGCTGGTCGATGCGCTGGAAGAGATGAAGCTGGTGGCGCGACGGCCGGCGGAAAACGATCGCCGCGCGTTCAGCCTGGTGTTGACGGCGGCCGGCCGCCGCACGCTGGAGGCGGCGACCGAGGCCGTTTGCGACCATGACGCGAAGATGGCGCGCGCGCTGTCGGCGCAGGAACAGCAGACGTTGAGAGCACTGCTGGCGCGACTCGCCTGAGAGTAACAAATCCTGTAGTGGCCGCCATCATTTGAATAGTGTCGTCGCAGTGCGGTGGGTACGCTTCGCTGTCCTGAAGCTCCAGCCAACGTTGCCGTTCCTCGTTGGCCTTTCTCCACCCACCCACCGCGCCGACATGTTCCGTATCTTTGCCCCGTCTCGCCCTGCCGCACATCTTGCCGCACATCTTGCCGCACATCCTGCCGCAGACCCTGCCGCAGACCCTGCCGCAGACCCTGCCTCAGCCCCTGCCGTACATCCCGCCGCTCCCCTTGCGGCCGATCTCCCGATCCACACCGAAGCCCAATCTCAGCCCCCGCAAGATATCCAGCCCGCCAGCGTTGGTCCAGTAGCCGCCCATCGCGCGGAACCAGCGCCATCCGCCGATGCCGCCCGGAACCAGCCGGCGCCCCGCGTGGTCGATCTGCTCGATTCCGCCTGGCAGAAGCTGACCAGCGCGGTGCATTCGCTGCCGGATACCAGCCGCAAGGACGAGATCCTGAGCACCGCGACGCGATGCGGAAAGAAGATCGCGAAGGCGCAGTCGGCCGCCGCGCGCATCGAAGCCTGGGATCTGCAACAAGGCCACGACGTACGCATCTCCCCTCAGGAGTTGTTGCGGCTGCGTGCCGATATCAAGCAGTGTGCGCAGTCGGTCGGCGAAGCGCTGGCCGATCTCGATCAGTTGGCCACGAGCGTTCGGGATTATCCGGACAACGAAGCCCCGGGCACCAGGGCCATCGTGTTGATCGGGATCGCCGGCATCGTCGGCGCGCTGGCGATGCTGGTCGTCACGGTCGCCTGCCCTCCCCTGGGCCTCGCACTGCTCGGAGCGCTCGCTGCCGGCGGCGCCGCAGGTGGCGGTTATCTGATCCACAAGCTCTGTCAGGCCGCCTCCGCTCACGAGGGCTTCGAACGAGCGAACGGCGACGTGTCCGGCGCCCTCCGGCAATCGCTGGAGCAGGCCAGGGCCCTGGAGGCCCGGTTCAACGACGAATTGGCGCCTGCGTTGATGCGGAATGCGACCCTCCGAACCACGGACGATCTGCAGGAATTTCTCGAGCGGCAGATGTCGCTGAATCGGTTTGCAGGCGACGTCACGCAGCGAAGGGCGGAATGGCAGCGCGATATCACCGCTCAGCTGCACGCCGACCTTCCGCGGGATCAGTCGGAACTGTTGTATCCGTGCGAGATAGCCAACGAGCGCCTGATTCCGCCGGGCTTCCGTGACGGGCTGGCCGCGCTCCCCGCGGAGCAGCAGCAGAGGGAGATCGACAAGCGTCTCCCTGGGGCCATCGACATCGCGATCAACAAGATCCGCGCTGCCGCGGATGGCAACGACGACACGTTCGATGCGCTGCTATATCTGATCACGCAGCGCCCTCGCAATGCGGTGGAGAACGCGGCGATGACTGTGCTGGCCAGGGCCATCGGACTTTCCGAAGCGTTCAGCACTGCCGCGGGGCAAAAGATCAACCTCGTGCAGATTGCATGCGACGAAAGCGGGAGGGCCATAGGCGGCAGGATCACCTACAAGCTGTACCAGCCGGCGCCCGAACTCGGCCTCAACGCCTTGTACATCATGCCGCTGGGGGCCGGCGAAATCATGTTGGCGCCGGAAGACGCCGGTCTTCAGGCCGTCGCGACCTTCGCGTTGGAAGGCCGGAACATCAAGGTCACCTCGCTGACGTTCAACGCAACGCTCTCCATCCTTGCAGCGTGCGCCGAAATGTTCGCGCCCGAAGTCGACCGGTTGGCGCAGTCGGGCAATCCACAGGATTTTGTGTTTGACGAGAAGCCGGCCGGCAGCAACGTTCCGGTACCCGGCGATCCGCCCGCGGGCCGCGGCTGAACAGCGACGAGGGCACCGAACGGCAGCCCGGATCGGCTCGACGGCGATATCGGGGCAATCCTTGATTCCAACCTGGGAGGAACTGCATATGTCATTGGTACCGACGGGATCCACGCACACGGCCATGCCGCCCCCCGGATATCTGGGCGCCCTGCCGACGGAACTGAAGCTCGCGGTCATCGATGCCGATCCGGGCGCCGCGCTTGCGTTGATGGATACCACGCATGAATTCGAGATGCTGGTTTGCGACGGGCCACTGCGCCCGCTCTTCCAGTACTTCGAGCGTTCGCCGGACCGCCTGCGGTCCTTCCTGCAGGCAGGTATCCGCTCGGGAAAGACAGCCGGCCAGTTGGTGGGCCTGGCGAAGGTATTCGACCAGGTGACGAGCGCCCCAATCGAGGGCATCCGTCATGCCGCGCGATATCTGGTGGAGTTGGGAATGGTGACGCCACGGATCTACAACGCCATGTGTCCTTCCTTTGTCCATCTGCTGTGCGAAAAGGACACGCTGACGTTCTCGTTTTCGCGCCGCTTTCCGTTGCTCAGCGAAGGCGAGCTGGCCGAACATCGGAACATGCTGCGGCCGTACGCCGACGAGCACGCGTTCAACCATGTTTCCGAACTCGATATCGTCCTGCTTCGCATCGCGCCCGCGCTCGGTGAACGTGGACTGCTCGGACTGGCTTTTGATCAGTTGTGCGATCGGGACTGCTTCGGCCGCTTTCTGATCCTCGATGGATTCGCCGATCGCGAAGCGGCCTACCATTGCTCAAGAGCCGACTCCGCGGCTCTTGCGCAAATGATGAAGCGGTTCTATGGCGCGATGGACCTGCGAATCATCGATTTCAACCGCAACGCGCGGGATGGCGCCCTCTACCGGACCGCCTTCGGCAGCCCGGGACGTCCTTCCGCCAGCTGTCAGTCAACAGCGTCTGCGTCATCGGCCCGCGTCCGTGTTCGTCCTGCGGCAAAGTGGCGTCACACGCGGGACGACCAGCGAATCTGGCTGTTTCAGCTGTTTCGCCAGCTCTGACGGCCAACGACAGGAAGCCGGGACCTGACAGCGCTTCCTCGCGACGATGAGCAGCCGAAGCTGGCATCGGGTCGCATCGTTGCAGACGACTACGGTACCATGCTGCCCATGCCTGCTCGCCCCCTTCTCGCCCGCAGCATGGTGCCATTGCTGGCGTTTGCGCTGGCATTCGGTCCCGCTGCCAATTCCGAAGCCGCCCCCAAGCGGTCCAAGCCAAAAGCCGCCGCCGCGAAGGCATCGCGGCAATCGCCATCGACAAAGGCAGTGCCCTCCCATGCCCGGCTGCTGTCCCTGTCACAGGATCAAACGGGCCTGCCGGCGTCGGTGCTGCTCGGCTTGCGGCAGGCGGGCGTACCGCTTTCCGCGGCCAGCTTCTACATCGTCCGGCAAGGCGCCCCGGCCGCGACCGTCAGCTGGAACGCCCAGACCCCGATGAACCCGGCTTCGACGATGAAGCTGATCACGACCTTCGCCGGCCTGCAGCTGCTGGGGCCCAGCTATCGCTGGCAGACCTCGCTCTATGCGGACCGCGAGCCGGGGGCCGACGGCGTCGTCGGCAACGTCTATCTGCGCGGCCAGGGCGACCCCAAGCTGGTACCGGAGGAGATGGCCAAGCTGGTGGCCCAGGCGATGCGCGCCGGCGTGACCACCATTGCCGGCGACGTGGTGCTCGACCGCAGCTACTTCGACAATGGGCTGGACAACGGCGGCACCATCGACGGCGAGACCCATCGCGCCTACAACGTGGCACCGGACGCGCTGCTCTATTCGTTCAAGACGCTGTCCTTCACGTTGACCCCGGATGCCGCCACGCAGACGGTCGGCGTGTCGGTCATGCCGCCGCTGGCGCAACTGCGCGTGGACAACCGGCTGGCGCTGACCAACGGCCGCTGCGGCGACTGGCGCGCCGGCGCGACGCCGACGCTGTCCCCGCAGACGGACGGTACCGTGGTGGCGTCGTTCGACGGCAGCTATTCGGCCGATTGCGGCGAGCAGGTACTGAACTTCGCGGCGCTCAGTCACGACGACTTCATCGGCGGCGGCTTTGTCGCGCAATGGCTGGCGGCCGGCGGCACCTTCGCGAAGCCACCGGCGATCCGGCGCGGCAGCGTGCCGCGGCCCGCCTTCCGGCTGACGCGCCACCATGGCCTGCCGCTGGCCGACATCGTCCGCGACATCAACAAGTATTCGAACAACGTGATGGCGCGCCAGCTGTTCCTGACCATCGGCGCGGAGATCGATCGCCGCGGCCCCGCGAACACCAGGCGTTCGGCGGCGGTGATCCGCCGCTGGTTGTCGCATCAGGGGCTGGACATGCCGGGGCTGATGCTGGACAACGGCTCGGGCCTGTCACGCCAGGAGCGCATCAGCGCGTACGACCTCGCGCGGCTGCTGCAACAGGCGCTGGCCAGCGAGGCGGCGCCGATCTTCGTCGACTCGCTGCCGGTCCTTGGCGTCGACGGCACGTTGCGGAACCGGCTGACGCGCAGCAGCGCCGCCGGCCATGGCTATCTGAAGACGGGTACGTTGGCGGATGTGCGCGCCATCGCCGGCTATGTCGATGCAGCCGATGGCAAGCGCTACGTGGTGGTCAGCCTGATCAACCATCCGAACGCCGCGCAGGCGCAGCAGGCGCATGACGCGCTGTTGGAATGGGTCTATCGCGGCGCGCCGGTGTCGGCCGGCGCCGCCGCAGCGGCGGCAGAATAGCGCGCCCGGGCGTTCAGTCCTGGAACGCCGCGGCGGCACGCTGCAGCCGGTCCCGCACGCCCGCCCACTCATGCCCTTCGGGCAGCGGCTCGACGTACAGCCGCGCGTAGCCTTCCTTGTCGAGCCGGCGCAGCAGCCGGTAGAGTTCCCGGGCATACGATCTGGCGTCCGTCGGGGCCTGCACCCAGACACAACGGGGATCGCCGGCCGGCGCGGCGGAGACCCAGGCCACGCGCGCGTCTGCCGGCAGCGTCGCGAGATCGCGCGCCAGGGCGCGCGCATCGGCCAGATACAGCGGCGTGCGGGGCGCGTAGTGCGCCTTCAGCGTGCCGGAGGCCCGCGGTGCCGCGGCGTCCGGCGGCAGCGGCGCGACGCCCAGCACGTCGGCCATCATCGCCGGCGTGATCGCGCCCGGGCGCAGCAGCACCGGGCCGACACCCTGGTCCAGCCGCGACAGGTCGACGATCGTCGATTCGATGCCGACCTCGACGCCATCGCCCTCGAGCACATAGACGCTGTCGCCGAATTCCTCGCGTACATGCTGCGCCGTCGTCGGACTGACCTGGCCGAACTTGTTGGCCGAAGGCGCGGCGATGCCGCCGCGGCCGCGCTTGAAGCGCGACAGCAGCGCCTGCGCGACCGGATGCGACGGGCAGCGCAGGCCGATGCTGTCCTGGCCGCCGGCCACGTCGGCCGGGATATGGGATGCGCGCTTCAGGATCAGCGTCAGCGGTCCGGGCCAGAACGCGTCGATCAGGCGCTGCGCGGCCTCGGGCACGTCGTCGGTCCAATGGCCGATGTCGGCGCCGTCGACCACATGGACGATGATCGGATGGTTGGACGGCCGCCCCTTGGCCGCGAAGATGCGCGCCACCGCCTCCGGGTTCTCGGCATCGGCGCCGAGGCCATAGACGGTTTCGGTCGGAAACGCGACCAGCTGCCCGGCCTCGAGCAGGCGCGCGGCCTCGTCGAGTTCGGCGGCGGTCGGCATCCGGGAAGGATGGGAAGCGGCGGCCATCGTCATCACACTGTGCGGAAAACGGTGCGGAAAATCAGGGCGCGATATGCAGCAATTGCAGCGCCGCGTCGAAGGCGCGCTGCGCGTCCTCGGCGCGCTCGCCGACGCAGTTGACGTGGCCCATCTTGCGTCCGGGCCGCGCATCGCTCTTGCCGTACAGATGCAGCTTGGCACCCGGCTGCGCCACCACCGCATCCCAGGCCGGCTCGCGCTCGAGCCCGTATTCGTACCACACGTCGCCCAGCAGGTTCAGCATCTTGCCTGCCGAATGCTGGCGCGTGCTGCCCAGCGGCAGCCGCGCCATCGCGCGCACCTGCTGCTCGAACTGGCTGGTCTCGCACGCATCCATCGTGATATGGCCGGAATTGTGCGGGCGCGGCGCCATCTCGTTGGCGACCAGGCTGCCGTCCTTCAGCACGAAGAATTCGATGCACAGCACGCCGACATAGCCCATCTCGCCGGCGATGGTCGCCGCGGCGGCACGCGCGCGGTCGGCGATCTCGGCCGACACCTGGCGCGACGGCATCACCGTCGAGAACAGGATGCCGTCGCGATGGACGTTCTCGGCCAGCGGCCAGGTCGCCGTCGAGCCATCGGCGCCGCGCGCGGCCAGCACCGACACCTCATAGGCCAGCGGCAGCATCTGCTCGAGCACGCATGGCACATGCTGCATCGCGTTCCAGGCGGCGCGAACGTCGTCGCGGGTCTTGACGCGGGCCTGGCCCTTGCCGTCGTAGCCCATGCGCGCGGTCTTCAGGATGCCCGGCAGCAGCTGGTCGGGCAGCTGGTCGATGTCGGCATCGTGCTGGATCACCCAGTGCGGGGCCGGCGACACGCCGGTGCGCTCGGCGCAGGCGGCGAAGAACTTCTTCTCGCCGATGCGGTTCTGCGCGATCGACACGCAGTGGCCGCGCGGCGCGACGAAGGCGCCGAGCTGCTCCAGCCGCTCCAGCGACATCGACGGCACGTTCTCGAATTCGGTCGAGACCGCCTGGCACAGCTTCGCCATCTCGCCCAGCGCCGCCTCGTCGGTGTAGGTCGCGCAGATATGCCTGTCGGCGACCGCGCCTGCCGGGCTGTCCTGGTCGGGATCGAGCACGCAGACCTTGTAGCCCATCGCCTGCGCGGCGTGCGTGAACATCCGGCCCAGCTGGCCGCCGCCGAGCATGCCGAGCCAGGCGCCGGGCAGGATCGGCGCGTTCGGGCCGCCGACGCCGAATTCGGCGCGCGACTCCGGCGTGTGCGCTTCGATCAGATGGGGATGGATATCGGTGGGCATGCTCGTGCGGATTCCAGGAGAACGGTTCGCGGCCGCCGGCGGCGGCCGCGGGGGCGTGAATCAGTAAAGCCGTAATGCAGTCATTCGATGCCGTATGCGCTCACAGCGGCAACGTCATCGCGCGCGCCGCTTCGGTCTGGCGCGTGCGGAAGGCGTCCAGCGCCGCGGCCAGCGCGTCGTCGGTGGTGGCCAGCGTGGCGATCGCATGCAGCGCGGCATTGGCCGCGCCCGCCTCGCCGATCGCGAAGGTGGCGACCGGCACGCCCTTGGGCATCTGCACGATCGACAGCAGCGAATCCTCGCCGCGCAGGTATTTGGACGGCACCGGCACGCCGAACACCGGCACGATGGTCTTGGCGGCGATCATGCCCGGCAAGTGCGCGGCACCGCCGGCGCCCGCGATGATCGCGCGCAGTCCGCGCGAGCGTGCCGTCTCGGCATAGCGGAACATCTCGTCGGCCATCCGGTGCGCCGAAACCACCTGCGCCTCGAACGGAACGCCGAAATCCTTCAGCATCGCCACCGCGTGCTGCATCACGTCCCAGTCCGAGCTGCTGCCCATCACGACGCCGACCAGCGGCTTGTTTGTCTGGCTCACTTCCAATCCTTGCTTGCGTGGCGTGCCCGCGGCCGCCCGGTTATTGCAGTTCCTGCCCGGTCAGCCGGGTCAGCGCCTCGCGGTACTTGGCCGCGGTCTTGTCGACCACGTCGGCCGGCAGCGCCGGCGCCGGCGCGGTCTTGGGCCACGGCTTGCCGTCGATGCGCACCGCCTCGAGCCAGTCGCGCACGAACTGCTTGTCGAACGACGGCGGGTTGGTGCCGACCTGGTAGGAATCGGCCGGCCAGAAGCGCGACGAATCGGCGGTCAGCACCTCGTCCATCAGCGTCAGCGTGCCGTTCTCATCCAGCCCGAACTCGAACTTGGTGTCGGCGATGATGATGCCGCGCGTGGCGGCGTAGTCGGCCGCCTCCTTGTACAGGCGGATCGAGATGTCGCGCATCTGCGCGGCCAGTTCCTTGCCGATGCGCGCCTCGACCTCGGCGAAGCTGATGTTCTCGTCGTGCTCGCCCATCTCGGCCTTGGCCGCCGGCGTGAAGATCGGCTCGGGCAGCTTCTGCGCGTTCTGCAGGCCGGCCGGCAGCGCGATGCCGCAAACCCGGCCGGTCGCCTGGTAGTCCTTCCAGCCCGAGCCCGCCAGATAGCCGCGCACCACGGCCTCGACCAGGATCGGCTTCAGACGCTTGACGACGACCGCGCGGCCGCGCACCTGCGCGACCTCGTCGGCCTGCACCACCGTCTCGGGCGCAATGCCGGTCTCGTGGTTCGGCACGATATGGGCCAGCTTCTGGAACCAGAAGTTGGCCATCTGGTTCAGCACGCGGCCCTTGCCCGGAATCGGCTCGCCGAGGATCACGTCGAACGCCGACAGCCGATCGGTCGTCACGATCAGCAGCTTGTCGTCGCCGACGGCATAGTTGTCGCGCACCTTGCCATGGCCGAGCAGCGGCAGCGAGCGGATGGAGGACTGATAGAGAGCGTCAGACATAGAAATTGGCCGGCGAGCCGGAGAGAGGGAGAAACAATGAGGGGCTTCGTGCAGTGGCGAAGCCCCATCGGTCGAATCATTGGCCACGCCATGGCGTCGGCCATGACCCGGCCCCCGATGCGTGCAACGCGGGAGGGGCCAGGCCCAGACGGCTTACTGCACCACTTGCGACAGCTTGCCCGACTTGTACTGCTCGGCGATGTCCTTCAGCGCGATCGGCTTGATCTTGCCGGCCTGGCCTTCGCAGCCGAACGCGACATAGCGCGCCTTGCACACCTGCTTGGCCGCTTCGCGGGCCGGCTTCAGGTATTCGCGCGGGTCGAACTTGCTCGGGTTCTCGACGAAGAAGCGGCGGATCGCGCCCGTCATGGCCAGGCGGATATCGGTGTCGATATTGATCTTGCGCACGCCGTACTTGATCGCTTCCTGGATTTCCTCGACCGGCACGCCGTAGGTTTCCTTCATGTCGCCGCCGAACTTGCGGATTTCCTCCAGCAGTTCCTGCGGCACCGACGACGAGCCATGCATCACCAGGTGGGTGTTGGGGATGCGGGCGTGGATTTCCTTGATGCGGCTGATCGCCAGGATGTCGCCGGTCGGCTTGCGGGTGAACTTGTACGCGCCGTGCGAGGTGCCGATGGCAATCGCCAGCGCGTCCAGCTGGGTCGCCTTGACGAAGTCGGCGGCCTGCTCGGGGTCGGTCAGCAGCATCGAGTGGTCGAGCTTGCCTTCGGCGCCGATGCCGTCTTCCTCGCCGGCCTCACCGGTTTCGAGCGAGCCCAGGCAGCCCAGTTCGCCCTCGACGGTCACGCCGACCGCATGGGCCATCTCGACGACCTTGCGGGTCACCTCGATGTTGTAGTCATACTCGGCCGGGGTCTTGCCGTCTTCGCGCAGCGAGCCGTCCATCATCACCGACGAGAAGCCCAGATCGATCGCGCCCTGGCAGATCGCCGGCGACTGGCCGTGGTCCTGGTGCATCACGACCGGGATATGCGGATAGGCCTCGACCGCGGCCTCGATCAGGTGGCGCAGGAAGTGTTCGCCCGCGTATTTGCGGGCGCCGGCGGAAGCCTGCATGATCACCGGCGCATTCACTTCGTCGGCCGCCTGCATGATGGCCTGGACCTGCTCCAGGTTGTTGACGTTGAATGCCGGCAGACCGTAGCCGTTCTCGGCGGCGTGGTCGAGCAACTGGCGCATCGAAACGAGTGGCATGTCAGACTCCTAAGAAAAGAATGGGGTTCTCGGTATTGGATGTTCTTCGGGCTGCCGGGCTGTCGCCGCGGCCCGCCGCTATCGTGGCAACTTTCCGCGGGCCGCGGCACCGGGCTGTGTTCCCCAGCGCACCGTGCGCGCCGTCATGGTTGGCGTCATCGTTCGCGTGATCGTTCGCGTCATCGGCATCGCCTCCTCGCCTCCGGCTTCATGGTCAGGGTGCGGATCCCCATCACAGGCCGACCCGGACGATCTTCAGCGTATTGGTGCCGCCCGGCTGCCCCATCGGCTCGCCGATCGTCAGCACGATGAAATCGCCGCGCTGCACCACGCCCTTGGCAAGCAGCAGCTCCTCGGCCTGTTCCAGCGCGGTATCGCGGTCGCTGCTCGATTCCAGCGGCAGCGCCACCACGTTGCGGTACAGCTGCATCTTGCGCTGCGAGGCCAGGTTCGGCGTCATCGCGTAGATCGGCACATGGATGCGGTGACGGCTCATCCACAACGCGGTCGCGCCCGAATCGGTCAGCGCGGCAATGGCCTTCACTTGCAGATGATAGGCGGTGAACAGCGCGCCCATTGCGATCGACTGGTCGATCCGCGTGAAGGTCTGGTTCAGGAAGTCGGTATCCAGCTGGACCACCTCGGACTTCTCGGCCTCGACGCAGACCGCGGCCATCGCCTCGACGGTCTCGACCGGATAGCGTCCGGCGGCGGTCTCGGCCGACATCATCACGGCGTCGGTGCCGTCGAGCACGGCGTTGGCCACGTCCGACACCTCGGCGCGGGTCGGCACCGGATTGACGATCATGCTTTCCATCATCTGCGTGGCGGTGATGGTCAGCTTGTTGGCCTCGCGCGCGAGCCGGATCATCCGTTTCTGCAGCGCCGGCACCGCGGCGTTGCCCACTTCCACGGCCAGGTCGCCGCGCGCCACCATGATGCCGTCCGAAGCGGCGAGGATTTCCTCGAGCACGCCCGGCCGGATCGCCTCGGCGCGCTCGATCTTGGCGATCATCCGCGCCTTGTGGCCGAACTGCTGGCCCGCCACCGCGGCGAGCTGGCGCGCCATCTCCATGTCGGTGGCGTTCTTCGGGAAGCTGACCGCGATATAGTCGGCGCCCAGCGCCATCGCGGTCTTGATGTCTTCCATGTCCTTGGCCGTCAGCGCCGGCGCCGACAGGCCGCCGCCCTGGCGGTTGATGCCCTTGTTGTTGGACAGGTCACCGCCGACCTTGACGGTGGTGAAGATCTCGTTGCCGATCACGCGGTCGACCACCAGCACGATCAGGCCGTCGTTGAGCAGCAGCAGATCGCCCGGACCGACATCGCGCGGCAGGTCGCGGTAATCGAGGCCGGCGCGCTCCTCGTTGCCGAGCTGGCAGTTGGCGTCCAGCACGAACGGGTCGCCCGCCTTCAGCGTGACCTTGCCGTGCTCGAACTTGCCGACACGGATCTTCGGCCCCTGCAGGTCGGCCATGATCGCGACCTCGCGGCCGCAGGCCTGGGCGGCCTCGCGCACCAGGCGCGCGCGCTCGAGGTGGTCCTCGGCGGTGCCGTGCGAGAAATTGAGCCGCACCACGTCGACCCCGGCCGCAATCATGCGGGTCAGCATCTCGAGCGTGCTGGAAGCGGGGCCGATGGTGGCGACGATCTTGGTCGAACGGGTCATCTGGTTTCCTTGTCCTTGGGGTGTCGCGGCCGTCCGCCGGCGCTCGCCGCCGCGGCGGCCGGCAGACGGCGGGCCTGTGGGGTCAGCCCGCGGCGCGCTGCTCCAGGACTTCGAAGGCCGGCAGCTTCTTGCCTTCGAGGAATTCGAGGAAGGCGCCGCCGCCGGTCGAGATATAGCCGACGCGGTCGGCGATGCCGTACTTGGCGATCGCGGCCAGCGTGTCGCCGCCGCCGGCGATCGAGAACGCCTTCGATTCGGCGATCGCGTCGGCCAGCACCTTGGTGCCGTTGCCGAACTGGTCGAATTCGAACACGCCGACCGGACCGTTCCAGACGATGGTGCCTGCCGCCTTCAGCTGCTCGGCCAGCATCGCCGCGGTGCGCGGACCGATGTCGAGGATCATGTCGTCGTCGGCCACGTCCTTGACGTCCTTGACGGTGGCCGCGGCGTTGGCGCTGAACTCCTTGGCGCAGACCACGTCGACCGGGATCGGCACCGAGGCGCCGCGCGCGGCCATGATGTCGATGATGGCCCTGGCTTCGCCGGCCAGGTCGGGCTCGGCCAGCGACTTGCCGATCTTCAGGCCGGCGGCCAGCATGAAGGTGTTGGCGATGCCGCCGCCGACCACCAGGTTGTCGACCTTGTCGGCGAGCGACTTCAGGATGGTCAGCTTGGTCGAGACCTTCGAGCCCGCGACGATGGCCACCAGCGGACGGGCCGGCTGGCCCAGCGCCTTGCCCAGCGCGTCGATCTCGGCGGCCAGCAGCGGACCGGCGCAGGCGATCGGCGCGTATTTGGCGATGCCGTGCGTGGTGGCCTCGGCGCGGTGGGCGGTGCCGAAGGCGTCGTTGACGTAGATGTCGCAGAGCCTGGCCATCTTCTGCGCCAGCTCGTCGCTGTTCTTCTTCTCGCCCTTGTTGACGCGGCAGTTCTCGAGCAGCACCACCTGGCCGGGCGCGACCTCGACGCCGTCGACCCAGTTCTGCACCAGCTTGACGTCCTTGCCCAGCAGTTCCGACAGGCGCTTGCCGATCGGCGCCAGCGAATCGGACGGCTTGAACTCGCCCTCGGTCGGGCGGCCCAGGTGGGAGGTCACCATCACGGCGGCGCCGGCGTCCAGGCAGGCCTGGATCGCGGGCACGGAGGCGCGGATGCGGGTGTCCTCGGTGATGTTGCCGGCGTCGTCCTGCGGCACGTTGAGGTCGGCGCGGATGAACACGCGCTTGCCGGACAGTTTGCCTTGGGAAATCAGGTCGGATAGACGCAGGACAGAGGTCATGGCTCTTGCGGGAAAGATCGGAAAAACCGGCATTTTACCTGAAGGGGGACCCCCTTTTGCGCAATTGCAAC
Source organism: Cupriavidus sp. UGS-1 (assembly GCF_021213615.1). Taxonomy (NCBI): domain Bacteria; kingdom Pseudomonadati; phylum Pseudomonadota; class Betaproteobacteria; order Burkholderiales; family Burkholderiaceae; genus Cupriavidus; species Cupriavidus sp. UGS-1. The sequence goes on along the minus strand of NZ_JAJQJF010000014.1, from coordinate 116,209 downwards.
GGGGTTGCGACGCCTGGGGCACAAAGGCAGGTGAAACCCTCATCACATCGTGCTGACGACCCTGCGGCAAAGCCGTACCATAGCTGCTCGGCCACCGCAGACGCCCCGGCGCGCTGCCCTCGAGAAGCCGTCCAATCCCAATCAAGAAGAAACAAGAAGTTGGAAAGCCGACCGGGCCGTCACTAGAGCCCGGCAGCGCGTTGCTTTGTCGTCGGAACAGGGGAAGTCGATGAACCAAGGGGAAGTCCATGGCGCAAACCATGGGCGGCGCCAGCCTTTGCACGTGCCGCCCGACGCCTGCCGCACCAACGGATCGACCGGGTCGGCCAGGTCGTTCGGGTCGCTCGGGTCAATGCGGAGGCCGCAATGACCGATAGCGACATCCACGACACCATCCGCGGACTCTACGAGGGCATCGTGGATCCGCAGGCGTGGCAGCGCAGCCTGCAGAACCTGCGCCGCGCCAGCGGCAGCACCCAGATGGGCATGGTCGTGCTGGACAAGCGCAGCGACCGCATGTCGGTGATCGAACTGGCCAATCCGGTGGAAGGACTGGCCCAGGCCTACCAGCAGACCTTTCAGGCGCTGGACCCGGGGCGCTCGTTTACGCCGCGGATGCCGCTTGGCGGCTGGTACATCGACGCGCGCGAGCTCGGTGTCGGCACCCTCTCGCGGCACCCTTTCTACCGCGACTTCCTGCATCGCTACGGCATGGGCTCGGTGATGGCCTGCCTGGTCGACCGCCAGCCCTATTACGAGGTCTTTTTCTCGCTGCAGCGGCCACTGGACGGCCCGCTGTTCGCGCCCGAGGACGCGCGCGCGCTGGACTGGGCGATTCCCCACATCCGGCAAGCGATGGCGCTGCGCGAGCGCACCAGCGCGCTGACCGCGCTGCAGCGCCTGTCGATGCAGCTGCTGGACCAGCTGGCGTTCGGCGTGATCGTCTTCACCGCGGATGCGCGCGTGCTGCTGCACAACGGCGAGGGCGAGGCCTGGGTGCGCCGGCTGGTGCCCAACCCGGCCGCCCCGCGCACGGGCACGGGTACGGGCATGGGCGACGAATGGACGCTGTCGCGCCCGTTCGCCGCGATGGTCCGCGCCGCCTGCGATGCCAGCGCGCCGGTGCCCGCCCAGGCGGCGATGGCGCAATCGCGCCAGGGCGCCCGTGCGCAGGTCGTCGTGCTGCCGCTGCCGCCGTCGCACGCGCTGGGCCAGGCCTGGCAGCAGCCGGCCGCGCTGGTCGCGATCCACGACGCCCGCGGCAGCTCACCCCTTCTGCCCCAGGTACTGCGCGATCTTTACGGACTGACGCCGGCCGAGATGCGGCTGGCGACGCTGCTGACTACCGGCATCGGGCTGCCCGAGGCCTGCGAGCAGCTGCAGATCGGCCGCGAGACCAGCAGGACGCAGCTGAAGTCGGTGTTCATCAAGACCGGCACCAACAGCCAGGCCCAGCTGTCGCACCTGCTGACCCAGCTGAGCGCCACGCTGAAGGCGCCAGTGGCCGAACCGAACGGCGCGTCCTGAGATCAGGCCAGCAGCCGCAATGCCGTGTAGACCGCCATGCCGACCGCGATCATGCCGAGCATCCTGCGGGTGGCCAGATAGAACAGCGCGGCGGCGATGCCGGCGATCAGCTTGTAGTTTTCCAGGCCGACGGTGAAATGGCCCTGCCAGGTCATCAGGTCGGGCAGGATGATGGCCGCCAGCGCGGCCGCGGGCGCGTAGCGCAGCGCCCGCTGCAGCCGGTCGGGCAGGCTGACGTGCTCGCCCGCCATCAGGAACAAGGCCCGCGTGACGATGGTCACCACCGCCATGCCGACCAGCGCGATCCAGATCTGCCAGTGGCTCATGCCCGGTCCTCCGCCGACGAAGCGGCATGGCTGGCATGGCCGCCAGCGTTGTTGTCTGTCTTGTGATTGACGTGTGGAGGGTCCGTGTCGGCTGCCCTGTCCCGTCGCCGCTTGCGTTCGATGCCGCGCAGCGCGGCGCGGGCCGCCATCTGGTCGCTGGCCATGCCGGCCGCGATCGCCCCAGCCACCGCCACCACCAGCCCGAGCCGGTACGGCAGGTCGAAGAAGAACAGCGCCAGCACCGCGGACACCGCGACCGCCATCAGTGTCGAGCGCGAATTGATCGTCGACACCATCACCGGAATCAGCGCCAGCGTGCCGGCCAGCGCCAGTCCCCAGCTGTCCGGGAACAGGCTCGCCAGCAGGATGCCCGCCAGCGACGACACCTGCCACATCACGAAGTTGACCAGCGCCATGCCCCAGAAATAGCCTTCCTTGCCGGGCTCGTAGCCCGGCGCCTGGTAGCGCTGCATGAAGAAGACGAAATGCAGGTCGCCGTTGAACGACCCCAGCACAGTTCGGCGCCACAGCGGCAGATAGCTGAAATGCGGCTGCAGCGCGGCGCTGAAGATCACGAAGCGCAGGTTGACCACGGCCGCGGTCAGCCAGATCGTCCACAGCGGCATGCCGGCGGCGAACAGCGGCAGTACCGCCAGCTGGGCCGAGCCGGCATAGACCAGCAGGCTCATGCCGATCGCCTCGGGCACCGTCATCACCGACTTGCTCATCGCGACGCCCGTTACCAGCCCCCACGAGAACGTGGCGGGCAGCGACGGCGCGAATCGGCGCGCGCCGGCCAGGAAGCCGGTGCGCTCGGCGGGCGGGAAACGGGTCCAGAAATGGTGCAGGACGCCTTGCGTGGCACGATGCCAAAGGCGCAACCAGGCCGGGGGCCGAGGGGAAGTCATGGAGCGGATGCGGTGAGGATCCGGCCGATCGCGCGACGGCGCGGCACCATTCCCGGCGCCGCGCCGGCATCGCCGGACACCCCGCCGCGAGCGCGGCGGGTAAGGCGCCATTATAGGGCCTGGCGCACATCGGGTAAGTGGCTGCTTAAATCCGCGGAACGCAGCCAGTGCAGCGTTCGGCCGGCTATTCGGCGACGTCCGCCGGCAGCGCCGCGCGCATCGCCTCCGCATCCCGCGCCGGTGGCGCGCCAAACAGGCGCCGGTATTCCCGCGTGAACTGCGGCACGCTCTCGTAACCGACGGCAAAGGCCGCGCTGCTGGCCGTGATGCCATCGGCCAGCATCAGCCGGCGCGCTTCGATCAGCCGCAGCTGCTTCTGGAACTGCAACGGCGACAGCGACGTGACAGTACGGAAGTGCTGGTAGAACGACGACGGGCTCATGCCGGCGGCCGCGGCCAGCCGCTCCATCGGCAACGGCTTCGCGAAGTCCTCGCGCAGCACCGCCACGGCGCGCGCCACGCGGCGCGCATTGCCTTCCGGCCATCCCAGTTCGCGGATCGCCGCGCCATGCCGGCCGGCCAGAAGCCAGTAATGCAGCTCACGAACGCGCTGCGCGTGCAGCACCGGAACCGCCTCCGGCCGCTCGACCAGACGCATCAACCGCAGCGCGGCGTCGGCGACCTCGGCATCGGTAGGCTGGTAGCGAACCGCCAAGCCGCCCGCCGCCGGCAGCGCCTGCATCTGCATCGCCAGTTCGGCGATCACGGCCGGCTCCAGATCCAGCACCAGCGATAGATACGGCGCCTCGCGGCTGGCCCGGCTGACCTGGCTGACGGTCGGCACGTCGGCGGTAATCAGCAGCGAGTCGCCCGCCTCGAAGGTGAACGTCTGCGAGCCAATGGTGACCTGCTTGCTGCCTTGAAGCACCAGACAGACCAGCGGCCGAGCGATCGCATGGACCAGTCCGCTGGGCGAGGTCGCCCGGATCGTGGTCAGGCCCGGCACTGGCGTTTGGGCAAGGCCGTCGGGATCGGCGTAGGCGTCCGTGTAGCGGCGGACGGCATCGAGCAGCTCGGCGTTCATGCGCGCAGCATAGCGTTGCTCCGCCGCGATGGCGAACCGGCTCGGAGATTCAGGCAAGAAAGCGGGAGGAATTGACAAAGACTATCGAGACGCGAACTCCAATAATTCGAAGCACCACCAACCGAACCACAGGAGTTCTCGCCATGAACAGCATTGCCCTCGTGACAGGTGCCAGCCGCGGGCTGGGCCGAGCCACCGCCATCAGCATTGCCCGCAGCGGCGGCGATGTCATCGTGACCTACCAGCGCCGTGCCGACGAGGCCAACGCCGTCGTCGCCGAGATCGAGGCCATGGGCCGCAAGGCCCGCGCGCTGCAGCTCGACACCGGCGACGTCGGCAGCTTCGCCGCATTCGCACAAGCGCTGGGCGTTGCGCTGCGCGAGACCTGGCAGCGCGACAGCTTCGACCATCTGGTCAACAACGCCGGCCACGGCGACCATGCGCTGATCGCCGACACTACGGAGGCGCAGTTCGACGCGCTGGTCAACGTGCATTTCAAGGGCGTCTATTTCCTGACGCAGACGCTGCTGCCGCTGATCCGCGACGGCGGACGCATCGTCAACCTGTCCAGCGGGCTGACGCGCGTGTCCTTCCCCGGCTACGCCGCGTACGCGGCGGTCAAGGGCGCGGTGGAAGTGCTGACGCGGTATATGGCGAAGGAACTGGGCGCGCGCGGCATCGCGGTCAATACCGTCGCCCCGGGCGCGATCGAAACCGACTTCGGCGGCGGCGCCGTCCGCGACAATCCCGAGATCAACAAGCTGTTCGCGGAAATGACCGCGCTGGGCCGCGCCGGCGTGCCGGACGATATCGGACCGATGATTGCGAGCCTGCTGTCGGAGAGCCACCGCTGGGTCAACGCCCAGCGGATCGAGGTGTCGGGCGGTCAGGGAATCTGAGGCGACTATCTTTTGACGTCATGCGCGCTCGTCGGCCATTCCCTGCGCAAGCAGGCGAAAACCCGGCGTGCGTGCTGCGGCGGCATCAAACGTCGCGACCCATTCGCATGCCGCGGCGTGGCACGTCCGTTCGATCAAACAGTCCGCAAAATCGGCGGTGGACGTCGCATACGATTGGAGGGCTTTGCGAACCGTTTCGGGCGATTCGACCACCAGTTCGCGCGACTCCAATATGCCTTGAACGATGGCCGCAATGCCGTTTCGCTTGACCTCGAAGCGCCGCGTCATTACCCATACCAGTTCGACGAGCGCGACGATCGGCACGTAGCCGCGTCGCTCGGGACTCAAGCCCTCCAGCAGGGCGCTGGCGACAGGAGACTGCAGTGGATCGTCCTGCGCGAAATATCGGACCAGGACGTTGGTATCAATTCCGATCACCGGCCGACGCTCCCTGTTCCGCGATTGCCGCGTTCATGTCGTCGACCGAAACGGGTTTGTCCGGCTTCGGTAAAACACCCTTCAGCCGCTTGACCGACTGACTGGCTGGAATTACCTCGTAGTTGCCTGTGGCTTCGTTCATTACAAACTCCACGCGATCGCCTGCCGACAAGCCCAACCTGTCCCGAACCTCAGCAGGAAGGGTGACTTGCCCCCTCGAAGTCATCGTGACCGATGGCATGTGCTTACCTCCTGTCGATCCGTTACCAACATTCGCATTGAACGCCAGTGGACCGCGGGCAGCAAGCGGGCGATTGTGGAGCCGGAACGCTCGCCAGACTTCCAGAAAGAACGGCGCTCCTCAGGAAACGGGCCGTCGCACAGGCAGCGCGGCCCGAAGTCCTGATCATCAATCGATCGACGCTCCCACCGTCTTGACGACGTTCGCCCACTTCTGGCGGTCGGCCTTGACCGTGGCGCGGAACTGGTCGACGGTTTCGACGCGCGGCGTGTTGCCCGCGTCGACCAGCTTCTGGCGCACCGCCGGGTTTTCCAGCGCGACGCGCACGGCCTCGTTGACCTTGCGGGCGATCTGCGGGTCCAGGCCCTTGGGACCGAAGAAGCCGAACCAGATCGTGCTGTTGTAGTTGGGCACGCCGCTCTCGGCGATGGTCGGCACATCGGGGATCACGGGCACGCGCTTGGCGGTGGTCACGCCCAGCAGCCTGACCTTGCCGGCGCGGTATTGCGGCAGCACGCTCTGCACCTGGTTGAAGATGCAGCAGACCTCGCCCTTGAGCACGGCCTGCAGCGCGTCGGGGCCGCCCTTGTACGGCACGTGGACCATGTCCAGGCCCGCGCGCGCGTTGAATTCGGCGAAGGCCAGATGGGTGCCGGTGCCGTTGCCGGTCGACGCGTAGTTGTACTTGCCCGGGTTGGCCTTGACCTTCTCGATGAATTCCTTGACCGACTTGACGTCGAGTACCGCCGGATTGACGGTCAGCACGTTGGAGACCTCGACCAGCGGCGCGATCGGCGTGAAGTCGGCCTCGGCGTCGAACGGCAGGTTCTTGTACAGCGCCGGGTTGATGCCATGGGTAGCGGCGGTGCCCAGCAGCAGCGTATAGCCGTCGGGCTTGGCATGGGCGACCACTTCGGAGGCGACGTTGCCGCCGGCGCCCGGCCGGTAGTCGTACAGGATCGTGGTCTTCAGCGACTTCTGCAGCGAGTCCTGCAGCGTGCGGCCGACCATGTCGACGCCCGAGCCGGCGGTAAAGCCCATCAGGATGGTGATCGGCTTGTTGTCGGGCCAGTTGCCCGGGCCCTGCGCGTGCGCGGACGGTGCCAACGACAGGCAGGCGAGGCTGCCCAGGCTGGCCAGGGTGGCGGCAAGACGGGTCACGAGGCGGCGGGTCGAAGTGCGGGTCATGGCGGCGGAAAGTCCAAAAAACCAGAACGGGAAGGTGCGGTCCCTGGCGGGCATGTGCGGCGGGGTCCGGATTCCAAAGCAAGTACGATACCAACGAATCGCCACTTTCCAAACGATTGAGTTCGCTTGAGCGTATGCCCTGACGATATAAGCGGGGCCCGACCGCTGGCGGAACACCCCACCATCGTTGGCCTGGTGCCGCGTTCCCGCCGCCATCCCGCCGCCATCCCGCCGCTTCCTTGCACCCGCGCCGCGTTGGCACGGGGTGTGGCGGGGCTTACAATGTCGCCTTTGCACCTTTTTGACGTTTTTGCGGGAGACGAGCATGTCGATGGCCGATCGTGACGGAAAGATCTGGATGGATGGCAAGTTGATCGACTGGCGCGACGCCAAGATCCACGTGCTGACCCATACCCTGCACTACGGCATGGGCGTATTCGAGGGTGTGCGCGCCTACAAGACGCCGGCCGGCACCGCGATCTTCCGGCTGAAGGAGCACACCCGCCGGCTGTTCAATTCCGCCAAGATCTTCCAGATGGAGATCCCGTTCGACCAGGCAACCCTGGAGGCGGCGCAGCGCGAGGTGGTCAAGGCCAACCAGCTCGAGTCCTGCTATATCCGCCCGCTGGTCTGGATCGGCTCGGAAAAGCTCGGCGTCTCCGCGCGCGGCAACACGATCCACGTGGCGATCGCCGCCTGGCCCTGGGGCGCCTACCTGGGCGAGGAAGGCATGGAGCGCGGCATCCGCGTCAAGACCTCGTCGTTCACCCGCCATCACGTCAACGTGTCGCTGGTACGCGCCAAGGCCAGCGGCTACTACATCAACTCGATCCTGGCCAACCAGGAGGCCACGAGCCTGGGCTACGACGAGGCGCTGCTGCTCGACACCGACGGCTATGTCAGCGAAGGCTCCGGCGAGAACGTCTTCATCGTGCGCAACGGCGTGATCTACACCCCGGACCTCGCCTCCTGCCTGGACGGCATCACCCGCGACGCGACGCTGACGATCGCGCGCGACCTGGGCATCGAAGTCCGCGAGAAGCGCATCACCCGCGACGAGATGTACTGCGCGGACGAAGCGTTCTTCACCGGCACCGCGGCCGAAGTCACGCCGATCCGCGAGCTCGACGACCGCATCATCGGCGAAGGCCGCCGCGGGCCGATCACCAAGCAGATCCAGGACGCCTTCTTCGCCGCGGTCGGCGGCACCAACGAGAAGTACCAGCACTGGCTGACCCTGGTCTGATGCCGGCGGCCCGGCGGCCATCGGCGCCGGGCCTGCCGCAGCACCAGCCGGACCCCCCATCTGACTAGACTGACCCCGCAACACCATGACGCAAACCGCAAACGTCGTCGAAATCGGCGCCGAAGACCTCCCGCTGCACTGCCCCACCCCCAATACGCCGACCTGGAACTACCATCCGCGCGTGTTCCTCGATGTGGCGGACACCGGCCAGGCCAAGTGCCCGTACTGCGGCACCGTCTACCAGCTCAAGCCGGGCACCGTGCTGAAGGGCCACCACTGATCGCCCGCTCGTCCGTTGCCGGCGGCGGCCACGCTGATGTGGCCGCGTGGCCGGCCGGCACCGAACGCCCCGTTTTCCTCTCGCCGCTCTGCCGCCCCGCCAACCCGCGGGGCGGCACGGCGGCGCCTTGCTTATGAACAAAGCCCTCGTCATCGCGCCCAACTGGATCGGCGACGCCCTGATGGCGCAGCCGCTGTTAGCGCTGCTCAAGCAACGCCATCCGCGCCTGGCCATCGATGCGCTCGCGCCGAAATGGGTCGCGCCCGTGCTCGCGCGCATGCCCGAGATCGGGCGCGTGTTTCCCAGCGACCTGGCGCACGGCAAGCTGCAGCTGTCGGCCCGGCTGATGTTCGCGCAGCAGCTGAAGAACGAAGGCTACGACGTCGCCTACGTGCTGCCCAACTCGCTGAAGTCCGCGCTGATCCCGTGGCTGGCCGGCATTCCGCTGCGCGTGGGCTACCGCGGCGAGGCGCGCTTCGGCCTGCTGAACATCCGGCACGCCAATCCGCCGAAGGACAAGCGTCCGCCGATGGTCGAGCACTACGCGCGATTGGCCCTCAAGCCCGGCGCGCGACTGCCCGAGGCGCTGCCCGAGCCGCGGCTGCGCGTCGATCCGGCACGCGTGGTCAAGACCGCCGAGCGCTTCGACATCGCGCCGCAAACCCGGCTGATCGCCTTCTGCCCCGGCGCCGAATACGGTCCGGCCAAGCGCTGGCCCGCCGCGCATTTCGCCGAGCTGGCGCAGATGCTGCGCCGCTCGTACCCGTACACGCAGATCGTGACGCTGGGCTCGGCCAAGGACGGCGAGATCGCCGCCGAGATCTGCGCCGGCGCGCCGTTCGTGCGCAATCTGTGCGGCCAGACCTCGCTGGACGACGCGGTCGACCTGCTGGCGCTGGCCGAGGCGGCGGTCTGCAACGACTCCGGCCTGATGCACGTGACGGCGGCCCTGAACCGGCCGCAGGTCGCGGTATTCGGCTCCAGCGATCCCCGCCATACGCCCCCGCTGTCACAGGCAGCGAGTATCATGTGGCTCCAGCTCGAGTGCAGCCCCTGTTTCCAGCGCGAATGTCCGCTCGGCCATCTGCGCTGCCTCAGGGAGATCGAGCCGGAAATGGTGTTCGTGGAGCTGCGCAAGCTGCTGCACCGGCCTTGATCCGTAGCGAACACCGCGCGCCGGCGCCGCGCCACCAGGCGGGCCCGGCGCCGCTGATTGACCCGCGATGGCCGTCCCGCACAGATCGACCGACACGGCGACTGGGACGGCTTCGATTCATGGCCCGGCCTGCCGGCGGGGCCCACCGACCGATCCCGCCATGCCTCGCTTCGCCCGCCTGTTCGATTCCGCCGAAGACATCCTGGAAGCCTTTCGCGAGGCATTGAAGCTGCGCGATGCCGAAGGCGCGCTGAAACTGTGGCTGGACGAGGATTCGATCACCTGCGTGATGCCCGACGGCCAGCGGCTGATCGGCCACGATCATCTGCGCCAGGCCTTCCTGCAGCTGCTGGACCGCCAGCCGGTGCTGATCGACGTGCTCGAGAGCAGCAGCCATTCGACGCTGGGCGTCTCGATCTTCGACGTGACCGAGGCACTGCGCTTCGCCACCGACCGCGTCGAGGCCGACCTGTACGTGCACACCACCTACGTGCTGATGCAGAACCACGAGGGCTGGCGCCTGGCGCATATCCATTGCAGCCCGGCCAACGCGGCGCAGGTCGCGATCTCGACCGCGACGGCCAAGCAGGCCCTGCACTGAACCACCCGGGAAGCGCCCGGCATCGGAGCGCCCGCCGCCATGTCCCGCCCCGCCGACCTGATCCGGCATCCGTCCTCGCCATTGCCCGACCCGCACGGGTTCGACGCCCACGCGCGCATGCCGTGGTGGCTGCGCGACGGCCATAGCCAGACCATCATCCCGGCCCGGCTGACGCGCCGGCCGCGCGTGAGCTTCCGCCGCGAACGCTGGGACACGCCCGACGGCGACTTCATAGACCTGGACTGGACCACGCATCCGGTCGCCCCCGGCGCCCCGCTGCTGGTGCTGTTCCACGGGCTCGAGGGCAACTCGACCAGCCACTACGCGCAGGCGATGATGGCCGCGCTGCGCGAGCGCGGCTGGCAAGGCGTGATCCCGCATTTCCGCGGCTGCTCGGGCGAGCTGAACCTGGCGCCGCGCTTCTACCATTCCGGCGACTACGAAGAGATCGACTGGGTGCTGCGGCGGCTCGCGCAGCGGCATGCGGGCGGCGGCCGGCGGCTGTACGCGCTCGGCATCTCGCTCGGCGGCAATGCGCTGCTGCGCTATCTGGGCGAGGCGCAGTCGAGCGCCGGCTTCGTGGACGGCGCCGCCTCGGTGTCCGCGCCGCTCGATCTGGCGGGCGGCGGCGCGGCGCTGTCGCGCGGCTTCAACCGCGTCTATACGCAGATGTTCCTGCGGACGCTCAAGCGCAAGTCGCTGGACAAGCTGGCCCAGTTTCCGGGCCTGTTCGACCGCGCCGCGCTGCTGGCCAGCCGCGATCTCTATGCCTTCGACAACGTGGTCACCGCCCCGCTGCACGGCTTTCGCGATACCGACGACTACTGGGCCCGCGCCGCCAGCAAGCCGGTGCTGCGCCATATCGCCGTGCCGACGCTGGTGCTGAACGCGCGCAACGATCCCTTCCTGCCGGCGCGCTATCTGCCCGGCCCGGGCGACGTCAGCGGCCTGGTGCTGCTCGACCAGCCCGAGCATGGCGGCCACGTCGGCTTTCTGGCACCGCCGCGCGACTGGCGGCGGCATCTTCCGCTGTCGTCGTTGCTGCCGGGCGGCGGCCATGTCGACTGGCTGCCGGCGCGGGTGCTGCGATTCTTCGATAGCCTGGGCTGACAGGTTCTACGCTGGAATCGGCATCGCGGCGATGTACCGCGCGCCTCCCGCGAGATGCGGCGCACGCAAGGAGTTCAACAGGAGACGAGCATGGACGAGATCGTCAAGCAGGCGATGGCCCGCTGGCCCAATGTCCCCTACTGCTATGGCTGGCTCGCGCTGGACCGGCGCGGCCAATGGCGCCTGCGCAACGAATACGCGCAGCAGCATGGCCTGTCCGGCGATCCGCTGCGGCATCCGGCGCTGGTCGGCTTCATCGAACGCAACTATCTGCGCGACGAGCATGGCGCGTGGTTCTTCCAGAACGGGCCGCAGCGCGTATTCGTCGAACTCGCCTATGCGCCGTGGGTGGTGCGCCTGCACGAGGGCCAGTTCCATACCACGTCGCAGCGGGCCTTCACGCCGCGCTGCTGCCATGCCGACGAGCACGGCAATGTGGTGCTGGCCGGCGAGATCGACGGGGAGACCGGTGTGCACGCGGCGCTGCTGCACGACCACGATCTCGACGCGTTCAGCGGCAGTTGCGACTGGCACGGCGAGGCCTGCGGCACGGACCTTGGCATGTTTCATTTCGGTGGCCGCGATCTGCCGATCGAGCCGATCGCCGAGGCCGAGGTGCCGCGGCGCTTCGGCTTCGTGCGGCAGCCGCGGCCGGCGCCGCAGCAGGGGCAGGAACCGCCGCCGCCGAACTGACCGCGCTTGCCGTCGCGTTCCCGCAGGGACAACCGCGGCGGCTCAGTTCGGGATGCCCTTGTTGTCCTGGCGTTCTTCCCGATACTGGCGCTCGAGCTGGTGCAGCCGCGCATCGACCTCGGACAGCGTATAGAAGTCGCCGTCGCCGGCCTTGCGCGCGATCTGCAGCTGTTCGATCGCGGCCTGATAGGCGCCGTCGCGCGCGTATTTCTCGGCCAGCGCCTGATGCTGCTGCACGCGCTTGCCCTGCGCCGCGTAGGCACGCGCCAGCAGCTCCCACCATTCGGCGCGCGCGCTTTCCTCGCGGGTGCGCGAACGCAGGAAGGTCACCAGCTCGTCGGCGCGGCCGGCGCCCAGCAGCGTCTCCGCATACGACAGCGCGACCGCGTGCGACAAGGGGAAGGTCTTCATCGAGGCCAGCGCCTGGCGCACCGCGTCCGGCACGCGGCCCTGCCCGCGCGCCAGTTCGATTGCCATCACGTCCAGCATCGGGCTGCCCGATGACGCGCCCGGGATATTGCCGTACAGCCGGCGCGCCTCGGCCAGCGCCTGCTCGGCCTGCACCAGCCGGCCCAGCCGCTGCTCGGCGAAGGCAATGCCGTAGTAAATCGCAGGCAGCCGCATCGGCGACGCGCTGGACAGCTGCGCCTGCAGCGCGCCGCGCGCGTTCTGGATGTCGGTGGGATTGGCTTCCTGCAGGATGCGCGCGCGCACCCGCGCGAACTCGTACTCGGGCGTGCTGCCGACCTTGCGCACCGGAAGATGGCTGGCGCGGTCCTGCATGTCGGCGATCCGCTCGGAGGTCAGCGGGTGGGTGCGCACATAGGACGGCACCGAGCTCTCCGAGATGCCGGTAACCCGCTGCAGCCGGCGGAAGAAGTCGGGCATGCCCTGCGGATCGAAGCCCGCGGCCGACAGGATCTGGAAGCCGACCCGGTCGGCCTCGCGCTCGGCGCCGCGCGAGAACGACAGCTGATTGGCCAGCGCCGCGCCCTGCCCGCCCATCGCCAGCGCGGCGGCGGCATCGGGGCTGCGGGTCGCCGCCAGCCCGGCCAGCACCATCGACGCCAGCGCGATCCACATCGATTGATCCTGGCTGGTGATGCCGCGCGCGATATGACGTTGCGTGACGTGGCCGATCTCGTGGCCGAGCACCGACGCCAGTTCCGACTCGGTCTCCGACTGCACCAGCAGGCCGGTATGCACGCCGATATAGCCGCCGGGCAGCGCAAACGCGTTGATGGTCCGGTCGCGCACGGCGAAGAGTTCGAAGCCCGTCGCGAAGGTGCCGCCGCCGGTGGTGCCGGCCAGGTTCTGGCGGCGGGCGGCCTGGATCAGCTTGTAGCCGAGCGCATTCAGATAATCGGCCAGCAGCGCATCGGTGACGTACTGCGGATCGCGGCGGATATCGCGCATGATGCGGTCGCCCAGCCGCTTCTCCATGTCCGGCGACAGCGCCGCGGTCGACGGATCGCCCATGTCCGGCAGCTGGATGCCGTTGCTCTCGACCACCGGATTGCCGCTGCGCAGGCCGAAGTCGGACCGCTGTCCGGCCTTCACGCTGCGGTTCAGGTTGTCGTAGACCTGATCGCTGGCGTCACCGCCCAGGCCCGGCAGCGCCGGCGCGATCGAGGGCACTGCCTTGCCCGCCGGCGCCGAGGCGGCCTGGGGCCAGGCGGGCGTGGCAAGCGCCAGCATCAGCAGCGCGGCCAGCGGGCGATGCAGCGCCGGATGGCGGGGACCGGCATGGCGCGATTCGGGCGTCGCGCGTGGGCGTCCGGCGGCGCAAGCATCGGCGCAAGCATCGGCGCAAGCATCGGCGGGCGGAACGGGCCGGGCGACGGGGCGGAAAATCAGCATGTTGCTATGATAGCGGCCTGGCGCGACCGTTCCGCGCCCGCCGCCGCGCCTGCCGCGCTGTCCGGCCTTTCCAGAATTCCCTCGGTTTCCCTCGTTTCCCTCGGTCCTCTCTCGCTTCAACCCCGAACCCTGCGACGCCAACCATGAGCAAGCTCACTCACTTCGATACCGCCGGCCAGGCACACATGGTGGATGTCGGCGGCAAGGACGCCACCCATCGCGTGGCGATCGCGACCGGCACCATCACGATGGCGCCCCAGACCTTCGCGCTGGTCCGCGACGGCACCGCAAAGAAGGGCGACGTGCTCGGCATCGCGCGCATCGCCGGCATCATGGCCACCAAGCGCACCGCCGACCTGATTCCGCTGTGCCATCCGCTGGCGCTGACCAAGGTCGCGCTCGACTTCGCGCTCGACGAGGCGGCCAGCAGCGTGCGCTGCACCGTGCGCGCCGAGACGCGCGGACAGACCGGCGTCGAAATGGAAGCGCTGACTGGCGTGCAGGTCGCGCTGCTGACGATCTACGACATGTGCAAGGCCGCCGACCGCGGCATGGTAATGGGCGACATCCGCCTGCTGGAGAAGCATGGCGGCAAGTCGGGGGATTGGGTGGCGCAGTGAGGCGGCAGCAGCGGCAAGGGGCGGCAAGGGGCCGGCAAGCAGCAGAGCAAGCTGTATCGGGCCCGCAAAGCGAGCCTTCCCGGCTTCCCTGCTAGCGGCGCAGGCCGAAGGCCGCGACGTGACGGCCGACGGGCATGTTGGCCGCGGCCAGCAGCGCGTCGGCGAGCAGATCCTGCCCTTCCGGGCTCAGGTGGATCTCGTCGAGATAGGCCACGTCGCGCGCCCGGCGCTCTGCGTCGCGCATGCTGACGATCGGCACCTCGTATTCCTCGCACAGCCGCGAGAAGGCTTCCAGACCGGCGGGCAGGCCGGCGCCGTCCAGTTCGTGGCGCTCGTAGTGCTGCACCAGCCGGACCTGCAGGCCGGCGCGCTTCGCCATCACGATCAACTCCGCCAGATCGCGCAGCGAGGCGGCGCGGTCGGCATCGGTCGATTCGCGCGGCGGTCCCGACGATTGGTCCAGTCCCAGATAGGCGGGCAGATAGCGGGTGGCACCCTCCACCAGCGCCGACAGCGGCGGTTGCGACGGGTGGGTGTCCTGCCGCAGCGGCGCGAAGGTCGGCACATCGCCATAGTCGGCGCCGTTGACGACGATGATCGCGGTATCGGCGTCGAGAAAGCCGAAGCGCCGCGCATAGGCCAGCCAGTTGCCCGGCCCCCAGCTGAACGCGGCGACGTTGCCGACGGTCGCCACCTTGCCGTCCTGCCCCAGCCGCGCGCGCAGTTGCTCGGTGGCCAACCGGCCCTGGTCGACCTGCGCGCCGCCGTTGACGACCGAATCGCCGAACACCAGCACGCGCCGCTCGCCGGGAGCGCGCTTCTTCGGCTCGAAATCCTCCGAGCGCATGCCGAAGCGGTTGACCACATAGCGATGGCCGAAGCGCTTCACGCGCTGGTTGGGCTTGAGCAGGTATTCGATTTCGGGGTCGGCCTGATACAGCGGCGGATCGCCCAGCCCAAGGCCGGCGCGCGCCAGCACCTCGGTGGTGATGACGGCCACCAGCGCGAGCACAGCCGCCGTCAGAATCCCGCGCTTGCCAATCCGCATTCGTCCCTCCCGTGTGACACAGGCACCGGGCGAGTCTATGGGCCGGAACTGGCGTGACAAATCGTGCCGACGGATGAAATGCCGCAGACCCGTGCTTCTACGGAAACGGCGGCCTCCGCCGCTTGCCGCAGCGCGGCATTCCCCCTTTCGGCTACCGCCCTACCGCGGTATCGGTCCGGCGGCCTGGTGTTGCCGGACCCACTCGCAGAATTCCTGCGGCCGACGGGTGGCACCGACGCCGTCGCAATAGCCGGCGACCCGCGCGAACTGGTCGGCCTCGTCGCCGCGATAGTAGTAGCGCAGCCGCTCCAGCCATTCGCGGCCCCGCTCCGGCTCGCCGTTCAGCGCCAGCAGCCAGGCCCCGCGCGCGATCATCGTCGGTGTCGGCAACAGGTGGAGCGCGGCGATGTGTGGCGGCAGCCAGGCATCGGCGCCGTCGGCAGTCAGCGGAGCCAGTTCGGCCCGGTGGGCCTCCGCGTGCTGGCCGAACCACAGCTTCGGCGCCGGCAAGGTGTCGACCCGCGCCGAACTGGCGTACTCGCGGGCCTCGACGCGGCGGTAGTCCTGCCACATGGTCGCGAGCACCAGCGCGGCTGCTACGCCGACCACCGCGGAGCCGGCCGTCGCCAGCGCGGGCGGCATCCGGGCCACCGTCAGCGCGGCCGGCTCGAGCCATCCCAGCAGGAAACAGAAGGGCAGCAGGAAATACAGGTAGTGCAGCGGGTACTCGAGCATCGAATGCGCGCACAGCATCGCCAGCCAGGTCAGCGCCGCTGCAGTGCGGGCGCGCTCGGCCGTATCCGCCCGCCACAGCCGCGCGCGCACCACGCGCCACAGCCATGCGGCAAGGAACACCGCGACACCGGCGGTGCCGACGACGCCGGTCTTGGCGAGCAGATCCAGCACGGCGTTGTGCGCATGCAGCGACATCTCGACGACGATGCCCAGCCGCGCCAGCTGTTCGAACTGTGCCCAGCCGAATTCGCCCCAGCCGACGCCGAACCACGGATGCGCGACGAACATCGCCCACGCGTGCGACCACAGCGCGCCGCGCGCGGAGATCTGGTCGCCGGCCTGCAGTTGCGCCATGGTGTCGAACAGCGACCACCCGAACGCCTGCCCCGCCGCCTTGATGACCGGTTGCAGCAACATCAGCATCGCGACCAGCGCCGCGGCGGCGAACACCAGCCCGGCGGGACCGCGCAGGCTCCAGCGTCTCGATGCCGACGCCGATGGCGCATCCTCCGCCGAGCGCGCCAGCCAGGCCGCGACCAGCGCATAGCAGGCGGCCAGCCCGACATGCAGCACGCCGGTGCGTGAGCCGGACAGCACAACGCCGCTTTCGATCAGCGCCACCGCGACGAGCCACGGCACCGCACGCAGCTTGCCGCGCGAGGCCAGCCAGACCGACGCCGCCAGCGCGAGGCCGTGGACGGTCGCCTGGTGGTTGGGCTGGTTCAGATTGCCCCACAACCGGCGGTTGGTCTCGTAGAAGTAGTCGGACACGAGCCCCAGGCTGTCGCTCTCGAGGCGGAACAATTGCACCCATTGGGCCAGCGTGCCGAACAGCCCGGCCGCCAGCCAAGCCGTGGCGACCGCGGTCAGCACCGCGTCGGCATCGAGCGCGCGGCGATAGCGATGGCCGGCCCAGATGGTGCCCGCGCCGAGCAGCAAGGCAGCCAGCGTCAGGCCGCGGCTGCCCGTCACGTCAGGCTGGCCGGCCAGCGTGGCGCCCGCGCCCAGCGCGATCAGCCACAGGCAGAATGCGGTCACCAGCGGGATGCCGCCGGGCGAGGTGGGCGAGGTGGGCGTGGTAGTGGCAAAGTCAGCGGCGGCAGTACCCGTGGCTGGTGCCGGCGGACGCAAGGTCGCCGACCACAGCACCAGCGCGACGAAGGCCAGCGCCGACGCCCACTCGCCGTAGAAGGTCGCCAGCGGCAACGTATGTCTGGACACCAGCGGCGGCAACGCGACGGCCATCGCCAACAGCGGGCACGCGCACTCCAGCGCAATGTTCCTGCGCAAATTCACATTCGATTCCCGACGAAGGCGACGTGCCCATGGGCGCGTCGCCGAGATGATCGTTGCGCAGCCGGGCATGGTTGGCGTCGTCCGCGATGACACCGGCGCCACTACCCGACTACGCCCTCGCCTGCGATGTATCGGCCGGCGACTGGCTGTTCCTGAGGACATACTGCCTGGCGACCGCGTTCTCGATCGTGGTGGCGATCTCCCAGCTGACCGAGGTCGCGTTGACCGATGGCCGCAGCGTGATGTCCCTGCCGTCGACGCCGGCTCCCAGTCCGCTGGCGGCCAGCGTCAGCGTGATCACGCCCGGGCCGCTGACGGTGGCCTGCGCGATTTCGCGGTTCGGCGCGAACCGCGGGATCGCCGCGGCCGCATTGTCGCCATTGCAATCGTCCAGCACGCCGCCCGCTTCCTGCGCGCACAGGCTGACCGCCATCTTCAACGGCGCTGCCGCCGTCAGCACGCTCGACAGCCTGGCCCGAATTGTATCGTCCCGATATTGCGGCACCGCGATCGCAGCCAGGATGCCGATGATGGCGACCACCACCATCAGTTCGATCAGCGTGAAGGCGCGATGGGGGCGATAGGGGCGATAGGGGCGATGGGCGCGATCGGCGCGGCGGCCCTGCGGCAAGCGAGCGGCGACTGGCATGGAGCGGCTCCCGAACGGTACGAAGGCCGACAGTATCGAGCCGGCCGAGCGCGCTATGCCGCCCGTTCACAAAATTTGGCATCGGGGCGCCGCGCCCAGCGCTCGCGCGCAGGGTTCGCTTCGACGAAGTGCGCCATGAAAAAAGCCCGGCAACGCCAAGGCGTGCCGGGCTCGTTTCGCATGGCCGCATCCCCCGCAGGGCAGCACGGCCGCGCGTGGCGTCAGGCGGTCCGCGCGCCGCGCTTCTGCATCAGCTTGCCGAGCACGACCACCAGGATCGCGCCAACCGCGCCGAATACCAGGTGGGCGTGCGGCACATGGACTTCGAACCAGGCGGCGTCGACCGGATCGCTGACCAGCATCTCGCCGGCCAGATAGCCGAGCAGCGCGGCACCGGCGACGATGATCACCGGGAAGCGTTCCATCACCTTCAGCAGCAGCGTGCTGCCGAACACGATCAGCGGAATCGACAGGCCCAGGCCGACCACCAGCAACAGCAGCTGGCTGCCCTCGGGCCCCTTCTGCGCCGCGGCGGCGACTGCCACCACGTTGTCCAGCGACATCACCAGGTCAGCGATCAGGATGGTGCGGATCGCGGCCCAGATATTGTCCTTGGCGTCGTGGCCTTCGTCGCCGTCATCGCCGGTCAGCAGCTGCACGCCGATATAGACCAGCAGGATCGCGCCGACGATCTTCAGGTACGGCAGGCTCAGCAGCTTGACCGCGGCGACGGTCAGCACCACCCGCATGATGATCGCGGCGGCGCTGCCCCAGAAGATCGCGCGCTTCTGCTGCGCGGGCGGCAGGTTGCGCGAGGCCAGCGCGATCACGACGGCGTTGTCGCCGGACAGCACGATATTGGTCAGGATGATGGATCCCAGTGCGATCCAGAACGTGGTGGACGACAGCAATTCCACTGCGTGGCTCCTCGAAGTCGATATTGGAATTGGAATGAAGACGGGGTGTCAGGAACATCGGCGCGGGGGCCTGCGCACGGCGCGACTGCGGCGTTTCGGATGTCTGACGCCCAAGACATGGAGATGTACCGCAGCAACCTTTCGTTTTGATTTCAACAAACCGGCAAATACATCAGAAAATGATCTATTGGCTGCTCCAGTGGCGCCAAAACGACAATGCCCTCGCAGGGCGCGAGGGCATTGCCTTTGGGACACCGCCGTGAAAACGCGGCGCCGGCCGATCGGACCGGCGGGACCGGTCCCGATCCGTATTACAGGATCGACTTCAGCAGACGACCCATTTCCGACGGATTCTTGGTGACCTTGATACCGCAGGACTCCATGATCTCCAGCTTGGCCTGCGCCGTGTCGGCACCGCCCGAGATCAGCGCGCCGGCGTGGCCCATGCGCTTGCCCGGAGGCGCCGTGACGCCGGCGATGAAGCCGACCACCGGCTTCTTCATGTTGTCCTTGATCCAGTAGGCCGCGTTGGCCTCGTCCGGACCGCCGATCTCGCCGATCATCACGACGGCATCCGTATCCGGATCGTCGTTGAACATCTTCATCACGTCGATGTGCTTCAGACCGTTGATCGGGTCGCCACCGATGCCGACGGCCGACGACTGGCCCAGGCCCAGCGCGGTCAGCTGGCCCACGGCTTCATAGGTCAGCGTGCCCGAGCGCGACACCACGCCGATGCGGCCCTTCTTGTGGATGTGGCCAGGCATGATGCCGATCTTGATTTCGTCCGGCGTGATCAGGCCCGGGCAGTTCGGTCCGAGCAGCAGCGTCTTCTTGTTTTCGCGGCGCATGCGGTCCTTGACTTCCATCATGTCGCGCACGGGGATGCCTTCGGTGATGCAGACCACCAGGTCCAGATCGGCGTCGACGGCTTCCCAGATCGCGGCGGCCGCGCCTGCGGGCGGAACGTAGATCACCGACACGGTCGCGCCGGTCTGCTGCTTGGCTTCCTTGACGCTCGCGTAGATGGGAATGCCCTCGAAGTCCTCGCCGGCCTTCTTCGGGTTCACGCCGGCAACGAACGCGTTCTTGCCGTTGGCGTAGTCGCGGCAGCCACGGGTGTGGAACTGGCCGGTCTTGCCGGTAATACCTTGGGTGATGACCTTGGTGTCTTTGTTGATCAGAATGCTCATTTGCGTTTCCTTTCCGTCGTCCCCGCGAAGGCGGGGACCCAGTGTCTTATGCAGTCAGGCCTGCGTACAGGTCGTTCCAGTAGGGATTGCTGTCTTCGATCAATCTCAGCTTCCAGTCACGCCGCCATTTCTTGATCTGCTTTTCCCGGGTAATCGCTGCTTCCGCAGACGAGTGCACCTCGTACCAGACCAACTGCTTGACGCCGTACTGCTTCGTGAAACCGTCGACCAGGCCTTCCTTGTATTCCGAAACCCGCTTCAACAAATCCGACGTGACGCCCGTGTATAGCGTTCCGTTTCGCTGACTTGCCAGCATATAAACGAAATAGGCGTCGCGCACGATAGCAGGGGAAGACGCTGGGTCCCCGCATACGCGGGGACGACAGTATTTTTACCGGTAGCCAGACTGCTCCTTACTTGCCCGCGGCCGCGGCCACCACCTTCTGGGCCGCTTCTTCCATGGTGTCGGCGGAGATGATCGGCAGGCCCGACTCGGCCAGCATCTTCTTGCCCAGGTCTTCGTTGGTGCCCTTCATGCGGACGACCAGCGGCACGCCCAGCTGCACCGCCTTCGACGCCGAGATCACGCCTTCGGCGATCACGTCGCAGCGCATGATGCCGCCGAAGATGTTGACCAGGATGGCCTGCACGTTCGGGTTCTTCAGCATCAGCTTGAAGGCCTCGGTCACCTTCTCGGTGGTGGCGCCGCCGCCCACGTCGAGGAAGTTGGCCGGCTCGCCGCCGAACAGCTTGATGGTGTCCATGGTGGCCATCGCCAGGCCGGCGCCGTTGACCAGGCAGCCGATGTTGCCGTCGAGCGAGATGTAGGCCAGGTCGAACTTCGACGCTTCGATTTCAGCCGGATCTTCTTCGTCCAGATCGCGGTAGGCGACGATTTCCGGGTGGCGGAACAGCGCGTTCGAGTCGAAGTTGAACTTGGCGTCGAGCGCGATCACCTTGCCGTCGCCGGTCAGGATCATCGGGTTGATTTCGGCCAGCGAGGCGTCGGTGTCCCAGAACGCCTTGTACAGGCCCTGCAGCGCCTGGCGCGCTTGCGGCACGCTGGCGTCGGGCACGCCGATCTTGCGGGCGATGTCGTCGGCATCCTTGTCGGTCAGGCCGACCGACGGCTCGATGATCAGCGTGTGGATCTTCTCGGGGGTCTGCGCGGCGACTTCCTCGATGTCCATGCCGCCTTCGCTCGAGGCCATCAGCGCGACCTTCTGCGACACGCGGTCGACGACCAGGCTGACGTACAGTTCCTTCTTGATGTCGGCGCCTTCTTCGATCAGCAGGCGATTGACCTTCTTGCCCTCCGGACCGGTCTGGTGCGTGACCAGCTGCATGCCCAGGATGTTGCTGGCGTAGGTCTTGACCTCGTCCAGGCTCTTGGCCACCTTGACGCCGCCACCCTTGCCGCGGCCGCCGGCGTGAATCTGCGCCTTGACGACCCACACCGGGCCGCCAAGCTGTTCGGCCGCCTTCAGCGCTTCTTCGACCGAGAATGCGGGGATACCGCGCGGAACCGGCACATTGTATTTGCGCAGGATTTCCTTGCCTTGGTACTCATGGATATTCATGCGTGTTTCCTTTCGGGTAGGCGTAAATGGGTAGAAAAGCCGGGTAGTAAAGCGTGGTGATGAAGCGGGAGAGGTCGAGATCTCGGTGGGGACCCCGGCACCTCACCCGGACGTTCCGGTGGACCGGTGCGAGGCGGCGCCGTCGTCGTCGGCAATCGCCTGCGGGGCCCGCGGTGACTGCGGCGGCGAGGCCGCGGGCGCATCGGCCCGGACTCTCGGTTTCGGCTGGTGTCCGTACCAGCGCGGGTAAAACTGGCGAACCACTTCCCCTTCGAAGTGCAGCGCATGGCAGCCATGCAGCTGATAGGGCGGTTCGGGATTGCTGTCGTCGCTGGCGCCGTCGCGAATCTTGAAGACGTCGCCAGCAAAGGCCTGGATCGCCGTCGTCGGCAGGATTCCGGCCAGCTCGGTCAGATGGGTGCAGCCGGCCACGCCGCCCAGGCGCTCGCGCACGGCCTTGCGGAAGCCCTTCATCAGGTTCAGGCCGATCAGCTGGCGGTAGGCCGGGCCGATGGTGTCGCAGTGGCCGGGATAGGGAACCCAGTCCGAGCAGGCCTCGGCGTCGACCACGTTCATGCGCAGGTCGATGGTCACGCGCAGCCACAGGTCGTGCAGCGGCTGGCCGATTGGCCGCACGCCGCCGCCTGCGAGCGGAATGTCGCGGGGCTTGGTGTCGGTGAGCCGGGCCTCGATGTCCCACAGGCCGTCTTCGCGGAGATACGCCTCGGCCGTGATGGCGCGGCGATGACGCAGGGCGCGATTGACGGGGGCGGAAAGCGGCATGGCACCAAGCTGTGACAAGGGAAGGCGCGGCGGAACCGGCGCCTGAAGGCGATTTGCTGCGGGCGCACGAATTCGCGGCACGCTTGCGGAAAACTCGTGGAGTTTAACATGCCGAACTACATTGGCCGGGAATACCCGGATGTGTGCAGTGTCGGGCCGGATTGTCGGCACGGATGATCGGGCTACCGGGGCGTTCGCATCACACTCTGCCTCTGGGCCGATCCGGCACGCCGTTCATTCGAACCATCACTCGGGCTGCTCGTCCGGCGGCAGGTCGGCGTCGCGGATCACCCGGCTGATCGCCGCCTGGGAAAAGCCGCGTGCCGTCAGGAAGCGCAGCTGCCTGGCCTTCTCCTCCGGCGTGGCCGGCGCGACGCCGAAGCGTTTGCGCCAGACCTCTCGCGCGCGCTCCAGTT
This sequence comes from Cupriavidus sp. UGS-1, assembly GCF_021213615.1. Lineage (NCBI taxonomy): Bacteria > Pseudomonadati > Pseudomonadota > Betaproteobacteria > Burkholderiales > Burkholderiaceae > Cupriavidus > Cupriavidus sp. UGS-1. The sequence continues at coordinate 93,415 of NZ_JAJQJF010000014.1, read as the reverse complement.
CGGTGGCCCGCAACTGCTGCTGCAGGTCGGCCAGCTGCTCGCCGTCGAGCTGGTGGGTGCGGGCTTCCTGCATGACGCGGGAAGCGCCATAGCGGCTGGCGCGCCGGTGCACCAGGCTCTCGGCAAAGCGGGCGTTCGACAGCCAGTTCTCGCGCTCGAGCGTATCGAGCAGGCGCTCCAGTTCCTCCGGCGACTCGGCATGCGGCGCCAGCTTGCGCGCCAGCTCCGCGCGGCTATGCTCGCGGCGCGACAGGTAGCCGACCGCGCGCGCTTTCAGGGACAGCGGGGGACGGGGCATGAAGACGGCTTGGGATGTAGCGCGATCGCGATGCTCGGGAGGACTCCCCTCTCCCGCTTGCGCGAGAGGGGCCGGGGAGAGGGCAAGGGGCGCTTGGCATGCTACCGCGCATGGAAACCACCCCCTCTCCCCGACCCTCTCCCCCCTGAGGGGGAGAGGGAGAACACCCTTGGAGAGAGATGACAGCCGGGCGGTCCGGGACGCCCCTGGCTCTGCTGGCCCTTTACTCTTCCGCCAGCGCCGGCGTGCCGTTCATCGGCACCACGCCGAGGGCGGCGCGGACCTTGTTCTCGATTTCGTTGGCGATATCGGGATTCTCGCGCAGGAATTCGCGCGCATTGTCCTTGCCCTGGCCGATCTTCTCGCCGTTGTAGCTGTACCAGGCGCCCGACTTCTCGACGATCTTGGCGTCCACGCCGAGGTCGATGATCTCGCCCTGGCGCGAGATGCCCTGGCCGTACAGGATGTCGAAGAAGGCCTCGCGGAACGGCGGCGACACCTTGTTCTTGACCACCTTGACCTTGGTCTCGTTGCCGATCACGTCGTCGCCCTTCTTGATCGAGCCGATGCGGCGGATGTCGAGGCGGACCGAGGCGTAGAACTTCAGCGCGTTGCCGCCCGTGGTGGTTTCCGGCGAGCCGAACATCACGCCGATCTTCATGCGGATCTGGTTGATGAAGATCACCAGGCAGTTGGTGCGCTTGATGGTGCCGGTCAGCTTGCGCAGCGCCTGGCTCATCAGGCGGGCCTGCAGGCCCGGCAGCGCGTCGCCCATCTCGCCTTCGATTTCGGCCCGCGGCACCAGCGCCGCGACCGAGTCGATCACGATCAGGTCGACCGAGCCGGAGCGCACCAGCGCGTCGGTAATTTCCAGCGCCTGTTCGCCGGTGTCCGGCTGCGAGATCAGCAGGTCGCCGACGTTGACGCCCAGCTTGCTGGCGTAGTTGACGTCCAGCGCGTGCTCGGCATCGACGAACGCGCAGGTGCCGCCCAGCTTCTGCATCTCGGCGACCACCTGCAGCGTCAGCGTGGTCTTGCCCGACGATTCCGGGCCGTAGATCTCGACGACCCGGCCGCGCGGCAGGCCGCCGACGCCCAGCGCGACATCCAGGCCCAGCGAGCCGGTCGACACGACCTGGATATCCTGCTCGACCTCGCCATCGCCCATCCGCATGATCGAGCCCTTGCCGAACTGCTTCTCGATCTGCGCCAGCGCGGCGGCCAGCGCCTTCTGCTTCTCGGCGCTCACGCCAGCTGCCTTCTTGCCGTCATCCATGGTCGTCCTTCCGTCAATGGTGTATAAATAGGCCGCATGCGGCGCGCCGCCTGCTATTCGAAGCCGATATTGTGCGGCCACTCGTTACGCAGACCCACGCGCCCGACCCGCGCCACCCCGGCGGTCTGCATCGTCGGAGCGCGCTGCGGCAACGCATTCTAGAGGCGGAGCATGGCAGCCGTGAATCAGCATCGGCTCAAAAATGCCCGGTTGACCGGCGCGATTTCCGACGCGTGGCCTCGGTTGCGATCCAGCCCCATGCGCCCGCCTGGAATCAGCGGGTACTGTATAAAAAAACAGTATGCTTGGCAAGCCCCATTTCATCCCATAGTGCGCATGCCGATCGGGACGACACGGGGAGCGGCGCCCGCCAGCGCACGCCTGCCAGGCCAGGGGAGACCACCATGCGCATTCTGATTGCCGAAGACGACGACGTGCTGGCCGACGGCCTGACCCGTTCCCTGCGCCATTCCGGCTATGCGGTCGATCATGTCGCCAACGGCATGGAAGCCGATTCGGCGCTGTCGACGCAGGCCTACGACCTGGTCATTCTCGATCTGGGGCTGCCCCGCATGCCGGGGCTCGAGGTGCTCAAGCGGCTGCGCGCCCGCGGCGCGATGGTGCCGGTGCTGATCCTGACCGCGGCCGACAGCGTCGACGAGCGGGTCAAGGGCCTGGACCTGGGCGCCGATGACTATATGGCCAAGCCCTTCGCGCTGTCCGAACTGGAGGCGCGCGTGCGCGCGCTGGTGCGGCGCGGCACCGGCGGCGGCGCGACGCTGATGCGGCATGGTCCGCTCGCGTTCGACCAGGTCGGCCGCATCGCCTATCTGAACGACCAGATGCTGGACCTGTCGGCCCGCGAGGTCGGCCTGCTGGAGATCCTGCTGACCCGCTCCGGCCGGCTGGTGTCGAAGGAGCAGCTGGTCGACCATCTGTGCGAATGGGGCGAGGAGGTCAGCAACAACGCGATCGAGGTCTACGTGCATCGGCTGCGCAAGAAGATCGAGGTCGGCGGCATCCGCATCGCCACCGTGCGCGGACTCGGCTACTGCCTGGAGAAATTCCAGCCGGCTGCGGCCACGGCGCACCCCTGATCGAGCAGACGGCGACATCCACACCGACGCCGACACCGATACCGACACCGACGCCAGCGACGCCGCGGCTTTCTCTTCCACCCTGCCCGGCCACCGGCCGCCCCGCTCCTTCCCGCCCTACGCATGTATCCGCTGCGCCTGCCCTGGAAACGCCCGCCGCCGGCGCCGACCGACGCGCGCCGCCGCGCCGCCTCCGCACCCAGCGCCGAGGACGAGGTCAGCGACGAAATGCTGGCCGACGCGCTGCCCCATCTGGAAGACGACGCCGCGCACGCTTCGCCGCGCTCGCTGTTCGGCGAGATTCTCGACTGGATGCTGGCGCCGCTGCTGCTGCTGTGGCCGCTGAGCATCGCGGTCACCTATCTGGTCGCCAAGTCGATCGCCAACGGGCCCTACGATCGCGCGCTCGAATCGAGCGCGATCGTGCTGTCGCAGCAGGTGCGCGAGGTCAACGGCGGCGTGACGCTGCAGCTGCCGCTGTCGGCCCGCGAGATCCTGCGCGCCGACGAGACCGACGCGGTGTACTACCAGGTGGTCGGCACGCGCGGCGAGCTGGTGGCGGGCGATCGCGATTTGCCGCTGCCGGTCGAGGAAGACCGCGGCCACGCCGGGCTGGTGTCGCTGCGCGACGACCAGGTCACCGGCAACGACGTGCGCGTGGCGTATACCTACGTCGAGATGCCGGCGGTGCCGGGCGGCCATCCGGTGCTGGTGCAGGTCGCCGAGACGCTCGACAAGCGCGCGCGGCTGGCCAACGAGATCATCAAGGGCGTGATCCTGCCGCAGTTCGTGATCCTGCCGCTGGCGGTGCTGCTGGTGTGGTTCGGGCTGTCGCGCGGGCTGGCGCCGCTGACCGCGATCCAGCAGCGCATTCGCGCGCGCAATCCGGGCGACACCAGCCCGATCGACGAACAGGCCGCGCCGCAGGAGATCACGCCGCTGGTCGCCTCGTTCAACGAGCTGCTCGAGCGGCTCGATCAATCGGTGCAGACGCAGAAGCGCTTCATCGCCGATGCCGCGCACCAGATGAAGACGCCGCTGGCCGGGCTGCGCATGCAGGCCGAACTGGCGCAGCGCGAGCAGTCGCCCGAGGAACTGCGCAAATCGCTGGCGCAGATCGCCGGCAGTTCGCAGCGCACCGCGCATCTGGTCACGCAGCTGCTGTCGCTGGCGCGCATGGAGAACTTCGCCGGCAGCGGCAACATGGCGCCGCTCGACCTGGCCGCGCTGGCGCGCGAGGTCGTCAAGGACTGGCTGCCGCAGGCCTGGGCCAAGCGCATCGACCTGGGGCTCGATGCGTCCGACCATCCGGTGATGGTCCAGGGCAACCGCCTGATGCTGACCGAGATGCTGAACAACCTGCTCGACAACGCGATCCGCTACACGCCGCCGGGAGGCCACGCCACCGTGCGCGTCAGCGCCGATCCGTTCGAGCCGTTCGCCTATCTGGACGTGGAGGACACCGGGCCCGGCATTCCGCCGGCCGAGCGCCCGCGCGTAATGGAGCGCTTCTATCGCGTGCTGGGCACCAGCACCGAGGGCAGCGGGCTGGGCCTGGCGATCGTGCGCGAGATCGTGCAGCAGCATGGCGGCGACGTCGCCATCGAGGACCACGTCTACCAGCAGCAGCCGCGCCTGGCCGGGGCGCGGCTGCGCGTCACGCTGCGCCGTCCGGCGCCCGGGGAGGCGGCATGAACGCGCCCGATCCGGTACGCCTTGCTCGCCAGCAGCGCGCCGCGGCTGCGTGGCGCACCAACCTGCGCTGGACCGCGGTGCTGCTGACCCTGTGGTTTGCCGGCACGTTCGGCGTCAGCTGGTTCGCGCGCGAGCTGCGCTTCGACTTCTTCGGCTGGCCCTTCTCGTTCTGGGCCGGCGCACAAGGCTTGCTGATCCTGTACGTGCTGATGGCCGCCGCCTATGCCTGGCGCATGAACCGGGCCGATCGTGAGGTTGGCGAGATCGGCGAGCCGGCGCAGGTGCCGACCGACATGCCGGCCGACGACGCCGCGCACGCCGACGATGGCGATGCTGCGCGGCACCGCTGAACGCCGCGGCCCTGCGTACCGCGCGCAGCGCGCAATCGCCGCCTGATCGCGCACCCTGGCATCCCGCATCGCAACATCGCTCCGGCCGGCGGAAGGCGAGTTCGGCCGCCGCGCGACGCTAGCGTATACCCCGAGCAATAAGGGCGACCGCGCCCCCTTTGCTGTCAGAACACCGTAAGTTTCGCCTCCCAGAATCCACACACATTCGACGGCCTCCGCCGGTACGCGGCGTTGCCGCCCGCGTAGCGCGGCCGTGCGAAAGGACCCCTGAACAGTAGGAGGAGACAAAATGGCTAACGCCCAGAATGTCGCAGTGCCGGGAGGCAGTGCGCAGAATGCGCCGATGACGCGCGAGGAGAGGAAGGTCATTCTCGCCTCGTCGCTCGGCACGGTGTTCGAGTGGTACGACTTTTATCTGTACGGTTCGCTGGCGGCGATCATCGCCAAGCAGTTCTTCGCCGGCCTCGATCCGACCTCGGCCTTCATCTTCGCGCTGCTCGCCTTTGCCGCCGGCTTCATCGTGCGGCCGTTCGGCGCGCTGGTGTTCGGCCGGCTCGGCGACATGATCGGCCGCAAGTACACCTTCCTGGTGACGATCCTGATCATGGGCGTGTCGACGTTCATCGTCGGCCTGCTGCCCAGCTATGCCACCATCGGCTGGGCCGCCCCGATCATCCTGATCGCGCTGCGGATGCTGCAGGGCCTCGCGCTCGGCGGCGAGTACGGCGGTGCGGCGACCTACGTCGCCGAACATGCGCCGCACGGCAAGCGCGGCTCGTACACGTCCTGGATCCAGACCACGGCCACGCTCGGCCTGTTCATGTCGCTGATCGTGATCCTGGTGTGCCGTCAGCTGACCGGTCCGGACTTCGAGGTCTGGGGCTGGCGCATTCCGTTCCTGCTGTCGATCGTGCTGCTCGGCATGTCGGTCTACATCCGGCTGTCGATGGCCGAATCGCCGGCGTTCCAGCGCATGAAGTCCGAGGGCAAGACCTCGAAGGCGCCGCTGACGGAATCGTTCGGCCAATGGCGCAACCTGAAGATCGTGATCCTGGCGCTGGTGGGCCTGACCGCCGGCCAGGCCGTGGTCTGGTACACGGGCCAGTTCTACGCGCTGTTCTTCCTGACCCAGGTGCTGAAGGTCGACGCCAAGACCGCCAACCTGCTGATCGCCGGCGCGCTGGTGATCGGCACGCCGTTCTTCGTGTTCTTCGGCGTGCTGTCGGACAAGATCGGCCGCAAGTGGATCATCATGGCCGGCTGCGCGCTGGCGATGCTGACCTACTTCCCGCTGTTCAAGGCGCTGACCCACTACGCCAACCCGGCGCTCGAGCGCGCCCAGCAGTCGGCCCAGATCGTCGTCACCGCCGATCCGAAGCAGTGCTCGTTCCAGGGCAGCCCGATCGCCCGCGAGATCGACTTCCGCAGCTCCTGCGACATCGCCAAGCGCACGCTGGCGCAGTCGTCGGCAAGCTATGAAGTCGTCGAGGCACCGGCCGGCACCACCGCCACCGTCAAGATCGGCGATCGCGAGATCCCGGCCTTCAATGCCGCGCTGGTGCCGCAGGGACACAGCTTCGATCCGGCCAGCAAGGCGAAGATCGACGCCTTCAAGAAGGAAGTCGCCTCGGCCATGACGGCCGCCGGCTATCCGACCAAGGCCGATCCCGCCGAGATGAACACGGTGATGGTGCTGGTGATCCTGGTGATCCTGGTGATCTACGTGACGATGGTCTACGGTCCGATCGCCGCGATGCTGGTCGAGCTGTTCCCGACTCGCATCCGCTACACCTCGATGTCCCTGCCCTACCACATCGGCAACGGCTGGTTCGGCGGCATGCTGCCCACCATCTCGTTCGCCCTGGTCGCGCAGAACGGCAACATCTACTACGGCCTGTGGTACCCGATCGTGATCGCCGGCATCACGCTGGTGGTCGGCTCGCTGTTCATCCGCGAGACCAAAGACGTGGACATCTACGCGCGCGACTGATCTTCGATCGCGCCCCGCCGGCTACGATGCCGGCGGCGAGGCCGGCGGTCCGGCAGGGCCGCCGGTTTTTTTTTCCTTCGGATGCCGGAGGGCCGCACAAAAGTGTTGACAGCGATCCAACGGCCCGTATAATTGCGGTCTTCGTCGGCGAATTAGCTCAGTCGGTTAGAGCGACGGAATCATAATCCGCAGGTCCGGGGTTCGAGTCCCTGATTCGCCACCAGTATTTCGAAGGGGTCAGCGCAAGCTGACCCCTTTTTGTTTTGGCGCCGCCCTCCAGGGTCCCGATCGGGGCTGCTGCCGGGAGCCCCACCCCCCGCCTCCTCAGTTGCGGCCTCAGTTCCCGCCTCAGTTCCGACAGTAAGCCCGCGCCATCGTCTTGACCTCGAGCGCCAGTGCGCGGCGCAGCGCCACCGGCTCCAGCACCTCGACCTGCGGGCCGAACGAGCGCAGCCAGCGCACCAGCCAGTCGGCCATCTCCACCGTGCAGCGAACCACCAGCGAACCGTCGGGGCCGATCTCCTCGGTCTGATCGGGCGCCATCGGCGCGTCGCGCACGATGTCGCCGCAGCCCCTGGCGAAGCGCACCGCCAGCTTGATATTGCCGTCGCCGTGCAGCCCGAATTCGGCCGCCTCCTCGACGTAGTCGGCCAGCGAGAAATGGTCGGGATAGATGAAGCGCTCCTTCAGCGCGTGCGCCGCGTGGACGCGGTCCAGCCGCAGGCATTGCGGCGCCGGGTCCTCGTCTTCCAGTCCGACCAGATAGACCATGCCGGCCTTCTCGACCACGCCGAGCGGCATCAACACGCGCTTGCTCTCCGGCTCGAAGCGCGGCCGGTAAACGACTTCCAGGCAACGCTCCTCGAACACCGCGGTCAGTACCGGCAGCAGCACGACCTCGCGCAGCCGCGGCGGCACCAGCGGCGAACTGCGCTCGACCACCGATACCTTGCGATGCCAGGCGATCCGCCCGGTGGCGCCCTCGCCGCTGCGCCGGCGCAGTTGCGACTCGGCGGCATCGAACAACGGCCGCAGCAGGGTCGCCATCACCGACGTGATCTGGCGGCCGGCGAACCGTTTGAGCACCTGCAGCGCCAGCGCCTCTTCGTCGCTGAGCCAGGTGCCGGCGTTGGCGAGCATCCGGCCGGCGCCTTCGGCGCGGCGCCACATCAGGCCGCGCCCCTGCGCGCGGCACTCTGCCGAGCCGTCGGCGACCAGCAGCACCAGCCGCTGCTGCAGCACCTCGGCGGGCGGTTCGGCGACGCCGAGGGCGGCAAGGCCGCGCGCCACGTCCTCGGCGCTCAGCCAGCGCCGGGGACCGCCGTCGTCAAGCAGGACGGAAAGAATGGAAACGTCGAGTTGCGAATCGAACTGTTGGGCCATAAAGCGCAATCAGAGGTTGGTCATCCGTGGGGAGAGCGAAGCCTATCAAGCGGGGCGTCCGGAAATGAAGGAAATGGACAAGGAACGACGGTTCCCGGCACGCACTTCGGCCCTCCGAAACGAAAGTGCGAGCAACAGCCTATGCGATGCCCGCCGGCACGCGGAGTGGGCAAGGCCCAGGCCGGCGCGGCACACGCATTCGCATTGTTAAAAACTTTGAATAACTGATACGAGGCAGCGTCGCGTCACCGCCCGGATGTGAGCCTATTCTTCTCACATCGGCTGACGACATCGGGCCGCAAAACGATTCTCAAAAATTCAACAAATGGAGAAAATCATGAAGATCACCACCACCCGCCTGGTTCTCAGCGCCGCCATCGCCGGTACCGCGCTGCTGTCGCTGAACAGCGTGTTCGCCGCGCCGGTGCGCGCTTCGCATGCCGGCGACGACTACGGCTACACGTTCCGCTCGGTGGACCGCTTCGCCGGTGGCGCGCGCGCCTTCAACGTCTACGCGGACGGCGCCCGCACGCACGACGTCTACAGCGAGGGCGCCCGTACCGGCACCCGCGGCGATTACCCCGCGCCGATCGGCGAATGAGCCGGCCCGTTGTGACGAAGCGAAGGAGCAAGCGATGAGCGTTCGAGACAATGCACTGATCGTGGCGGCGTGGATCGGCGCCTGCCTCGCCAGTGGCTGGCTGGTGACCTTTACGGGGATGCTGCTGTCGCAGTAAGTGCCGGATCAGGCATGCAATTGGGCGAAGTGCCGAGTTTTTGACCGGAATCATGGCGAGATCGCCGCCTAGCTGCCATCATGAATTCAGCCAGGCAAGGCAACGCCAGCCGTTCCGCCGACCGCCTGGCCGTCGACAACGCCTGCAAGGCCCTGATAGGAGAACCCTCGCCATGACCCATATCGTGCTCGCCACCGACGGCTCCGCCTTCAGCGACGCCGCCGCCCGCTTTATCGCCGAAGGGAAGCTGCTGCAGGGCGACCGGACCGTGCATGTGGTGCACGTCGCCCCGGAGGTCACCGGACAGGTCCGCGCCTTCGTCAGCAAGGACGCCATCGACGACTGGCATCGCGAGGAAAGCGAGAAGGCGATGCGCTCGGTCTGCGACATCCTGGCCGCCGCGCAACTGCGCGTGGAAAAGCATGCGCTCAGCGGCTTTCCGCCGGACCGCATCGTGGCGCTGGCCAAATCGGTCAACGCCGATGCCATCGTGATCGGCACCCATGGCCGCGGCTCGTTCTTCGACGCGGTGCTGGGCTCGGTCGCCGGCCGCGTGGTCGCGCATGCGTCGTGCCCGGTGATCCTGGTGAAGGCACCGGAGAAGGCGTGATGGTGTGATGGCCTGATGGCCTGATGATGCGGGCCATTCAAGGCCCACAGTGTGACGAGCGCCGCGGTCGCGCCCGGGACGATCGGCAGCTCGGCCGATCCAGTCGCGATCAACTCGCGATTAACCCGCGATCAAGCCGACCACAACGGCGGCTCGTCCATCAGCGCGATCTGCTCGCGCAGTTCGAGGATGCGGTCCTGCCAGTAGCGCGCCGTGCCGAACCACGGAAACGCGGCCGGAAAGGCCGGATCGTTCCAGCGGCTCGCCAGCCAGGCGCTGTAGTGCAGCAGGCGCAGCGTGCGCAGCGCCTCGACCAGATGCAGTTCGCGCATCGGGAATTCGGCGAAGTCCTCGTAGCCGGCCACGATATCGGCCAACTGGCTCTGCATCGCGGCGCGGTCCCCCTCCAGCAGCATCCACAGGTCCTGCACCGCGGGCCCGCTCCGGCTGTCGTCGAAGTCGACGAAATGCGGCCCGGCGCTGCCGCCACGGGCCTGATCGGCCTCGATCCACAGCAGGTTGCCGCGATGGCAGTCGCCATGCAGCCGCAGCATCGCCACGTCGCCGGCGCGCTCGTAGCAGCGCCGCACGCCATCGATGGCGAGATCGGCCGCGGCCTGCCAGGCCGGCCGCAGATCGGCCGGGATGCAGTCGTGCGCCAGCAGCCAGTCGCGCGGCGCCACGCCGAAGGTCTCGACATCGAGCGCAGGCCGGTGGAGATAGGGCTGGGCCGCGCCCACGGCGTGGATGCGGCCGATGAAACGGCCGAGCCAGGCCAGCGTGTCGGCGCGATGGAGCTCTGGCTCGCGGCCGCCGCAGCGCGGGAATACCGCGAAGCGAAAGCCCCCATGCGACAGCAGCGTGCTGCCGCCGCAGTCGAGCGGCGGCACGGCCGGGATCTCGGCCTCGGCAAGCTGCCGTACGAAGGCATGTTCCTCGAGGATGGCGGCGTCGCTCCAGCGCCCGGGACGGTAGAACTTCATCACCAGCGGCGCGCCGTCCTCGACCCCCGCCTGCCAGACCCGATTCTCGTAGCTGTTCAGCGCCAGCAGCCGGCCGTCCGGCATGAAGCCGGCAACCTCGAGCGCATCGAGGATCAGGTCGGGCGTCAGTCCCGCGAACGGAATGTCCGGCGAGGCGGCGGAATCGGGCGACATCACCATGGCTAAGCGCTAGCTTAGGACAACGCGCGCGTCAGGACCCCTGCCGCGAACGCTGTCCGCCGAGCAGCGCGGCCTGCGGGCCGGGACGGCGGTTGCGCGACGGACCGTTCGGCTCGGACGCCGGGCGCGGCGCCGCCTGGGCACGTTCGCCATTGCCGGCCGGGCGGCCACCGCCCTTCGCCTGGCCGTTGGCGTGGCCGCCCGGCTTGCCATTGCGCTGCGGCGCGGCGCCGGCTTCCTGCGGCCGTGCGGGACGGGGCTGGCGCGGCGGCCGCGCTTCCGTACGGCGCTCGCCCGACGGTGCGCCTGAGCCCTTACCGGCACCATTGCCGGCGCCATTGCCGGCACCGTTACCGGCACCATTGCCGCCAGGATTGCCGGCACCCTGCGGACGCCCCCGTCCGCCGCCGCCATTCTGGCCGCGCGCCTGGCGGCCCTTCTGGATCGGCTCGGGCGCGATGGTCGGATCCGGTTCGAAGCCCGGCAGCACGATCTGCTCGAGCTTGCGCTTGATCAAACGCTCGATGTCGCGCAGCAGGCCATGCTCGTCGACGCAGACCAGCGACACCGCCTCGCCCTCGGCGCCGGCGCGGCCGGTACGGCCGATCCGGTGCACATAGTCTTCCGGCACGTTCGGCAGGTCGAAGTTGACCACGTGGGGCAGCTGGTCGATATCGATGCCGCGCGCGGCGATGTCGGTCGCCACCAGCAGCCGCAGCGTGCCGGCCTTGAACTCGGACAGCGCGCGCGTGCGCGCCGACTGGCTCTTGTTGCCGTGGATCGCCAGCGCCGACAAGCCTTCCTTGCTCAGCTGCTCGGCCAGCCGGTTGGCGCCGTGCTTGGTGCGGGTGAATACCAGCACCTGGTGCCAGTCGTGCTCGCGCACCAGGTGCGCCAGCAGTTCGCGCTTGCGCTCGCGATCGACCGCATAGACGCGCTGCGCCACGGTCTCGGCCGTGGTGTTGCGGCGCGCGACCTCGATCGACGCGGGATTGTCGAGCAGGCGGTCGGCCAGCGCGCGGATCTCGTCGGAGAAGGTCGCCGAGAACAGCAGGTTCTGCCGCTTGGGCGGCAGCACGTTCAGGATCTTGCGGATGTCATGGATGAAGCCCATGTCCAGCATGCGGTCGGCCTCGTCCAGCACCAGCATCTCGACATGCGACAGGTCGATGGTGCGCTGGCCCACGTGGTCCAGCAGACGGCCCGGCGTGGCCACCACGATATCGACGCCACGCTTGAGCTGATCGATCTGCGGATGGATGCCGACGCCGCCGAACATCACCATCGAACGCAGGCGCAAATACTTGCCGTAGTTGCGCACGCTCTCTTCGACCTGCGCGGCCAGTTCGCGCGTGGGCGTCAGCACCAGCGCGCGGATGCGGGGCCGTTCGCCGCGGGCCGGCGGCTCGGCGCGCGACAGCAATTGCAACATCGGCAGCGTAAAGCCGGCGGTCTTGCCGGTACCGGTCTGGGCGCCGGCGAGCAGGTCGCCGCCCTTCAGGATCGCGGGAATGGCTTGCGCCTGGATCGGCGTGGGCGTGGTATAGCCCTGCTCCGCCACGGCGCGGACAAGCTTGTCAGACAAGCCTAGTTCGGAAAAAGACATGGAATTCGTTTCGGCCGCCCCTTGCGCACGGATGCGCCAATCGTCGGGGCCGGCATGGATTGTGGCGACTGGCCGGCTGCCGCCGTCATCGCCTGCATGGGCGGGACGCGGGGTGCCGGGGAAGCGGAACGACTGCCTCCGCCTCCAGGTTCGGAAGGCCCGTAGTGTATCAGCCTCGGCGCATTCGCACCGGACGCCCCATGAGCCGAGCGGGTAGAATAGCGGGCTGTCCCGCCTTGCCCCGCCCGCCTGGCATTCCGCCCAGCGCCGGCCGCCGCGGCAGGCCATGTTCCGCCCCCTGAAGCATCCGATGCCCCCAGGTCAACCACTGAGATCGGCACCATGAATCCACGTCCCCAAGCCACCGAGGCCACCCAGCCTGCGGCGGCGCCCGCCACGCCCGTCAAGAAGGTCTTCATCAAGACCTACGGCTGCCAGATGAACGAGTACGACTCCGACAAGATGGTCGACGTACTGCACGCCAGCCAGGGGCTGGAGAAGACCGACAATCCCGAAGACGCCGACGTGATCCTGTTCAATACCTGCTCGGTGCGCGAGAAGGCGCAGGAGAAGGTGTTCTCGGAACTGGGACGGATGAAGGCGCTGAAGGCCGCCAAACCCGACCTGGTGATCGGCGTCGGCGGCTGCGTGGCGAGCCAGGAAGGCGCGGCGATCGTCTCGCGCGCGCCGTATGTCGACGTCGTGTTCGGCCCGCAGACACTGCACCGGCTGCCCGACATGATCGCGCGCCGCCGCCAGAGCGGCCATTCGCAGGTCGACATCTCGTTCCCCGAGATCGAGAAGTTCGACCACCTGCCGCCGGCGCGCGTCGAAGGCCCGAGCGCCTTCGTCTCGATCATGGAAGGCTGCTCGAAATACTGCAGCTACTGCGTGGTGCCCTACACCCGCGGCGAGGAAGTCTCGCGCCCCTTCGACGACGTGCTGGCCGAGATCGCGGGCCTGGCCGACCAGGGCGTGCGCGAGGTCACGCTGCTGGGGCAGAACGTCAACGCCTACCGCGGCCGCATGGGCGATACCAGCGAGATCGCCGATTTCGCGCTGCTGATCGAATATGTGGCGGAGATCCCCGGCATCGAGCGGATCCGCTATACCACCAGCCATCCGAAGGAATTCACCGCGCGGCTGATCGACGTCTACGCGCGCGTGCCGAAGCTGGTCGACCACCTGCACCTGCCGGTGCAGCACGCGTCGGACCGCATCCTGATGGCGATGAAGCGCGGCTACAGCGTGCTCGAATACAAGAGCATCATCCGCAAGCTGCGCGCGATCCGGCCCACCATGTCGATGTCGTCGGACTTCATCGTCGGCTTTCCCGGCGAAACCGACGCCGACTTCGACAAGCTGATGGCGATGGTCGAGGAGATCGGCTACGACACCTCGTTCTCGTTCATCTTCAGCCCGCGCCCCGGCACGCCCGCGGCCAACCTGCACGACGACACGCCGCACGAGGTCAAGCTGCGCCGTCTGCAACGGCTGCAGGCGACCATCGAGGAGAACGTGCAGCGCATCAGCCGCGGCATGGTCGGCACGGTGCAGCGCATCCTGGTCGAAGGCCCGGCGCGCAAGGACCCGAACGAGCTGCACGGCCGCACCGAGAACAACCGCGTGGTCAATTTCGCGCTGCCCGGCGTGCCGCAGGCGAGCCGCGACCGGCTGATCGGCCAGATGGTCGAGGTCACGATCACCGAGGCCTTCCCGCATTCGCTGCGCGGCGAGATCCTGGTGCGCGGATAGGCGCGATTCCCGGCGCGCCGCGCGCACGGCGACGGCCGAAGACGAACAACAACGGAGCGCTCTCCCGATGAAAATTCCTTCCGCAGAATTCGTGGCGCCCAAGGACGACAACGCCCGGCTGCAGAACCTGTGCGGTCCGCTGGACGAAAACCTGCGCCAGGTCGAACAGGCGCTGGACGTCACGATCCAGCGGCGCGGCCACAAGATGACGGTGCGCGGCGCCAATGCGAACGAGGCCGCCGCCGCGCTGGAGCGCTTCTACAACCAGGCCCGCACGCCGCTGTCGATCGACGACGTGCAGCTCGGCCTGATCGAGACGCGCCAGTACGCTGCGCATGTCGCCGGCCCGCCCGGGGCGGACAACGACGCCGGCGCGGATGCCGACGACGAATCGCCGGTGCTGCATACACGCCGCACCGGCCTGGTCGGCCGCACCGCGGCGCAGCGCGACTACCTGCGCAATATCGTCTCGCACGACCTGACCTTGGGCATCGGCCCGGCGGGCACCGGCAAGACCTATCTGGCGGTGGCCTGCGCGGTCGATGCGCTCGAGCGCGACGCGGTCAAGCGCATCGTGCTGACGCGTCCGGCGGTCGAGGCCGGCGAGCGGCTGGGCTTCCTGCCGGGCGACCTGGCGCAGAAGGTCGATCCGTATCTGCGCCCGCTGTACGACGCGCTGTACGACCTGCTCGGCTTCGACCGCACGCAGAAGATGTTCGAGCGCCAGATGATCGAGATCGCGCCGCTCGCCTATATGCGCGGCCGCACGCTGAACCACGCCTTCATCATCCTGGACGAGGCGCAGAACACCACGCCGGAGCAGATGAAGATGTTCCTGACCCGGATCGGCTTCGGCTCCAAGGCGGTGATCACCGGCGACACCACGCAGATCGACCTGCCGCGCGGCCAGAAGAGCGGCCTGATCGAAGCGCAGCACGTGCTGCGCGACGTGCGCGGCGTCGCCGCGACCCGCTTCACCAGCATCGACGTGGTGCGCCATCCGCTGGTGGCGCGCATCGTCGAGGCCTACGACGAATACCACGCCCAGCACAAGGACACCTGATTTGACCAGCAAGAAGATGGCTCCCAGCGCCGCCCCCAGCCTGATCCTGTTCGACGGCGAAGGCCGGGCCCGCAAGAGCGCCGCGCACGCGCTGCGCGTGCAGCTGCCCGACGGCCGCAGCCTGACCGTGGACCTGTCGCAGGCCGCCGACGGCGTGGTGTCGCTGCTGGCCGAGCACAGCGACCCGCGCCAGCGCGCCGGCCTGCTGGCCCGCCCCGACAGCCACGACGCGCTGGCGGTGGCGGTCACCGCCACGCCGCTGCTGACCACCACCGGCACGCCGGCCACGCCGCCCGAACTGACGCTGGACGTGCAGTACGGCGACGGCGTCCGCGGCCGGCGCGGGCTGCCGCCGCGCGCACGGCTGCAGACGTGGCTGCGCTCGGCACTGTTCGCCGATGCCCAGCTGACCGTGCGCTTCGTCGACGAGGACGAGGGCCGCGCGCTGAACCGGGGCTTCCGCGGCAAGGACTACGCGACCAATGTGCTGACCTTCGCCTATGCCGAGCACGACGACGATCCGGTCACCGCCGACATCGTGCTGTGCTGCCCGGTGGTCGAGCGCGAGGCGCGCGAACAGCGCAAGCCGCTCGAGGCGCATTACGCGCATCTGCTGGTGCACGGCGCACTGCACGCGCAGGGCTACGAGCACGAGGACGACGCCGAGGCCGAGGAGATGGAGGCCATCGAGACCGAGACGCTGCTGGCGCTGGGGTTTGCCGACCCGTACCGCGACGACGGGGGGCCGCGGCTGGGGCACTGAATGATCAGCGAGGGGATGGGCGTGCGGCCCCGCTTGCCCTCTCCCCCGGCCCCTCTCCCGCAAGCGGACGAGGGGAGAAACCAGCCAGTGCGACCTCTGCGCCGCATCGGACCCGGTTGGTGGCTCCGGCCGCCGGCCACCCGGCCGGAACCGAAAAACAATTGGTGTATGCTTGCTCCGGTATCCACCACGCGCACCTTGCGCCATGAACGACCCTTACCCTAGTTCGAAACCAGTCGACCGGCCCCGGTCCCTGCTCGAACGACTGAGCGATCTGATTTCTCCCGAGCCCGAATCGCGGGCCGAATTGCTCGAAGTCCTCCAGGATGCCCACGCCCGCAATCTGATCGACGCGGAGTCGCTGTCGATGATCGAGGGCGTGTTCCAGGTCTCGGAATTGACCGCGCGCGACATCATGGTGCCTCGCGCCCAGATGGACGCGGTCAATATCGCCGACGCGCCGGAAGCCTTCATTCCCTTCATGCAGGAGACCGCGCACTCGCGCTTTCCGGTCTACGAAGGCAGCCGCGACAACATCATCGGCATCCTGCTCGCCAAGGACCTGCTGCGCTACTACACCGACAGCGAGTTCGACCTGCGCGAGATGCTGCGGCCCGCGGTGTTCATCCCCGAGTCCAAGCGCCTGAACATCCTGCTGCGCGAATTCCGCAACAACCGCAATCACATCGCGATCGTGGTCGACGAGTACGGCGGCGTCGCCGGGCTGGTCACGATCGAGGACGTGCTGGAACAGATCGTCGGCGACATCGAGGACGAATTCGATCTCGACGAGGATGACGACAATATCGTGCCGCTGCCCGACGGCAGCTGGCGCGTGCACGGGCTGACCGAAATCGAGCAGTTCAACGAGGCCTTCGGCACCCAGTTTCCCGACGACGACGTCGATACGGTCGGCGGCCTGCTGACCAACCACGTCGGCCACGTGCCGCACCGCGGGGAAATCATCACGCTGCCGCCGCTGCGCTTCGAGGTGCTGCGCGCCGACGCGCGCCAGCTGCATCTGCTGCTGGTCCGGCGCGAAGCCCCCGCGGTCACCGACGCCGTGGCCAACGCATGAAGCGGCTGGCGCAGGGCTGGAACGGCGCCGCCGCCGCCGAACTTGAGACACCACTGACCGACACCCGCCGCGGCCGCGCGCGCTGGGGCCGCCTGCTGCTGGCCGGCGTGCTTGGCGTCGCCCATACCCAGGCCTTCGCGCCGCGCGACTGGTGGTGGCTGCAGCTGCTGGCGCTGGCGGGACTGGCCGCGCTGCTGTTCGATACCCGCCGCGTGCGCGATGCCGCCGCGCTGGGCTACGCCTTCGGACTGGGCTGGTTCCTGTCCGGCATCTGGTGGCTCTATATCAGCATGCATGTCTACGGCGAGATGCCGGCCTGGATGGCCGCGCTCGCGGTGCTGCTGTTCTCGGGCTATCTCGCGCTCTATCCCGCGCTGGCGGCCGCCGCGTGGCATCGCGCCACCGCGTCGCGGCGCTTCGGTCCGGCCGCTTCCACCGCTTCCGCCGCTTCCGCAGACCCCGCCGGCTGGTTCGGGCTGGTGGCCGCGCCGCTGGCGTTCGGCGCCGCCTGGGGCCTGACCGAATGGCTGCGCGGCGTGATCTTCACCGGTTTCCCGTGGCTGGGCAGCGGCTATGCGCATACCGACGGACCGCTGGCCGGCTACGCGCCGCTGCTGGGCGTCTACGGCATCGGCGCGCTGGCCGCGCTGTGCGCGGCCTGGCTGGCGGCGCTGGCGCGCCTCGTCCGACCGGCATCGGCGCAAATGCCGGAAATGCCGGCCGGCGGCCGCGCCGCCGCGCTGTCGGCCAGGCTGGCGGTCCCGCTGGGCCTGGCGATGCTGCTCGGCGCCGGCTGGCTGCTGGCGGGGCGGGCGTGGACCGAGCCGGTCGGCGCACCGCTGTCGGTGCGGCTGCTGCAGGGCAACGTGCCGCAGGACATCAAGTTCGAGGCGGCCGGCATCGCCCGCTCCAACGCGCTGTACCGCGACATGATCACCGCGGCCCCGGCCGACCTGGTGGTCACGCCGGAGACCGCGTTCCCGCTGATCCTGCAGGACATGCCGCCGGAGATCGCGCTGGCGCTGCGGCAGTTCAGCGTCGGCACCGGCACCGCGCTGCTGTTTGGCGCCGCGGGCGCCGACTCGCCGGTCGACTTCACCAACAGCGTGTTCGGCATCGGCCCCGAGATGAAGGGGCTGTACCGCTACGACAAGCACCACCTGGTGCCCTTCGGCGAGTTCATCCCCTGGGGCTTCCGCTGGTTCGTCGACATGATGAAGATGCCGCTGGGGGACTTCCGCCGCGGCGGACTGGCGCAGGCGCCGCTGCCGGTGCGCGGCGTGATGGTGGCGCCCAATATCTGCTACGAGGATCTGTTCGGCGAGGAAATCGCGCGCACGCTGCGCGGCCAGCCGCAGCCGGCCAATGTGCTGGTCAACGTCACCAACCTGGCCTGGTTCGGCGACACCATCGCGCTCGATCAGCACCTGCAGATCTCGCGGATGCGTGCGCTGGAGACCCGCCGGCCGATGCTGCGCTCGACCAATACCGGCATGACGGCGGTGGTCGCGCCGGACGGCAGCGTGCCGGCGCGGCTGGCGACCTTCACCACCGGCACGCTCAGCGCACAGGTACAGGGCACGCGCGGGCTGACGCCCTATGTGCGGGTCGGCAATGTGCCGGCGGTGCTCGGCTGCCTGCTGGTGCTGCTGGTGGTGGCCTGGCGCGCGGCGTCGGGCCGGCGCGGCGCCGGCGCCTGAGCGTTTCGCCGGCCTGGGCGGCCGAGCCTTACTGGATCACGCTCGCGACGATCGATACCGCGGCAGCCGCCGCCATCACCGCCAGGGCGACCCGATAGGGTTTGTGCGAAAGAAACGACATGTTGTTGTCCCCGTTGTCTTGGCGCCGACGGGCGCCCGCGCGGCGCCGTCCGCTGCCTCTGTCGAACAGCTTTTCAATAATGTATACAAAAATCGATAACGGCAGGCGCTTCCGGAACTTGAGATCCCTCGGGATTTACCCGAAGTCCTCGCCCGGCTGCCGTGCCCTTCCCTTCGGCGGCTGCCGGGCAAAAAACCGCTAGAATTCTGGGTTTGGCAACGACGGGGCCGGCTTGTCCGGCCGCCGTCCCTGCCCGCTTCCGCTTCGGTGGCCCGCCGCCGGGCCAACACTCCGCGAACCGTCGTCTTCGTTATGCTGACCTTCCAACAAATGATCCTGACCTTGCAGTCCTACTGGGACCGGCAAGGATGCGCGCTGTTGCAACCCATCGATCTGGAGGTTGGCGCCGGTACCTCGCACGTGCATACCTTCCTGCGCGCGATCGGCCCGGAGCCGTGGCGCGCCGCCTATGTGCAACCGTCGCGCCGCCCGAAGGACGGCCGCTACGGCGAGAACCCGAACCGGCTGCAGCACTACTACCAGTACCAGGTCGTGCTCAAGCCCGCGCCGGAGAACATTCTCGAGCTGTACCTGGGCTCGCTCGAGGCGCTGGGCCTGGACCTGAAGCAGAACGACATCCGCTTCGTCGAGGACGACTGGGAAAACCCGACGCTGGGCGCCTGGGGCCTGGGCTGGGAGGTCTGGCTCAACGGCATGGAGGTGACCCAGTTCACCTACTTCCAGCAGGTCGGCGGCATCGACTGCAAGCCGATCACCGGCGAGATCACCTACGGCATCGAACGCCTCGCGATGTATCTGCAGGGCGTCGAGAACGTCTACGACCTGGTCTGGACCGAGTGGGAAGAAAACGGCAAGACGCGCCGCCTGACCTACGGCGACGTCTATCACCAGAACGAGGTCGAGCAGTCGACCTACAACTTCGAGCAGAGCAACACCGACATCCTGTTCCGCCATTTCTCCGAACACGAGAGCGAGGCCAAGCGGTTGATGGGCGTCGGCGCCGAGGCCGGCGCGGACCCGGCAACCCAGGCGGCCGGCGCCAAGCTGGCGCTGCCGGCCTACGAACAGGTACTCAAGGCCGCCCACACCTTCAACCTGCTGGACGCACGCGGCGCGATCTCGGTGACCGAGCGCGCCGCCTATATCGGCCGCATCCGCAATCTGTCGCGGCTGGTCGCGCAGGCCTACTACGAATCGCGCGAGGCGCTGGGCTTCCCGATGTGCGGGCCGGCCGGCGGCGCGGCCGCCGGGACCGCCGCCGCCGAGGCCGCCGCATGAACTCGATGGCACGCCGTGCGCTGTGCTGCGCGCTGGCGGTGGCCGCCGCGGGCGGCGCGCACGCCATCGTGCCCTCGGCCTATGCCCAGGCCTCGCAGGTGCTCTACCCGTCGGCCGAGCAGGCCAACGTCTGCGAAGGCGATTCGCAGGCGCTGCAGCAGTCCATCAACAAGCATCTGCAGCCGAGCGCCAACGCGATCGACCAGTGGACGCAGCTGGTGCGCTCGATGTCGTGCGACCTGTCCGGGTCCAGGGACCTGGGCTGGCGGCGCGTGCCGCTGCGCGCCTACGAGAGCGCGATCCGCTATCCGCTGACCTGGGTCGAGACCACGCACCGCAACGGCCGCCAACGGCGCCTGGTGCGGACCTACCATTCGGCCTCGCAACTGCCGCCGCGGATCGACTTCTGGATCGGCGGCCGCATCGACGAGATCCGCTACGATCGCCGCCATCACCGGCTGTATGCGCGCTTCTCCGCGAACAGCGAGAAGCTGGCCGGCAGCACGCAGTCCGCATGCCGCTCGACCACGCTGCAGTTTCGCCAGCAGCATGGGCTATGGCTGCTGTCGGGCGTCGAACCGCGCTGTTGAGCGCCGCTGAACCTTTCCGGCGCCGCCGATGCCGGCGTGCGCCACAAACCGTTGGAACCGATTCATGTCGCAACCCCTGACCGATTCGCTGCTGATCGAACTGTTCACCGAAGAGCTGCCGCCGAAGGCGCTGGCACGCCTGGGCGAGGCCTTTGCCCAGGGCCTGTTCGCCGGCCTGGCCGAGCGCGGCCTGCTCGATGACGGCAGCACGGTGACGCCGTACGCGACGCCGCGCCGCCTGGCCGCGCTGATCAGCGGCGTGCGCCAGAGCGCGCCGGACCGCGAGCAGCGCGAGAAGGTGCTGCCGGTGTCGGTGGCGCTCGACGCGGCCGGCGAGCCGACCGCGCCGCTGGCCAAGAAGCTGGCCGCGCTGGCCAAATCGGTCGGCGCCGATTCGATCGACTGGCAGACGCTGGAGCGCGCCTCCGACGGCAAGGCCGAGGCGCTGTTCTACCGCTACACCGCGCGTGGCGCGGTGCTGGCCGACGGCCTGCAGGCCGCGCTGGACGAGACCATCGGCAAGCTGCCGATCCCGAAGGTGATGAGCTACCAGCGCCCGGACGGCAGCACCGTCAACTTCGTGCGTCCGGCCCACCGGCTGATCGCGCTGCATGGCGACAAGGTCGTGCCGGTCTCCGCGCTCGGGCTGGCCGCGGGCCAGCGCACGCTGGGCCACCGCTTCCTGTCCGCCGGCGAGATCGAGATCCCGCACGCCAAGCGCTACGCCGCCGTGCTCGAGGACCAGGGCAAGGTGCTGGCCAGCTATGCCCAGCGGCGCGAGCGCATCCGCGAGGGGCTGCTGGCCGCCGCCGGCGCCGATCGCGTGATCATGCCCGAGGCGCTGCTCGACGAGGTCAATGCGCTGGTCGAATGGCCGGTGGTCTACGCCTGCCATTTCGAGCAGGCCTTCCTCGCCGTGCCGCAGGAGTGCCTGATCCTGACGATGCAGACCAACCAGAAGTACTTCGCGCTGACCGACGCCAACGGGCAGCTGCGCAACCGCTTCCTGATCGTGTCGAACCTGGCCACCGACACGCCGCAGTCGATCATCGGCGGCAACGAGCGCGTGGTGCGCCCGCGCCTGGCCGACGCCAAGTTCTTCTTCGACCAGGACCGCAAGAAGACGCTGGCCTCGCGCGTGCCGCAGCTGGCCAACGTGGTCTATCACAACAAGATCGGCACCCAGCTCGACCGCGTGCAGCGGCTGCAGCAGATCGCCGGCCATATCGCCGATGCGCTGGCCAAGGCGGGCGTGCCGGTCGACAAGGCGGCGGCGATGCGCGGCGCGGAACTCGCCAAGGCCGACCTGCTGACCGATATGGTCGGCGAATTCCCCGAACTGCAGGGCACGATGGGGACCTACTACGCACGCCACGACGACGAGGCCGAGGAAGTCGCGCTGGCCTGCTCCGAACACTACCGTCCGCGCTTTGCCGGCGATGCGCTGCCGTCGAACCCGGTCAGCATCGCGGTCGCGCTGGCCGACAAGCTCGAGACGCTGGTCGGCATCTGGGGCATCGGCCTGCAGCCGACCGGCGAGAAGGATCCGTTCGCGCTGCGCCGCCATGCGCTGGGCATCCTGCGCATGCTGGTCGAGACGCCGCTGCCGGTGGGCATCGACGCGCTGCTGGCGCTGACCGAGCAGGCCTTTGCCGGCGTGCCGGCGGTCAAGCCCGCGCGCGAGGACATCACCGACTTCCTGTACGACCGCCTGCGCGGCTATCTGAAGGACAAGGGCTACACCACCAACGAGGTGGAGGCGGTGGTCAGCCTGCGCCCGCAGCGGCTCGACGACATCCTTGGCCGCATGGAAGCGGTGCGCACCTTCGCCGCGCTGCCCGAGGCGGACGCGCTGGCGGCCGCCAACAAGCGGATCACGAATATCCTGCGCAAGAATACCGAGGCGGTCGGCGAGGTCGCGCCGGCGCTGTTCCAGGAAGACGCCGAAGGCGCGCTGCACGCCGCCATCGACAGCGTGCGGCCCGGGGTCGAGGCGGCGTTCGCGCGCGGCGACTTCACCGCCGCGCTGCGCGACCTGGCCCGGCTGCGCGACGCGGTGGACCGCTTCTTCGACGGCGTGATGGTGATGGCCGAGGATGCGCAGCTGCGCGCCAACCGCCTCGCCCTGCTGGCCTCGCTGCATGCGCTGGCCAACCGCGTCGCCGACATCTCGAAGCTGGCCGCCTGATCGGCCGCGCCCTGCACGGACGCACCGCACCAGCCGCACCGACCGTACCCGTTACCGAAGCGCCGCCATGCCGCAGACACCGCCCAAATTCGTGATCCTGGACCGCGATGGGGTCATCAACCTCGACAGCGACCAGTTCATCAAGACGCCGGACGAATGGATTCCAATCCCCGGCAGCCTGGAAGCGATCGCCGCGCTGAACGAGGCCGGCTACCGCGTCGTGGTCGCCAGCAACCAGTCCGGCATCGGCCGCGGCCTGTTCGAGATGAGCGCGCTGAACGCGATGCACGAGAAGATGTACAAGGCGCTGGCGCGCCTGGGCGGCCGCGTCGAGGCGATCTTCTTCTGCCCGCACACCGCCGCGGACGCGTGCGACTGCCGCAAACCCAAGCCCGGCCTGATCCAGCAGGCCGCGCAACGCTTCGGCATCGAACTGCGCGGCGTGCCGATCGTCGGCGATTCGCTGCGCGACCTGGAGGCCGGCGTCGCCCTCGGCTGCGCGCCGCACCTGGTGCGCACCGGCAAGGGCGAAGGCACGCTGGCCAAGGGCGGCCTGCCGCCCGGCACGCTGGTCCACGACGATCTGCGCGCGTTCTCGCGCTGGCTGCTCGAAGGCGATGGCGCGCGGCACGGCGCCGCGGCGGCCTCGCACGCGGGCGCGGCGGCCGTGGCATCCGCCGGCCGCGCCACGTCTCCGGTTGACTCGACGAACCCTCGATGATCTTTCTACGCTCCCTGCTGTTCGCGTTGTACCTGCTGGTACTGACGCCTCCCTACGCCTGCGCCTGCTTCCTGGCCTTCCCGTTCATGAGCGCCAACCGGCGCTACCGCTTCGTGCGCGGCTGGCCGAAGCTGGTGATCGGCGCCGCCTGGCTGATCTGCGGCATCCGCTACCGCATCGAAGGCGGCGAACACCTGCAGGCCATGATCGACAAGCCGGTGGTGCTGCTGTCCAAGCACCAGTCGGCGTGGGAGACCGTGGCGCTGGTGGCGACGATGCCCAAGCCGCTGTGCTTCGTCTTCAAGCGCGAGCTGCTGTTCGTGCCGTTCTTCGGCTGGGCGCTCGGCATGCTGAAGATGGTCCATATCAACCGCAAGGACGGTTCGCGGGCGTTCGCCTCCGCCGTGCGCCAGGGCCGCGAGCGGCTCGCCGAGGGCGCCTGGATCATCATGTTCCCGGAAGGCACGCGCACCCCGGCCGGCATGGAAAACCCGCGCTACAAGAGCGGCGGGGCCCGCCTGGCGGTCGAGACCGGCGCCTCGGTGATTCCGATCGCCGTCAATTCCGGCCGCCTGTGGCCGCGCAACTCGTTCCTGAAGTACCCCGGCACCATCACGATCTCGATCGGCCCGCCGCTGTCGTCGGCCCACAAGACCGCCGACATGCTGAACCAGGAGGTCGAGCAATGGATCGAGCGCGACATGCGCCGCATCGATCCGGAGAGCTATCTCCGAGGGCAGCCTGCATGAAGCCGGCCCGCCGCGCCCCGGAACCCGTGGACGGCCAGATGGAGCTGCCGCTGATGGACTGCGGCGCCGGCACGTCGGGCTCGCGGCCACCAGCCAGCGCGCTGGACGGCACCACGTCGGCCGGCCCGGCCACGGCGCCGTGGCCGGCGCCGCAGCCCAACGCCCGGCTGCTGCGGCTGGGCGAACGTCCGCTGCACTACACGCTGAAGCGTTCGTCCCGGCGCACCATCGGCTTCGTCATCGACGACCGCGGACTGTCGATCACCGCGCCGCGCTGGGTCACGATCGCCGACATCGAAGCGGCCATCGCCGAGAAACAGCGCTGGATCTTCGGCAAGCTGGCCGAATGGCAACAGCGCGATGCGCAGCGCGTGCTGCCGGCGGTGCAGTGGCGCGACGGCGCGACGCTGCCCTTCCTCGGCAAGCCGATCACGCTGCGGCTGGACTCGCCGACCGGCACGCTACTGTTCGATGGGCAGGCGCGCGTGCTGCATCTGGCGCTGCCCGAGCAGGCCGACGAACAGCAGATCAAGGACCGCGTGCAGGCGTGGCTGCAGCACCAGGCCAAGCGCCTGCTGGCCGAGCGGCTCGATATCTATGCGGAGAAGCTCGGCGTGCGGCATCGCGCCTTCGCGCTGAGCTCGGCCAATACGCGCTGGGGCAGCTGCACCGCCGACGGCAAGATCCGGCTGAGCTGGCGGCTGATGCATTTCCCGTTGTCGGTGATCGACTATGTGGCCGCGCACGAGCTGGCGCACCTGAAGGAAATGAACCACAGTCCGCGCTTCTGGGACACGGTGGCATCGATCTTCCCCGAGTTCCGCGACGCGCGCGCGCAATTGCGCAGCCATCCGCCGGAAGCGTTGCCGGCGTTCTGACGCGGCGGGCACCGGCGGCGTCCCCTCGGATCGCTGCGCCGATCCGTTCTACACTAACGCCTTTCCCGCAACACCTGCGTGGAACCCCGCAGTACCCCCCAACAAGACGTCAATAGAACATCCCCAACAGAGGCTCATCATGCGACTCCTCCACACCATGCTCCGTGTCGGCGACCTGCAGCGCTCGATCGATTTCTACACCCGCGTGCTCGGCATGCAACTGCTGCGCGAGAGCGACAATCCCGAATACAAGTACCGGCTCGCCTTCGTCGGCTACGGCCCCGAGAGCGAAACCGCGGTGCTCGAGCTGACCTACAACTACGGTGTCGACAAGTACGAGATGGGCACCGCCTACGGCCATATCGCGCTGGAGACGGACGATGCCGCCGGCGCCTGCGAGCGCATCCGCGCGGCCGGCGGCAAGGTCACGCGCGAGGCGGGCCCGGTGAAGGGCGGCACCACGGTGATCGCCTTCGTCGAAGACCCGGACGGCTACAAGATCGAGCTGATCGAACGCAACTCGACGCGCGACGCCAGCCGGCCCTAACGGGCTATCCGGGCCCCCAGGGCCTCGGGGCTGCGCCGTCCGCGCACCGCGGCGAGGCGCGGTCTCAAAGGATGGTGCAAACGCTCTTGCCGTTCGCCACGCGACGCATGTTGCTTTCGAGCTGATAGTCCCTGACGGTCGCGCCCTTGCCGTCCACCATGTCGGTCCGCGCCCCCGCCACGATGATCTTGAAGATGAAGCCCGGCGGCTGGTCGCTCATATGCGCGTACATCAGTGGCGTGCGGCCCAGCGTATCGCGGCCATTGATGTTGCCGCCGGCATCGCGCAAGCTCTTGACGATGTCCAGGTATCCGTCCGACGCCGCCACCATCATCGGCGAGGTGCCGGCATCGTCGCGGACATCCGGGTCGGCGCCGTAGGCCACCAACTGCTGCACGGCACGCAGCTGGCCCAACGCGGCGGCCAGATGCAGCGCCGTGATGCCTAGTGGGCCCCGGGCATCGACGGGAACGCCATGGAGCAGCAAGCGCGCGAACGGCGCGTCCGCGCCGAGCGCTATCGCGGTCATCAACGGCGTCATGCCCATGGCGGGCTCCGCTTGTTCGAGCACGGCGCGGTTGTCGACCGCCGCCGCCAGGTCGATCAGCGCGCAGGCCACGCGCGGCGCCTTGTTGCGCAAGGCCAGCTGCAACAGGTCCAGCCCGTCCTTGATCGGCATGTCGAGGCTCCAGTCGGCGCTGGTCACCAGATGCCGCACGGCGGCCGCATCGTCGGCCTCGATTCCTGACAGCACGCTGGTCCGAAATCCATTCATCCAGTCGACCAGGGCGTCTTCCAGCGCCGGCAGGATCGCCGCATGGCCGAGTGCCGGCGCGCCCCCCACGTCCTTGCCGAGCTCCAGCGCGCTCCTGCCGTGCCGGTTCGGCTTGCCGAGGGCGCCGAGCCCGATGCCGCCGCCGTACCAGCGCCCGTGGTCCAGCAACGACTGCACCACCGCGGGCATGGTCGGACGCAGACCCAGCGCCAGGTGCATGCAGTTGTCGCCGTCGCGATTGGCGATGGCGGGATCGGCCCGATGGGCGAGCAGCGTATTGATCAGCGCCGGTTCGCAACGCGACTGGATCGCGGTGTGCAACGGCGTGTTGCCCTGCTCGTCGCGCCAGCCAATGGCGGCCGGTTCGCGCTGAAGCCACTCGCGCACCGCCGGGCCGTCGTGGCGCCGCAGCGCCAGTGTCAGTTCGCGGCCTGCGTGGTGGGGGTCGGCGCTGCCGGTGCGTTCATCGCTGGTGGCGCGGCGCGCGCCGTGAACGGTGTCGGGTACGGGGCCGGACTGGAACAGCGGGACCTGGCTCGTGATACGGCTAGCATGCATGCTGCGCTCCTTTGCGGTTGAGAGATCGCGCGACGCGGCCCTGGGCCGGTCGCGGCGCGATTCTCATCCGCGCCGGAAGGCGCGCTTTAGCATTCGGGTGGAGTTCTTGCGCAGGCCGGCGACACAGCGCGCGGACACAGTGCGCCGACACAGTGTGCCGACTGCAGCGGCCCGCGGAGGGAAGAAAAGGGAAGAAAAATCGGGCTTACCCGCCGATGCGATTGGCCAGCTCGACGTACTCTGCCACCGGCACCTCTTCGGCGCGGCGGCCCAGGTCGAAGCCAATCGCGTCGAAGTCGACGTGATCGCGCAGCATCGACAGCGTGTTGCGCAGCACCTTGCGGCGCTGTGAAAACGCCGCGGTGACCAGGTCGCCCAGCACCGTCATGTCGCACGCGGCGTACGGCGAGCGCAGCCGGCCGTCCTCGTGGCGCGGCCACGGAATCATCCGCACCACCGCGGAATCGACCTTGGGCGGCGGATTGAACGACTCCGGCGGCACGTCGAGCACGTACTCCATGTGGTAGCGCACCTGCAGCATGATCGACAGCCGGCCGAAGGCCTTGCTGCCCGGCTCGGCCACCATCCGCTCGACCACCTCCTTCTGCAGCATGAAATGCTGGTCGCGCACGTGATCGGCGAACTCCATCAGATGGAACAGCAGCGGGCTCGAGATGTTGTACGGCAGATTGCCGACGATGCGCAGCGGGCGTCCGGGCTGCTTCAGCTGGTCGAAATCGAAGGCGAGCGCATCGCCCGCGTGGATCGTCATGCGGTCGCCGTAGCGGCGGCGCAGCCGTTCGACCAGATCGCGGTCCAGCTCGACCACGTGCAGATGATCGAGCCGCTCCAGCAGCGGCTCGGTCAGCGCGCCCAGGCCGGGGCCGATCTCGACGACCAGGTCGCCGGCGTGCGGGTCGATGGCATTGACGATGCCGTGGATGATGCTGTCGTCGACCAGGAAGTTCTGGCCGAATCGCTTGCGGGCCGTATGGCCCTGGTGCACAGGGGAACGCATCGATGTCTCTTCAGTGTCCGGCCGGCGGGTCGCCGCGCAGGTCCTGCGCGGCATGGCCGACCATGCCGATCGCGCAGCGGATCGCCTCGATCATGCTGCCGTGTTCGGCGCGGCCCGTGGCGGCCAGATCGAGCGCGGTGCCGTGATCGACCGAGGTGCGGATGAACGGCAGGCCGAGCGTGATATTGACACCATGGCCGAAGGTGCCGTATTTCAGCGGCGCCAGGCCCTGATCATGGTACATCGCCAGGACGCAGTCGGCGTCGCGCAGCAGCCGCGGCTGGAACAGCGTGTCGGCCGGATAGGGGCCGCGCGCGTCGATGCCCGCCTCGCGCGCCTTGGCCAGCGCCGGCGCGATGATGTCGATCTCCTCGCGGCCGAGGTGGCCGCTCTCGCCCGCGTGCGGGTTCAGGCCGGTCACCAGGATGCGGGGATGGGCCAGCCCGAAACGCCGCCGCAGATCGGTGTCGACGATCGTCAGCGTCTCGAGCAGCATCGGCACGTCCAGCGCATCGGGCACGGCGCGCAGCGGCAGATGCGTGGTGGCCAGCGCCACGCGCAGCATCGCATTGGCATGCGCGGGCTGGGGGCCGGCCAGCATCATCACCACGCGCGCGACGCCGGCCCGTTCCGCCAGATATTCGGTATGGCCGGTAAAGGGCACACCGGCGTCATTGATCGTGCTCTTCTGCACCGGCGCGGTGACCACCGCCGCATAGCGCGCGGGCTGCCCCGGCGGCGGCTGCAGGCCGGCCAGCGCCGCATCGAGCAGCGCCAGCACATGGCGGCCGTTGCGCGCGTCGAGCACACCCGGCTGGCATGGCACCGCCAGCGGAATATCGTCGACGACGACCTCGCCCGCAACGAGCTTGTCCTGCCATGCCTGCGCCAATCCGAGCACCGCGGCGCGCTCGGCCAGCAGCCGCGCGTCGCCGAGCACATGGAAGCGCGGACCCGCCTTCCCGCCCGCCAGCTCCAGCACCGCCCGGATCGTGATGTCCGGACCGATGCCGGCCGGCTCGCCGGTCGTGATCGCGATCGGCACCGATGCGGCCGGATCCGATACATCGGATGGGGCGGAGGGTGTGGCAGACGGCGCGGTCATCGTGGTGGCGAAACGGTTCCCGTGGCGGGAGCCCTGGTGGGACCCTTAGCGGGTCGCCTCGCGGTTGGTCCGGTATTCGACATAGGCGGCCTCGCGCAACTGGCGCAGCCAATCCTCGTAGGCGGCGCGCAGCTTCTGCTCGCGCACCTCGGCGCGGGCGAAGTCGCGCTGCTTCTCCGGCGACACCTCGACCTCGCGGCGGTTGTCGACCTGGATCAGGTGCACGCCGAACTGGCTGGTGACCGGCTCGGATACTTCGCCCGGGCGCAGGCGGTTCATCGCCTGCTCGAACTCGGGGACCAGCTCGCCGGGCGACACCCAGCCGAGTTCGCCGCCGTTCTGCGCCGAACCGTCCTGCGAATAGCGCTTGGCGATATCGGCGAAGCTGGTGCCGTGCTGGATGCGGTCGCGCAGCGTCGACAGCTGGCGGCGCGCCTCGGCCTCGGGCATGTTCGGGCCGGTGCGGATCAGGATATGGCGCACCTGCGTCTGCGTGATGCGGCTGGGCGCGGCATCGCCGCCGGCGGGCGCGGTGCGCTTGCCGGCGAGCTTCAGCACATGGAAGCCGGCCGGGCTTTCGACGACCTCGGGCACCACCTTGCCGGGCTGCAGATCGAGCACGGCGTTGGCGAACTGCGCGGGCAGGCGGCCGATTTCGCGATAGCCGAGCGAACCGCCCTTGGCACCCTCGGCGCCGTCCGAATTGTTCTGCGCCAGCTGCGCGAAGTCCGCGCCGCCCTGGGCCTGCTTCAGCAGCCCCTCGGCCTTGGCGCGCAGCTGCGCCTTCTGCGCGTCGCTGGCGCCCTCCGGCACGCGCACGAAGATCTGCGCGACGTCATATTGCGCCTCGCCGGTCGGCGCGGCGCCGCTGCGTGCGGCGCGCGCGGCCAGGTAGTTGTCGATCTCGCCGTCGAACACCTGCACCTTGGAATCGACCTCGCGCTCGCGCAGCCGGATCACCTGCACCTGCTTGCGCAGTTCGCTGCGGTACTTGTCCCACGTCATGCCGCTGCGGTCGACCTGCGCGCGCAGGTCGGACACGCTGATGCGGTTCTGCTGCGCGACCGATTCGATCGCGCGGTCGACTTCCTGGTCGGTCACGCGGATGCCGGCGTCCTGCGCGGCCTGGGTCTGCACCCGCTCCATCACCAGCCGTTCCAGCACTTCGCCGAGCAGTTCCTCGCGCGGCGGAATCGGGCGGCCGGCGGTGCGCAGCTGGTTCTCGATCTCGTCGGCGCTATCGAGCAGCTCGCGCCGCGTGATCACGGTGTTGTTGACGATCGCCACCACCTCGTCGACCAGCTGCGAGCGGCCGGTGCGCTGCCCCGAGCCCAGACGCGGCTGGGTCGGCGAGGTCGGCGGCGTGGCCTGGGAACCTTGCGGCACGAAGATGCCGGTGGCGCGCGGCGCGGAGCCGGACCCACCAGGTGCCTTCAGCTGCGCGGCCGCCGGAACGGCCGCGCAGGCGAGCAATGCGGACAGCACGATGCCGCGCGAACGCCGCGACGATGCCGCGGCAACGGAAAATACGGAGACTGCTTGACGCTTCATCATGGTCCGTCATTCGTAATGGTCGAACTGGGTCTGAGGGATCGGCGCGGCCGAGACAGGCTCGTAGCCAGGCACGTTCAACCTCATGATATCCAGCGGATTGGAGCCGATCTTCGACAGGCCGCGGAACTCCACCTGCAGAAACACGCGGCCGGTGTAGCCCTGCGTGGTATTGCGGAATCGCTGGTAAGCGACCCGGCCGACCCAGCAGTCGGCGGCATATTCGAGCCCCAGCAGCGTATCGACCAGCTGGTTGGCGCTCATGTCGTAGGCGACACGCCCGATGCCGTAGGTCCGCCGCGTGATCGGCCACTGGCTCGAGATCTCGAACTGGTCGATCGCGGTATTGTCGGTGACCGTGGTCGGACGCCGGTAGCGATAGCCGACATTGAGCAGCTTGCGCGGCTCCGGCCGCCACGCGAACGCGATGTTCGACTGGATCACGCGGTCGTTTTCCGGGTTGTACTGCATCCCGGCATTGATGTAGTAGCCGCGGAACAGCTGGATGGTGGTGGCGCCCAGCAGGTCCGAATAGCCCTTCTCCGCATCGTCGAGCGTGCCGGTCAACTGCACGCGCTGGCCGCTCATGTCGAAGCGCTGCGCCAGCGTACCACGGAAGCGTTCGATGCCCGTCTCGGACTCGATCAGTCGGGTGGTCACGCCCGCGGTCAGCTTGTTGTTGTCGGCGATGCGGTCGTAGCCGGTAAACGGGTTCTCGCTGAAGATCTGGCCGTAGCCAAAGTCCGACTGCACCGTGTCGAACAGCGGGAACGCGCTCTGGTCGCGGAACGGCGTGTAGACGTAGAACAGCCGCGGCTCCAGCGTCTGCAGGTACTTGGTGCCGAACAGCCGGCTGATGGTCGGCGCGTCGCGCTCGAACGTCATGCCGCTGTCGATGCTGAAGGTCGGCACCGAGCGCGTCAGCGTGTTGTTGGCCCCCGGCGTGTTGGTCGACGGCTCCATCTGGTACTGGGCCGCGTTGAACATGACCTTGGGCGTCACGAACCAGCCCGGGCGCACGATCGGATAGCTGATCGATGGCTGGATGAACACGCGCTCGCCCTGCGGCTGCTGGAAGCCGGTGGTCGTCAGCGGGATGCGGAAGCGCGTGTAGTCGGCCTCGATCTGCACGTCGAAGCCGCCCCAGTTGTAGCGCGTGAACTTGCCGTTCAACTGCGGCACGCGCTCATAGGTTGGCTGGCTCGGCGCCAGCGTCTGGAAGGTCTGCACCCGCGCCAGCAGCGAGAAGTCCTGCCAGTTGTAGGTGACCCCGCCCTCCTGCGTGTACTGCCGCAGCGTCGACTGCGCGACCGTGCGCGTCAGGTCGTCCGGATAGCGGTCGTCCGATACCCGGTTCAGGTTCACATAGGCGTTCAGGCCCTTGGCCAGGTTCTGCGTATGCTGGATCGAGTACAGCCAGCGGTCCGAGTTGGTCTTCTGGTCGTTCGGCAGGAACTCGCCGCGGATCCGGCCCGCGTAGCCGTTGCCGATATAGCGGAAGTCGCCGCCCAGTTGCACGCCGCGCTCGCTCATCACGCGCGGATACAGCGTCAGGTCGCGGTTCGGCGCGATGTTGAAGTAGTACGGCACCGTCAGGTCGAAGCCCGAACGGGAGCTGTAGGCCATCAGCGGCGCCAGGAAGCCGCTGCGGCGCTCGTCGGTCAGCGGGAAGGTCACCGCCGGCGCCGCCAGGATCGGCACGTCGAAGAAGCGCAGCACGGCGCCGTGCGCGGTGCCGACCTGGCGGTCGCTGTCCAGATCGAGCTGGCGCGCGCTGAAATACCAGTCCGCGTTGTCCGGCGAACAGGTGGTATAGGTGGCGCGCTGGATGGTGCTCTCGTTCTTGTTCAGGAAGTCGATGCGCTCGGCCGTGCCCGAACCGCCGGTCTGCTGGAAGTAGTAGTCCGGCGACAGCATGTAGCCTTCGTTGGCCTCGACGCGCAGCTTCGCCTCGGGGCCGACCGCCAGCGTGCCTTCGCGCGAGAGCCGGACATTGCCGGTCGCCAGCGCCTCGTCGCTGTCCTGGTCGTAGGTCAGCTTGTCGGCCTTGATCACCGCGCCGTCGCTGCGCAGTTCGGCATTGCCCTGCAGTTCCAGCCCGCGCTCGTTGTAGCCGGTCATGCTGTCGCCGGAGACATAGGTCGGCGCGCTGGGATCGCTCGGCGCGCCGCGCCAGGTGGCCGGCTCCGACAGATAGGGGATCAGTTCGCCGGGGCGCGGCGGCTGGCGCGGGTCGGCCGCCTCGGCCGTCGGCTCCGCAGCCGGCAGCGCGGGAATCGCCGAGCCGACCGCCTGGCCTTGCGCATGGGCGCCCAGCGACCAGCCGGCCATGGCCAGCACCAGCGGGCGCAGGGCCCGGACTGGCCGGCGCGCGGGCTGGCGGCCCGGCGCCTGGATTGCGGTGTGATTCGGTGATCGTTGTTGTTCGGTCATGCGTCGGGTCGTCGGTCGGACGGCGGGACGGTTGCGCGGAACCGCCGCAGCCACCGTCCAAACAGGCTGCCAGGCACAGGACGGCCCACCCGGGAGCCGCCCGGCGCCCGGGTCTGGTCGGGTATTATACGGGGCAACTTATCGACCCTTTCCGGCATGGCAGCACTTCCCCTCGACCCGCGCCAGGACCAGCTCAAAGCGTGGGTGTCCGGACTCGCTCCGGATTGGTCCATCGATCCCGAATCGTGCGTACCGGCATCGGCCGACGCCAGCTTCCGCCGCTACTTCCGCCTGCGCACCGACAACCCGGCGCATCCGACCGTGATCGCGATGGATGCGCCGCCCGCCCGCGAGGACTGCCGCCCCTTCATCCATGTCGCCGCGCTGTTCGGCGAGGCCGGCGTCACCGTGCCGACCGTGCTGGCGCAGGATCTGTCGCAGGGCTTCCTGCTGCTGGCCGACCTGGGCAACACCACCTATCTGTCGAAGCTGGACATCACGACCGCGCGCACGCTGTACGGCGACGCCGCCGCGGCGCTGGTCAGGATCCAGGCCGCGACCCGGCCCGGCACGCTGCCGGCCTATGACCGCGAGCTGCTGCAGCGCGAGCTGGACCTGTTCCCGCAGTGGTACGTGGCGCGCCATCTCGGCGTGGAGCTCGATGCGGGCCAGCAGGCGGACCTGACCGAGGTCATGCAGACGCTGCTGGCCAACAACCTGGCCCAGCCCCAGGTCTACGTGCACCGCGACTACCATTCGCGCAACCTGATGGTGCTCGACGGGGAGGACAAACGCGGCAACCCCGGCATCCTCGACTTCCAGGACGCCGTGATCGGCCCGATCACCTACGACGCGGTCTCGCTGTGGCGCGACGCCTATATCGAATGGGACGAGGAGCTGCAGCTGGACTGGCTGATCCGCTATTGGGAACGCGCCCGCAAGGCGAGCCTGCCGGTGGCGGCCGACTTCGGTGACTTCTATCGGGACTTCGAATGGATGGGCCTGCAGCGCCATCTGAAGGTGCTCGGCATCTTCGCGCGGCTCTACCACCGCGACGGCAAGGACGGCTACCTCGCCAACATGCCGCTGGTGCTGAAGTACGCGCGCGCGGTGGCCGGCCGCTACGGCGAGCTGCGCAAGCTGGTGCGCCTGTTCGATACGCTCGAAGGCGTCGAGCGCCCGGCCGGCTACACCTTCTGATGGATCCTGCCAGCAGCCCTACCCGGCGCGGCGAATGGTGGGCCGGCGTGCGCGCGCTGTCGCCGATGCTGCTGGGCGTGGTGCCGTTCGGCCTGATCTACGGCGTGCTGGCGGTCGGCGCCGGCATGCCCGCGTGGCTGGCCTGCGCGATGAGCGCGATCGTGTTCGGCGGCGCCTCGCAGATGATCCTGACCCAACTGTGGGCGGCGGGCACGCCGGCGGCGATCGTCGCCACCACGGTGGCGATGGTCAATCTGCGCCACGCGCTCTACTCCGCCACCGTCGCGCCCGCGCTGGCGCATCTGCCGCGCCGCTGGAAGGCGCTGATCGCCTATCTGCTGACCGACGAGGCCTTTGCCGCGATGACGCGGCGGCTCGGCGACGACCCGGCGCAACGGCGCTACCGCCACTGGTACTTCTTCGGCGCGGGCGTCGCGCTGTGGACCAGCTGGCAGCTGTCGACGCTGGCCGGCGTGCTGGTCGGCGCGCAGGTGCCGCGCCACTGGCCGCTGGACTTCTTCCTGCCGCTGACCTTCATCGCCATCATCGTGCCCGGCCTGAAGCATCGCTCGCACGTCGCCGCGGCGGTGACCGCCAGCGTGTTGGCGGTGCTGTGCTTTGGCGTGCCGCACAAGCTCGGCCTGATGGCCGCCGCGCTGGGCGGCATCGCGGTCGGCATGCTGCTGCTGCCGCGCCGCAGCGGCCCCGCCGGCAAGGAGCACGCCGCATGAGCCCGTGGATGCTGCTCGGCGTGATGGCGGCCGCGGGCCTGGCGACCTATCTGATCCGCCTGTCGTTTATCGCCGTCGAAGGCAAGGTGCGCCTGCCCGCGTGGTTCCGCACCGCGCTGCAGTTCGTGCCGGCGGCGATGCTGTCGGCGCTCATCGCGCCCGACCTGCTGATGCGCGATGGCCAGCTTGCCATCGGCCTCGACAATGCCCGCCTGATCGCCGGCGTGGTCGCCATCGCGATCGCCGCGCGCACGCGCAGCGTCGGCTGGACCATCGCCGGCGGCATGGCCACCCTGCTCGTCCTGGAGACCCTGATTTGAAAGCGATGATCTTCGCCGCCGGACGCGGCGAGCGCATGCGCCCGCTGACCGATGGCTGCCCGAAGCCGCTGCTGCAGGTCGGCGGCAAGCCGCTGATCGTCTGGACCATCGAGGCGCTGGCCCGCGCGGGCCTGACCGACATCGTCATCAACCATGCCTGGCTCGGCCAGCAGATCGAGTCGGCGCTCGGCGACGGCGGCCGCTTTGGCGTGCGGCTGGCGTACTCGGCCGAGGGCGAGGCGCTCGAGACCGCGGGCGGCATCGCCAAGGCGCTGCCGCTGCTGCGAGATGGCGCCGGCGACGGTGGTGGCGGTGAGAACGGTGGCGGCGGCGAGATCTTCGTCGCGGTATCGGGCGACATCTATTGCGACTACGACTTCCGCGCGCTGTTGCCGCGCGCCGCCGCAATGGCCGGCGCGCCCGAGCCGCGCATGCACCTGGTGATGGTGCCCAATCCGCCGTTCCACCCAGAGGGCGATTTCGCGCTCGGCGCCGACGGCAAGCTGTCGCTGCCCGGCGATGCGCCGCTGGCCGATGGCGCCGCCCGCCTGACCTTCGGCAATATCGGCCTGTACGACACCCGCACCTTCGCCGGCATCGCGCCTGGGCAGAAGGTCGCGATGACGCCGTTCTACCGCGCCGCCATCGCGGCGGGCCTGGCCACCGGCGAGCGCTTCGCCGGCCGCTGGGAGAACGTGGGCACGCCGGCGCAGCTGGCCGCGCTGGACGCCGCGCTGTCGCGGTAGGGGCTCGCCGCGGTCGCCAATGCTGTCGTCCCCGCGAACGCGGGGACCCAGCGGCTTGAACAGCGGTCCCGGAAGTCACTGGGTCCCCGCCAGCGCGGGGACGACGGGGAGATGGCATGGCCGGTTTGCCTGGCGCGCCGGCCAACGCCAGTTACGACGGCGTTAGAATCGGGCCATTGCCCACTGCCTGCCCGATGCGAGTCGGTCCCCTCATGTCCGCACCAGATTCCGCCCTTCTCCAGGCCTGTCGCGCGCGCCGCGCCCGCGTGCTCGATCACCTGCGCGCCGCCGGCGGCGGCGTCGCGATCCTGCCCACGGCACCGGAAGCGATGCGCAACCGCGACAGCGACTTCCCGTACCGGCACGACAGCTACTTCTATTACTTGAGCGGCTTCACCGAGCCCGAGGCGGTGCTGGTGCTGATCGCCGCGCCGGCCGGCGGCAGCGACCGCAGCATCCTGTTCTGCCGCCCCAAGCACGAAGAACGCGAGATCTGGGACGGCTTCCGCTACGGCCCCGAAGCCGCGCGCGAGGTGTTCGGCTTCGACGAGGCGCACTCGATCGAGGAGATCGACGCGCAGCTGCCGCAGCTGCTGGCCAACCAGAATCTGATCGCCTATCCGCTGGCCGCGTCGACCCGCATCGACATGCAGGTGCGCCGCTGGCTCGATGCCGTGCGCACGCAGGGCCGCGCCGGCGTGGTGGCGCCATCCAGCGCGCTCGATATCCGCACGCTGCTCGACGAGATGCGGCTGTTCAAGGACGCCGGCGAACTCGGCATCATGCGCCGCGCCGCACAGATCTCGGCGCAGGCGCATGTGCGTGCGATGCAGGCCAGCCGCGCCGGGCTGCGCGAATACCATCTGGAAGCCGAGCTGCTGTACGAATTCCGCCGCAACGGCGCGCAGAGCGTCGCCTACAACTCGATCGTCGCCGCCGGTCCCAATGCCTGCGTGCTGCACTATCGCGCGGGCCCCGCCGAACTGCGTGACGGCGACCTGTGCCTGATCGACGCCGGCTGCGAACTGGACGGCTACGCGTCCGATATCACGCGCACCTTCCCGGTGTCGGGCCGCTTCTCGCCGGCGCAGCGCGAGCTCTACGATCTGGTGCTGGCCGCGCAGCAGGCCGCCATCGACGAGACGCGCGCCGGCGTGCCGTACAACGTGCCGCATGACGCGGCGGTGCGGGTGCTCGCGCAGGGCATGCTCGACACCGGCCTGCTGGACCGCGGCAAGGAAGGCGGCGTCGACGACGTGATCGCCAGCGGCAGCTATCGCCGTTTCTACATGCATCGCACCGGCCATTGGCTCGGCATGGACGTGCACGACGTCGGCGAGTACCGCGTGCCCGGCCCCGCACCGGCCGAGGGCGAGCGCCCGTGGCGGCCGCTCGAGGCGGGCATGGTGCTGACGATCGAGCCCGGCATCTACGTCCGGCCGGCCGAGGACGTGCCGGAGCGCTACTGGCATATCGGCATCCGC
The DNA here is from genome assembly GCF_021213615.1 of Cupriavidus sp. UGS-1. NCBI lineage: Bacteria > Pseudomonadati > Pseudomonadota > Betaproteobacteria > Burkholderiales > Burkholderiaceae > Cupriavidus > Cupriavidus sp. UGS-1. The sequence goes on along the minus strand of NZ_JAJQJF010000014.1, from coordinate 55,837 downwards.
ATCGAGGACGACGCGGTGGTCACGGCCGGCGGCCCCTGTGAATTGATGACCCGCGGCGTCCCGGTCGACGCCGACGAGATCGAGGCGCTGATGCGCGAACGGAGTGAGAAGTGATGGTCAGCTGGTTGAGAAAACTGTTCGGCAGTGCGGATAACAACGCCACGGCGTCGCGGACGCAGACGGAGCCGGAACAGCCGTTCATCGTCAATCTGTTCGACGACCGCGTGGTGGTGCATCGTCCCGACGGCCAGCGCGAAGAACTCGAATGGCGGGCGCTGGAGCGCGTGGTAGCGCGCGTATCGCGGCGCGCACCGTGGACCGGCAGGGCCTGGCTGATCCTGGTCGGCGAGGAACGGCCCGACGGCCGCCAGCAAGGCTGCGTGACGCCGCTCGACGCGGTCAACCACGAGGCGCTGCTGTCGCGCCTGCGCGCGTTGCCTGGCTTCGATCAGGCCCTGCTCGACAACGCGCTGCGCGATGCCCGCAACGGCAGGACGCGCGAGGACGTGGTGTGCTGGCAGCGCGGCGATGCCGCAGTGAGCGGTGCCAATGCCGGAGGTGCCAACGATGACCCAGCCCACCCCTGAACCGCACGGCGACGCCTGCGATATCGCCATCGTCGGCGGCGGCCCGGTGGGCCTCGCGCTGGCCTGCCGGCTGCTGCAGACCAGCCCCTGGCGCATCGCGCTGCTCGACGCCGCCACGCCGGCGCGCGCCGCCCGCGATCCGCGCGCGATCGCGCTGTCGCATGGCAGCCGCGATCTGCTGGCCCAGCTCGATGCATGGCCCGCGGCGGCGACGCCGATCGAGCACATCCATGTGTCGCAACGCGGCCGCTTCGGCCACGTCAAGCTGCATCACGACGACTACGGCATCCCGGCGCTCGGCTACGTGGTCCGCTACGGCGATCTGTGCGCGGCGCTCGAACACGCGCTCGGGCGCACCGGCGGCCAGCAGCGGCTGGTGCGGGCGTTCGACACGCGCATCGATGCGATCGACCAGATTGAGGAGCGCGATGCGCGCGCGGTCCGCGAGTCACGGCACGGTCCCGCCGGGGCCGCGTCCGAGGCCGTCGCCGCCGGCTCGCCCGATACCGCGCCGGTGCAATTGCGCGGCGCTGGACCCGACGGCCAGCCGGTGCGCCTGGGCGCGCGCCTGGCGGTACAGGCCGAGGGCGGGCTGTTCCATCAGCAGGTGGCGCGCACCGCCGCGGCCGGCGCCAGCGGCACGCGCCGCCGCGACTACGGGCAGACCGCGATCGTCTCGCATGTCGCCTGCAGCCATCCGATGCCCGGCTGGGCATGGGAACGTTTCACCGAACAGGGTCCGCTCGCGTTGCTGCCCCACGACCTGGACGACGATCCGCACGGCGACGGCGGCTCGGGCTATGCGCTGGTCTGGTGCTGCTCTCCCGAAGAGGCGGCGCGGCGCCTCGCGCTGGACGACGCACGCTTCCTCGCCGAGCTGGGCGAGGTCTTCGGTCCGCGCATGGGACGCTTCACCCGCGTCGGCAAGCGCCACGCCTTCCCGCTGGGCCTCAATGCCGCGCAGCTGACCGTCAAGGGCCGGCTGGTGGCGATCGGCAACGCCGCGCAGACCCTGCATCCGGTCGCCGGCCAGGGTCTGAACCTGGGGCTGCGCGATGCGTTCGCGCTGGCCGACGAGCTGCGCACCGCCTGCACGCCGCGGGCGCTGGCCGCCTTCGGCACTCGCCACCGGGTCGACCGCGCGATGACGATCGGCGTCACCGACCTGCTGCCGCGCGTGTTCGGCATCCCCTATCCGCTGGCCGCGCACGCGCGCGGGGCCTCGCTGGCGGCGCTGGCCTGCCTGTCGCCGCTCAAGCACGCGCTGGCGCATCAGATGATCTACGGCATGCGCCGCTAAGCCTGCCGCACAACGCGATGACGAGGATCGGCCCCCGATCGCGCCGATCCGGGCCGATCCGGGCCGATCCGGGCCGATCCGGGCCGCTCCGGGTAACTCAAGTCGATGTGGCGCCGCAGCACATCGAGCCTGCTTATTTATTGGGCAGCCGGCTGGTTTAGCGGTAAAATCCCGCCCTCGCACATGCCCCCCGCTTCACCGCCGACGCTGCTTCGGCCGGGCATGCCTTTCGCCATTCGATCCGTGACACCGCTGCTGGGCGGCCGGTCACGGCCAGCCTTTCTGGACGTCGCCGGACCCTAGCCGTGCAAATCGGACCTCACCACCTTCGCAACAACCTGTTCGTCGCGCCGATGGCCGGCGTCACGGACCGCCCCTTCCGCCAGCTTTGCAAGAAGCTCGGCGCGGGCTATGCGGTCTCGGAGATGGTCGCCTCCAACGCGCAGCTGTGGAAGAGCGAAAAGACCATGCGCCGCGCCAACCACGACGGCGAGGTCGAGCCGATCGCGGTGCAGATCGCCGGCGCCGAGCCCGGCATGATGGCCGAGGCGGCGCGCTACAACGTAGACCGCGGCGCGCAGATCATCGATATCAATATGGGCTGCCCGGCCAAGAAGGTCTGCAATGTCGCTGCCGGGTCGGCGCTGCTGCAGAACGAGCCGCTGGTGGTGCGCATCGTCGAGGCGGTGGTCGGCGCGGTCGGCGACCGCGTGCCGGTCACGCTGAAGATCCGCACCGGCTGGGACCGGCAGAACCGCAACGCGGTGCGCGTCGCCCGCATGGCCGAGGCGGCCGGCATCAGCATGCTGACCGTGCATGGCCGCACGCGCGCCGACCTGTACCACGGCGAGGCCGAATACGAGACCATCGCCGCGGTCAAGGACGCGATCCGCATCCCGGTGGTCGCCAACGGCGACATCACGACGCCGCACAAGGCGCGGCACGTGCTCGCGGCCACCGGCGCCGACGCGATCATGATCGGCCGCGCCGCGCAGGGACGCCCGTGGCTGTTCCGCGAGATCGCGCATTTCCTGGCCACCGGCGAGCAGCTGCCGCCGCCGGAGGTGGCCGAGATCCGCGCGATCATGAACGCGCATCTGCAGGACCACTACGCCTTCTATGGCGAATTCACCGGCGTGCGTACCGCGCGCAAGCATATTGCCTGGTACACGCGCGGGCTCAAGGGTGCCAATCTGTTCCGGCACCGGATGAACACACTGGAAAGCACCGAGGCGCAGCTGGCCGCCGTCAACGCTTTCTTCGACGAGCAGGCCGCGCTGTCCGACCGGCTGGTGTATGTCGACGAAGGCGAAGCACAGACCGGCGCATCGAACAACAACAACAGGGAGTTGCTTGCCGCATGAGCCGCAACGTTATCGACCAATGCATCCGGGACAGCCTGAGCGCCTACTTCCGCGATCTGGACGGCGAGCAGCCGTCGAACATGTACAACATGGTGCTGGAGGCGGTGGAACGGCCGCTGCTGGAAACGGTGATGGCGCGTGCCGACCGCAACCAGTCGCTGGCCGCGGCCTATCTCGGCATCAATCGCAATACGCTGCGCAAGAAGCTGCAGCAGCACGGTTTACTTTGAAGCGTCCTCCATCACCATGATCAAGCAAGCCCTTCTCTCCGTTTCCGACAAGACCGGCATCGTCGACTTCGCGCGCGAACTGCATGCGCTCGGCGTGACGCTGCTGTCCACCGGCGGCACCGCCAAACTGCTTGCCGACGCCGGCCTGCCGGTCACGGAGGTGGCCGACTACACCGGCTTCCCCGAGATGCTGGACGGCCGCGTCAAGACGCTGCACCCGAAGGTGCACGGCGGCATCCTGGCGCGCCGCGACCTGCCCGAGCACATGGGCGCGCTGGCCAGGCACGGCATCCCGACCATCGACCTGCTGGTGGTCAACCTGTACCCGTTCCAGCAGACCGTCGCCAAGGACGACTGCACGCTGCCCGACGCGATCGAGAACATCGACATCGGCGGCCCGACCATGCTGCGCTCGGCGGCGAAGAACCATCGCGACGTCACGGTGATCGTCGATCCGGCCGACTACGCGCCGGTGCTCGAGGAAATGCGCGCCAACGGCAACCAGGTCGGCTACGACACCAACTTCCGGCTGGCCACCAAGGTGTTCGCGCATACCGCGCAATACGATGGCGCGATCACCAACTACCTGACCAGCCTCGGCGCGGACAAGTCGCACCAGGCGCGCAGCGCCTATCCGCAGACGCTGAACCTGGCGTTCGAGAAGGTGCAGGAAATGCGCTACGGCGAGAACCCGCACCAGTCGGCGGCGTTCTACCGCGACCTGAAGGCGGTCGACGGCGCGCTGGCCAATTACGTGCAGCTGCAGGGCAAGGAGCTGTCGTACAACAACATCGCGGACGCCGACGCGGCATGGGAATGCGTCAAGTCGTTCGAGGCCGCCGACGGCGCCGCCTGCGTCATCATCAAGCACGCCAACCCCTGCGGCGTGGCGATCGGCGCCAATGCGCTGGAGGCCTACGAGAAGGCGTTCAAGACCGATTCGACGTCGGCCTTCGGCGGCATCATCGCCTTCAACGTCGAGCTCGATGGCACGGCCGCGCAGGCGGTCGCCAAACAGTTCGTCGAGGTGCTGATCGCGCCGTCGTTCAGCGCGGCCGCGCGCGAGGTGTTCGCCGCCAAGCAGAACGTGCGCCTGCTGGAGATCCCGCTCGGCAAGGGCGTCAACCAGTATGACCTGAAGCGCGTCGGCGGCGGCCTGCTGCTGCAGAGCCCGGACGCGAAGAACGTGCAGCCGTCGGAGCTGCGCGTCGTCACCAAGCGCCATCCGACGCCGAAGGAAATGAGCGATCTGCTGTTCGCGTGGCGCGTCGCCAAGTTCGTCAAGTCGAACGCCATCGTGTTCTGCGGCGGCGGCATGACCCTCGGCGTCGGCGCCGGCCAGATGAGCCGCGTCGACTCGGCCCGCATCGCGAGCATCAAGGCCCAGAACGCCGGCCTGACGCTGGCCGGCTCGGCGGTTGCCTCCGATGCCTTCTTCCCGTTCCGCGACGGCCTGGACGTGGTGGTCGACGCGGGCGCGACCTGCGTGATCCAGCCGGGCGGCTCGATGCGCGACGACGAAGTCATCGCCGCCGCCGACGAGCGCAATATCGCGATGGTGCTGACCGGTACGCGGCATTTCCGGCATTGACGTGCAACGCTGGCGCTTGGGGTGAACGAGCGCCGGCTGCCCTCTCCCCTGCCCCTCTCCCGCCAGCGGGAGAGGGAAACACAGTCGCTCGATGAAGGGGCTCTCGGTTTTCTCCCCTCTCCCCTTTGCGGGAGTGGGGAACACCCACGGTCCGCATGCCGCTACCGCCGCCGACCTGAACTCCGCTCCCCTCTCCCGCTTGCGGGAGAGGGGAGGGCAGCCGATCGCACAGCGCCCTGCACCGATTCCACCTACACTACCCCATCGCCACCTCTCCTAGCTCAATGCGCATCCTCGGCATCGACCCCGGCCTTCGTACCACCGGCTTCGGCGTGGTCGAAAAGCACGGCAACAAGCTCGCCTACGTCGCCTCGGGCACCATCAAGAGCGATGGCAACGGCAGCCTGCCCGAGCGTCTGAAGACGCTGTACGACGGCATTGCCGAGGTCACGCGGACCTATGCGCCCGACTGCGCGGCGATCGAGAAAGTGTTCGTCAACGTCAATCCGCAATCGACGCTGCTGCTTGGGCAGGCCCGTGGCGCGGCGATCTGCGGGCTGGTGGGCTACGGCCTGCCGGTGTTCGAATACACCGCGCTGCAGTTGAAGGTGGCGGTGGTCGGCTATGGCCGCGCCAACAAGGCGCAGGTGCAGGAGATGGTGGCGCGGCTGCTGGCGCTGCCGGGCCATCCCAGCTCCGACGCGGCCGACGCGCTCGGCGTGGCGATCTGCCATGCGAACGGCGGCGATACGCTGGCGACGCTGAGCGGCCTCGCCCCCGAACTGGCGCGCAAGGGCGTGCGGGTCCGGCGGGGCCGGCTGGTCGGCTAGCACTCCTCGGCTAGCACTGGTCAGTTAGCACTGGTCGACTGGCTTGCTCGGCTGGCACTGGTCGGCTAGCACCCGCTGCCCTCCCATCGCGAACGGTGTCCCGGGCGACGCCCGCCTCACTTACAATCGGCCTGATCTCGCGCTCGAGGAGGCCGCATGTCCCGTCCCAGCCTGTTCCCCCGTCTTGCCTGGCAGCCCGCCGCCCGGCTCCACGCCGCGATGTCGGCGGCGATGCTGGCCATCCTGCTCGCGGGCTGTGCCACCCAACCCGTACCTCCCGCCGCGCCCGCCGCCGAACCGCCGCAAGCCCAACCAGCCCCGCCGCGACCCAGGCCACTGGTAATCGGCCATCGCGGCGCCAGCGCGCTGCGGCCCGAACATACGCTGGCGGCGTACACCAAGGCGATCGAGGACGGCGCCGATCTGATCGAACCCGATCTGGTCGTCACGCGCGACGGCGTGCTGGTGGCCCGCCACGAGAACGAGATCGGCGGCACCACCAACGTCGCCACGCTGCCGCAGTTCGCCGAGCGCAAGCGCATCAAGGTGATCGACGGCGAGCGGCTGGAGGGCTGGTTCACCGAGGACTTCACGCTGGCCGAGCTCAAGACGCTGCGCGCGCGCGAGCGCATTCCGAAGCTGCGTCCGGCCAATGCACAGTACGACGACAAGTTCGAGATCCCGACGCTGGACGAGATCATCGCGCTGGCCGCCAACGCCTCGCGCCGCAGCGGCAGGACCATCGGCCTCTATATCGAGACCAAGCATCCGAGCTACTTCCGCGGCATCGGGCTGCCGATGGAAGAAAAGCTGGTGGACGCGCTGCGTGCCAATGCGCATACGCGCCGCGCACCGGTCTATCTGCAATCGTTCGAAACGGCCAATCTGCGCGCGCTGCGCGAGCGGCTCGGCAAGTCGATGCCCAACGTCAAACTGGTGCAGCTGATCGGCAATGCCTCGAAGGCGCCGGCCGACTGGCGGCTGTCCGGCGATACGCGCCGCTATGCGGACATGATCAAGCCGCTCGGACTGCGCGAGGTTGCCACGTACGCCGACGGCATCGGCCCGGAGCGCACGCACGTGGTGCCGCGCGACAGCGCCGGCGCGCTGGGCGCGCCTACCGCGCTGGTGCGCGACGCACATGCGGCCGGCCTGGTCGTGCACCCCTACACGGTGCGGCCGGAGAACGCCTTCCTGCCCAAGAGCCTGCGCGGCCCGGGCGGCGACGCCGCGCGCCATCCGGCCGGCATGATCCGCGAGGTCCGGGCCCTGGTCGATGCCGGCGTGGACGGCTTCTTCACCGACGATCCCGCGCTCGGGCGCCGCGCGGTGGACAGCGCTCCGGGGCCGGCGCGGCCGGAATGACCGGTGTGCATTCTCCCCGTCGTCCCCGCGAAGGCGGGGACCCAGTGGCTTGCCTTGCCACGAGACGACGCCGCTGGCCCCCCGCTTTCGCGGGGGCGACGAGATCGTTCCTGACGCTCCCTGGAAGCACCGAAGCGCTGCGCTACACTGGGGCCCTTCGTGACTGACCCATGCTCGGGCGCCCCGCTTGCGCCCTCGCCCACTTTCGCAAGCCACCATGATCGGACGCATCGCCGGCACCCTCATCGAGAAGAATCCCCCGCATCTGCTGGTCGACTGCCACGGCGTCGGCTATGAGGTCGACGTGCCGATGAGCACCTTCTACAACCTGCCCGCGGTCGGCCAGCCTGTCACGCTGCTGACGCAGCTGATCGTCCGCGAGGACGCGCATCTGCTGTACGGCTTCGGCAGCGCGGAGGAGCGCAATACCTTCCGCGAGCTGATCAAGATCAGCGGCATCGGCGCGCGCATGGCGCTGGCGGTGCTGTCGGGCATGTCGGTGGCCGAACTGGCGCAGGCCATCACGCTGCAGGAGGCGGGCCGGCTGACGCGCATTCCGGGCATCGGCAAGAAGACCGCCGAACGGCTGCTGCTCGAACTGAAGGGCAAGCTCGGCGCCGAACTGGGCCATGTCGGCGGCGCGGTGGCCTCGCACGACAGCGCCGCCGATATCCTGAACGCGCTGTTGGCGCTGGGCTATTCCGACAAGGAGGCCGCCGCGGCGACCAGGCAGGTGCCGGCCGGCACCGGCGTCTCCGAAGGGATCAAGCTCGCGCTGAAGGCGTTGTCGAAGGGCTGAGGCGGCGAGGGGCACGGGCACGTGCGTGCAGGCCGGTGTACGGGCCTGCGTACGAGCCGGTAAGCGGCTCGTGCTCGCTGAGACGGCGGACGGCGCCGACGGTGCCGTGGGCTACAATCGAGCCAGTTTTCCCGCCTCCGCGCCATGATCCAGACCGACAAGTTCGCCCCGAGCCGCCCTGCCGACAGCGGCGACCGCCTGATTGCCGCCACGCCCGCGTCCAGCAGCGAGGAGGCCTTCGAGCGCGCGCTGCGGCCCAAGCTGCTCGACGACTATGTCGGCCAGCAGAAGGTGCGCGACCAGCTCGACATCTTCATGCACGCGGCGCGCAATCGCCGCGAAGCGCTCGACCACGTGCTGCTGTTCGGCCCGCCGGGCCTGGGCAAGACCACGCTGGCCCATATCATCGCGCGCGAGATGGGCGTCAATCTGCGCCAGACCTCGGGGCCGGTGCTCGAGCGGCCCGGCGATCTTGCGGCGCTGCTGACCAACCTCGAAGCCAACGACGTGCTGTTCATCGACGAGATCCACCGGCTGTCGCCGGTCGTCGAGGAAATCCTGTATCCGGCGCTCGAGGACTACCAGATCGACATCATGATCGGCGAAGGCCCGGCCGCGCGCTCGGTCAAGCTCGATCTGCAGCCGTTCACGCTGGTCGGCGCCACCACGCGCGCCGGCATGCTGACCAATCCGCTGCGCGACCGCTTCGGCATCGTCGCGCGGCTCGAGTTCTATACCGCCGACGAGCTGGCCCGCATCGTCACGCGCTCGGCCCAGCTGCTGCACGCGCGCATCGATCCGACCGGCGCGCTCGAGATCGCGCGCCGCTCGCGCGGCACGCCGCGTATCGCCAACCGCCTGCTGCGGCGCGTGCGCGACTATGCCGAGGTCAAGGGCGACGGCACCATTACGCGCGAGATGGCCGATGCCGCGCTGGCGATGCTGGACGTCGACCGCGTCGGCTTCGACCTGATGGACCGCAAGCTGCTCGAGGCCATCCTGCACAAGTTCAGCGGCGGGCCGGTCGGCGTCGACAATCTGGCCGCGGCGATCGGCGAGGAGCGCGACACCATCGAGGACGTGCTCGAACCGTTTCTGATCCAGCAGGGCTATCTGCAACGCACGCCGCGCGGACGCGTGGCGACCCCCGCCGCCTACCGGCACTTCGGGCTGGCGGCGCCCGGCGGCGCGCAGGGCAGCATCCTGCCGGACGAGTGATCACGCGATAAACCATTGTGGAGGCGCCGATGCGAAACGATCGAGACAGCACGATACGACGCGGGGCGCGCGCGCTGGCGCTGGCCGGCGCGATGGCCTGGGTGTTGGCGGCCGGCACCGTCGGCGAGGCGAACGCGCAGACCGCGCCCGCGACCACCGCGGCGGAGGTCGTCCGCATCGATGCCTCGAACGCGGTGCTGGTGCGAGGGCCGCAGGGTCAGTTGACCGAATTGATGACCGGCGACGAGGCACGCCATTTCGGTACGGTCAATGCGGGCGACCGTCTGACGGTCACGCGCGGCCCCGCGCGCATCACCAAGCTGGAGCCGCTGCCGAGCCGCAATGTCGCGACCGCGGAATCGGTCGACCGGCTGTCGCGCCGTCTCGACGACGGCCGGCCCGGCGTGGTGCGCGAGATCACGACCACGGCCACCGCCGAAATCGTCGCGGTCGATCCGATCGGCCGCACGGTGACGTTCCGCGGCCCGCGCAACGCGGAACACGCGGCACGCGCGGACGACATCTCGATCGACGTGGCCGGGCTGCGGCCAGGCCAGATGGCCCGGATCGTTTATCGGGAGACGGTGGAGATTACGAGGGAAGGACGGTAGAACGTCGACCGCCGTCGCGTTGCTCCCCTCTCCCGCCCAGCGGAAGAGGGGTTGGGGAGAGGGAAAGGGCGGTGCCTATCGCGATGCGCTTTCGCCAGAGCGAAGGCCGTTTGCCCTCTCCCCCGCCCCTCTCCCGCTCGCGGGAGAGGGGAGAAAACCAGCGCGGGGCGCGATACGCTGCGCTGCTAATCGCCGCCGGCGAGTCAAGCCGCCCGAGGGTGGCGCTCCGATTCCTGCAAATCGCCGTCGACCACACCACTCGCCCGCCCACCCAACGCCTCGCCAATCATCAGCAAGCTCGGATGCTGCGGATCGATCCACGCCGCGGCTTCTCCAGCGGCCATCTGCCGCAGCGTGAACTGGCGGCTGCGCTGGTGCGGGGTCGAGGCGGCCTCGACGACCCAGGCGGGCGTCGAGGCGGGCTTGCCATGCGCGATCAGCTGCGCGGCGATGGCCGCGGCCTGGTCGCGGCCCATGTAGTAGACCAGCGTATCGGCCTTGACGTCGGCCTCCACGTCGATGGTGTCGGGCGCCTTCGCCTGCGTGGCAAACGCGACGCTGCGCGACACGCCGCGCCTGGTCAGCGGACGCGCGATCGCCGAGGCGGCGGCCAGCGCGGCGGTGATGCCCGGCACGATCTCGTAATCGATGCCCGCCTCTTCCAGCGCCTGCAATTCCTCGTCGGCGCGGCCGAACAGCATCGGATCGCCGCCCTTCAGGCGCACCACGCGCTCGTGCTTGCGCGCCAGGTCGACGATCTGCCGGTTGATGAACAGCTGCGCGGTCGAGCGCTTGCCACAGCGCTTGCCCACCTCCACCAGCCTGGCCTGCCGGCACCAGGCCAGCATCTCGGGCGACACCAGCGCATCGTGCAGCACCACGTCGGCTTCGCCCAATAGTCGTGCACCACGCACCGTAATGAGGTCCGCCGCGCCGGGACCGGCGCCGATCAGGTAGACCTTGCCCATGTTGCTGCTCCTCGTGATTCCTGGATCGACTTCGATCACTTCGATCTCAGGAATATGCACGGATCATGCCCGCGGCGACCGTGTGATTGGTCGCCTCGTCGATCAGCACGAACGCGCCGGTGGCGGGGTTGTCGCTGTAGACGTCGCAGACCACCGGCTTCTGCAGCGTGATCTGCACCGAGCCGATGTCGTTCAGGCGGATGTCGTGACGGCCGGTCTCGTGCGACAGCGTATGCACGTCTAGCACGCGGTCCACCGCGGACACGCGCGCGAACACGCTGGCGGTGGTGTGCTTCAGCACGTATTTGCGTGCGGTATTCAGCGCCGCATCGTCGAACCAGCACAGGTCGGCCTGCAACTTCTTCGCCGGCAGCGCCTGCTGGCTTTCCGCGGCCGCTGCAGCGACGAACATGTCACCGCGCGATACATCGACGTCTTCGGCCAGCCGGATCGTGATGGTCTCGCCGGCGCTCGCCTCTTCGGCGGCACCGTTCGGCGTCAGCACCTCGGCGACCACCGCCTCGCGGTTGGCCGGCAGCACGCGTACGGTCTGGCCCACGCGCACCGTGCCGGCTTCGACGCGGCCGGCATAGCCGCGGAAATCGTCCGACTGCGCACCATCCTGGCGGATCACCAGCTGCACCGGGAAACGCAGCGCGGCCTCGCCCTGCGGCGCGACCTCCTCGACCGGCAGCGCCTCGAGCAGCGGCAGCAGCGGCTCGCCCTGATACCAGGGCATCGCCTCGCTGGCGTGCACGATGTTGTCGCCGCGCAGCGCCGACACCGGCACGTAACGCACGTCCTTCAAGCCCAGCTGGCTGGCCAGCTCGGCGTACGCGGTGCGGATCTCGTTGAAGCGCTGCTCGCTGTAGTCGACCAGGTCCATCTTGTTGACGGCGACGATCACGTGCTGCAGCTCGAGCAGCTTGACGATCGCGGTATGGCGCTTGGTCTGCGCCAGCAGCTGCGCGCGGCCATCGGCGACCGTCACGCGGGTGGCGTCGATCAGCACGATCGCGGCGTGCGCGGTCGATGCGCCGGTGACCATGTTGCGCGTGTACTGCTCATGGCCCGGCGTATCGGCGATGATGAACTTGCGGCGTGCGGTCGAAAAATAGCGGTAGGCCACGTCGATCGTGATGCCCTGCTCGCGCTCGGCCTCGAGGCCGTCGGTCAGCAGCGAGAAGTCGATCTGCTCGCCGGCGGTGCGCTTGTTCTTGGCATTGGCCAGCGCGGTCAGCTGGTCCGACAGCACCGCCTTGCTGTCATACAGCAGGCGGCCGATCAGCGTGCTCTTGCCGTCGTCGACTGAACCGGCGGTGATGAATCGCAGAAGGCCCTGATGGGCGGCTTGGGTAGTCATGATGCAAATCCTGTGTCGGTGCGTCGCGCGTTGCGCAGAAATCCAGCCTCAGAAGTAGCCTTCCTTCTTGCGGCGCTCCATCGACGCCTCGCTGGTCTGGTCGTCCATGCGCGTGGCGCCGCGCTCGGTGATCTCGGTGACCGCGGTCTCGGCGATGATCTCGACCGGCGTCGCGGCGGTGCTGGCCACCGGGCAGGTGCAGCTGATGTCGCCGACCGTGCGGAAGCGCACCGACAGCACCTCGCTGACGTCGCCGTCCTGCTTCGGCGTGATCGGCGTCACCGGCACCAGCAGGCCGTTGCGGCGGACCACCTCGCGCTGGTGCGCGTAGTAGATCGGCGGCAGCGCCAGGTTCTCGCGCGCGATGTATTGCCACACGTCCAGTTCGGTCCAGTTCGAGATCGGGAACACGCGCATCTGCTCGCCCGGCGCCATGCGGGCGTTGTACAGGCTCCACAGCTCGGGCCGCTGCGCCTTCGGATCCCATTGGCCGAACTCGTCGCGGAACGAGAAGATCCGTTCCTTTGCGCGCGCCTTTTCCTCGTCACGGCGGGCGCCGCCCATCAGCGCGTCGAACTGGTGCTGCTCGATCGTTTCCAGCAGCGTGACCGCCTGGGCCGCGTTGCGCGAATCGGTTTCCTTGCGCAGCCGCACGGTGCCGCGCTTGATCGAATCCTCGACGTGGCCGACCACCAGCCGCGCGCCGATCTCGGCCACACGCTGGTCGCGGAAGGCGATCACCTCGGGATAGTTGTGGCCCGTGTCGATATGCACCAGCGGGAACGGCAGCTCGATCTTGCGATTGCCGAGCCGGAACGCCTTCAGCGCCAGATGCAGCATCACGATCGAGTCCTTGCCGCCCGAGAACAGCAGCGCCGGATTGCGGCACTCGGCGGCCACCTCGCGGATGATGTAGATCGACTCGGCCTCGAGCCGGTCCAGGTGGTCGTTCTGCACCTCGATCAGGTGCGCGATGTCGGGGTTGCCGTCGCGCGTGGCCGCGGCGCCGGCCTGGAGTTCGTTCATGATGCCCATCTGTGGCCTCAATGCTTGATGTTCTGTTCGTGCAGGCCGCACTCTTTCGAGTCGCGGCTTTCCCACCACCAGCGGCCGGCGCGCACGTCCTCGCCGGCGCGCACGGCACGCGTACACGGTTCGCAGCCGATGCTGGGATATCCCTTGGCATGCAGCGCGTTGACCGGCACCGCATGCCGCTTCAGATAGGCCCACACCTCGGCCTCGGTCCAGTCCGCCAGCGGATTGAACTTCGGAATGCCGCGCGCCTCGTCGATTTCCTCGAACGGCAGCTCGGCACGCGTGACGGCCTGCTCGCGGCGCTGGCCGGTCAGCCACGCGTCCGCATGCGACAGCGCGCGGTTCAGCGGCTCGACCTTGCGGATGCCGCAGCATTCCTTGCGCAGCTCGACGCTGTCGTAGAAGGCGTTCAGGCCGTGCTTGCGCACATAGTTCTCGACCGCCTCGGCGTCCGGCGTGAAGCGCTCGATCTCGTAGCCGTAGTGCGCCTTGACCTCGTCGAGCATCGCGAGCGTCTCGGCGTGCAGGCGGCCGGTCGCCAGCGTGAACACGCGGATGCCGGCGCGCAGCGCGGCCGAGCCGCGCAGGATCGCGTCGGTGATCACCATGTCCTCGGCGGCCAGGCTCGAGGCAAAGCGCGCGCGGTAGAAGCGGCTCGCGATCGCTTCGAGCCGTTCGGCCAGCGCGGCCTCCTTGGCCTCGAGCGCCGCGGCGGTGCCGCTGTATTCCGGCGCCGTCCACAGCGACGGGCGCAGCGGTGACGCGGCCGGAATTTCCGACGCAATCTCCGACGCGGTCGCCGGCAGTTCGACGATCGGGATCACGCTCATGCCGATTCCCGTTGTTCGGCGCGCGCGCGGCGGAACAGCGGCAGCGGCTCGTCCACCGAGGCCTGGTAGGTCACGGTGAATTCGCTGAAGCCCTTGAGCGCGTCTTCGATGTTCTTGTCGGCACGCACGGCGAACGCGTCGAAGCCGCAGCGCTTCATGAAGTTCAGCTGGTCGCGCAGCACGTCGCCGATCGCGCGCAGCTGGCCCTTCCAGCCATAGCGGGTGCGCAGCAGATACGCGGTGGAAAAACCGCGGCCGTCGCGGAACACCGGGAAGTCGACCGCCAGCAGCGACACGCGCGCCAGTTCGCCGGCGACATCGCCCGGCTCGTCGTCCGGCGCCAGCCAGATGCCGGTGTTGGCCGCGGCGCGGCCGGCCAGCACACCGTCCTTGTGCGCCAGCCAGACCGGCAGCGGGAACAGCACCGCGTCCTGGCTCGATGCCGCCGCGGCGATCTGCTCCTCGGTCGGGGCCTGGCCCTCGGCGCCGCGCAGCACGGTCCACGCGTCGTCGACGATCGCCGGCACGGCGGCCTGGCCGCCGTCGGCGCGTTGCAGTTGGATGATCTTTGCCATATTCGTTCTCGATGCGTTTGCGTTCGTCGTTGCCGTGGGGCTCAAGCTTCGGCCCGTTCGCGCTGCTTGTTCGCGTAGACGCGTTCCTTGAACGGCGCGACGCCGATGCGGGCGAAGGTGTCGATGAAGCGTTCGTCCTCGATGCGGTGCTCGACGAAGGTCTCGATGATGCGGCTGACCACGTCCGGCATTTCCTCGGCCTTGAACGAGGGGCCGATCACCTTGCCCAGCGCGGTCTCGTTGCCCTGCGCGCCGCCGAGCGTGACCTGGTACCACTCCTCGCCGTCCTTGTCGACGCCGAGCACGCCGATGTTGCCGACGTGGTGGTGGCCGCAGGCGTTGATGCAGCCCGAGATGTTCAACGAGACCTCGCCGAGGTCGTGCACGAAGTCCAGATCGTCGAAGCGCTGCTGGATCGCCTGCGCGATCGGAATCGACTTGGCATTGGCCAGCGAGCAGAAATCCCCGCCGGGGCACGCGATGATGTCGGTCAGCAGGCCGATGTTCGGCGTGGCCAGGCCGTTGGCCTTGGCCAGCTGCCACAGATCGTACAGGTCGCGCTTGCGCACGTCCGGCAGCACCAGGTTCTGTTCGTGCGCGACGCGCAGCTCGCCGTAGCCGTAGCGGTCGGCCCAGTCGGCGACCAGCTCCATCTGCTCGGCGGTCACGTCGCCCGGGGGCGCGGCCACGCCGGGCTTGGTCGACAGCGTCACCGCGGCATAGCCGGGCACCTTGTGGCCGTGCACGCTGCGGCGGACCCAGCGGGCGAAGGCCTTGTCCTCGAGCAGATGCTTCTCGAAGCTGGTATCGGTGTCGGGCAGCTTGTCATAGGCCGGCGGCGCGAAATACTGCGCGACGCGGTCGAACTCGGCCTGCGTCAGCGTGCCGGGGCCGTCCTTGCTGTGCTGCCATTCGGCCTCGACTTCCTCGGCGAACTTCTCGGCGCCGAGCGACTTGACCAGGATCTTGATGCGGGCCTTGTACTTGTTGTCGCGGCGGCCATAGCGGTTGTAGACGCGGATGGCCGACTCGATATAGGTCAGCATGTGCTGCCACGGCAGATCGTGCTTGATGATCGTGCCGAGGATCGGGGTACGCCCCAGGCCGCCGCCGGCCAGGATGTTCAGGCGCAGTTCGCCGTCCGCGTTGCGGTACGCGTAGACGCCGATGTCGTGCATCTGCACCACGGCGCGGTCGTCCTTCGAGGCCGAGATCGCGATCTTGAACTTGCGCGGCAGGAAGGCGAATTCCGGCTGGAACGTGCTCCACTGGCGCAGCAGCTCGGCCAGCGGACGCGGGTCCACCGCCTCGTCCGGCGCGACGCCGGCGAAGTGGTCGGTGGTGATGTTGCGCACGCAGTTGCCCGAGGTCTGGATCGCATGCATCTGGACCGAGGCCAGGTCGGCCAGCGCATCGGGCACGCGCTCGAGCTCCATCCAGTTGTACTGGATGTTCTGGCGCGTCGAGAAGTGGCCGTAGCCGCGGTCGTAGTGGCGCGCCAGGTGCGCCAGCATGCGCAGCTGCTTCGACGCCAGCAGGCCATAGGGAATCGCCACGCGCAGCATGTAGGCGTGGCGCTGCATGTAGAGGCCGTTCTGCAGGCGCAGCGGCAGGAATTCTTCCTCGGTCAGCTCGCCCGACAGGCGGCGACGCACCTGGTCACGGAACTGGGCGACGCGCTCGGCAACGATGCGCTGGTCGTATTCATCGTACTGATACATGGTGTGGGTCCGTTCAGTATGCGTTCGTGTTCGTTGGTGTTTCGTTCGTAAGGGCGCCGGGCAAGGACACCGGCGCTAGGAAACCAGCTTGATCGCCACCAGCGTCAGCGTGGTGGCCAGCGCGCCGCGCACCAGCCGCTCCGGCAGCGCGCGCGACAGCTGCGCGCCCAGCCAGATGCCGGGGATCGAGCCCACCAGCAGCGCCATCAGCAGGTTCCAGTCGACGGTGCCGAGCCACACGTGGCCCAGCCCGGCCAGCGCGGTCAACGGCACCGCGTAGGCGATATCGGTGCCGGCCACCTCGGCCGGCTTCATGCGCGGATACAGCAGCAGGATCAGCGTCGCGCCGACCGCGCCGGCGCCGATCGACGACACCGTGACCAGCACGCCGATCACGACGCCGACGATCACGGTGGCCACCGCCTGGGCGCGGCCTTCCAGTTGAAAACGGGGATTGCGGGCCAGCCACTCCAGCAGCTGGCGGCGGAACAGCAGCGACAGCACGGTCAGGATCACCGAGATGCCGATCGACAGACGGATCGCGTGCAGCCAGCCGGCGTCGAGTTCGCCGGCGCTCTTGAGCACCAGGATGGCCGCCAGCGCCGCTGGCAGGCTGCCGAGGCACAGGCGCTTGACCACCTGCCATTGGATATGACCGTGGGCGCGGTGTGCCAGCGTGCCGAAGCCCTTGGTGATCGCCGCGAAGGCCAGATCGGTACCGACCGCGGTGGCCGGCGAGAAGCCGAACAGCAGGGTCAGCAGCGGCGTCATCAGCGAGCCCCCGCCCACGCCGGTCAGACCGACGAGGACGCCTACCAACAGACCGGAAACGGTAAAGGCCAGGGACATGGGGGCGCACCGAAGTGGGTCCCCGCCGGGCCGCACCGGCCTTGTAACGCCGGGCGCACGGGGACTAGCCGTTCATTAACAAAGTTCGCAAATCGTAATAAACTCGCCTCATATCTCAAACTAATAAGAAGTTGTTTGTTTATACGGACGACGATATATGAACCTGCACCAATTCCGCTTCGTGCGCGAGGCCGTCCGTCAGAACTTCAACCTGACCGAAGCCGCTAAAGCGCTCTATACGTCACAACCAGGGGTTTCCAAGGCGATCATCGAGCTCGAAGAAGAGCTGGGTGTCGATATCTTCACCCGTCACGGCAAGCGAATCCGCAGCCTGACCGAACCGGGCCGCCGAATCCTGACCTCGGTCGAGAAGATCCTGCAGGAGGTCGAGAGCCTGAAGCGGGTCGGCAAGGACTACGCCGCCCAGGACCAGGGCAACTTCACGATCGCCACCACGCACACGCAGGCCCGCTACGCGCTGCCGCGGGTCATCGGCGAGTTCACCAAGCGCTACCCGAAGGTGCGGCTGTCGATCCAGCAGGGCAACCCGGCTCAGATCGCCGACATGGTGCTGCACGACCAGGCCGACCTGGGCATCGCCACGGAAGGCATTTCGGGCGACAAGAACCTGGTGTCGCTGCCCGGTTATCAATGGCAGCACACCATCGTGACGCCGCCGGACCACCCGCTGCTGGACAAGCCGCATCTGTCGCTGGAGGACCTGATCGGCTATCCGATCGTCACCTACGACCCGAACTTCGCCGGCCGCCCCAAGATCGACAAGGCGTTCGAGCTGCGCCACCTGCAGCCGGACATCGTGCTGGAGGCGATCGACGCCGACGTGATCAAGACCTATGTGGAGATCGGGCTCGGCATCGGCATCGTCGCCGGCGTGGCCTTCGATCCCGAGCGGGACCGCAATCTGCGCGGCATTCCGGCCGGCCACCTGTTCGGCACCAATGTGACGCACCTGGCCGTCAAGCAGGGCGCCTACCTGCGCAGCTTCGTCTATACCTTCATCGAACTGTTTTCGCCGACGCTGAACCGCAAGCTGGTCGAGCAGGCGATGTCGGGCGACCACGAGGCCTACGAACTGTGAGCGCACACCAACCCGAGCAACGGCCGGAGGCCGAGCCCATCATCGAGTGGACCGAGGAAGGCGTGCCGCATCGCGCGCGCTGGCGCTCCGAGGCCGGGATGCCGCCGCCGCGGCGCGTGGTGATCGCCGACGACCGCACCGACGCCGATACCGCCTACCGGCTCGCCTGCGAGGGCACCGCGCTGCTGTGGCGCGGCGACTTCCAGAACGCGCGCCAGCTGCTGCAGGCGATGGCGCGCCGGGTCGAGCGCAAGCCGCGCCCGGCGCAGCGCCAGGCCAAGGCCAAGCCCGCGCCGGCCACCCCGGCCGAGGCCTTCCATCTGCATCGCCAGGCACAGGCGCAGCGCGCCCGCACGCTCGGCATGCTGCTGCTGCCGTTCGAGTCGGATCACTCCGTGCCGCTGCGGCGCGCCCCGGACGTCCGGGAAGCCTGCACCGAGGCCTACGGTCCGGCCGACCAGCCTTATGTCGCGTCGATGCGCGAACTGCTCGGCCTGATCGGCGCGCACGAGTGGCGCAAGAAGGGCGTGCCGGTGCCGGCGCTGGGCGACCGCATCCATCCCTGGTATGGCGTGTTCTCGCCGGTGCGCGGCGAGTATGTCGACCTGGTCGGCCAGGCGCCCTTGCCCAAGGCGCTGGCGCGCGAATCGCTGGCCTTCGATATCGGCACCGGTACCGGCGTGCTGGCCGCGATGCTGGCCCGGCGCGGCATCGCCCGCGTCGTCGCCACCGACCAGGACCCGCGCGCGCTGGGCTGCGCCGCCGACAATATCGGCCGGCTTGGGCTGACCAGACAGGTCGAGATCGTGCAGGCGGACCTGTTTCCGTCCGGCCGCGCGCCGCTGGTGGTCTGCAATCCGCCGTGGGTGCCGGCACGCGCCAATGCGCCGATCGAGCACGCGATCTACGACCCGGACAGCCGCATGCTGCGCGGCTTTCTGGCCGGCCTGGCCGCGCATCTGAGCGACGACGGCGAAGGCTGGCTGATCCTGTCGGACCTGGCCGAACATCAGGGCCTGCGCACGCGCGAGGCGCTGCTCGGCATGATCGACGCCGCCGGCCTGCAGGTGCTGGGCCGCATCGACATCAAGCCGCGCCATCCCCGTGCCGCCGATGCCGACGATCCGCTGCACGCGGCCCGCGCCGCGGAGACGACCTCGCTGTGGCGGCTCGCGCCGAAGGCCGCCGCCCGGCCAGGTTGACTCCGTACTCAATAGAAGCAGACGCGAGAGAAAAGCCAACAAGCCGAAGGAGGAGACCCCAATGCCACGATCCACCCTGCCCCGCCTGCGACGTTCGCTGCGCGTTGCCGCGCTGGCGCTTGCCGCCGCCGGCGCGCTGTGCTCCGGTGCCGCGCGCGCCGACATCCGCGTCGGCATCGACGTGTCGACCACCGGCCCCGCCGCGTCGATCGGCATTCCGTCGAAGAACACGATCCTGATGTGGCCGGCGACGCTCGGCGGCCAGAAGGCCGAGTACATCCTGCTCGACGACGGCTCGGACCCGTCCGCCGCGGTGCGCAACGTCCGCAAGCTGATCTCCGAGGAAAAGGTCGACGTGATCGTCGGCCCGAACATCACGCCCACCGCGCTGGCCGCGCTCGACGCGGTATCGGAAGGCGAGACCCCGATGGTTGCGCTGGCCGCCTCGGCCGCGATCGTCGAGCCGCAGACCGACCCCAAGCGCCGCTGGGCCTTCAAGATGCCGCAGAACGACTCGCAGATGGCGACCGTGCTGACCGAGCACATGAGCAATCACGGCGTGCGGTCGGTCGGCTTCATCGGCTTCAACGACGCCTACGGCGAGAGCTGGTGGCGAGAGTTTTCCAAGCTGGCCGAGGTCCGCAAGATCCGCGTGGTCGCCAGCGAGCGCTTCTCGCGCAACGACACCTCGGTCACCGGCCAGGTCCTGAAGCTGATGGCGGCCAACCCCGATGCGATCCTGATCGCAGGCGCCGGCACGCCGTCGGTGCTGCCGCAGAAGACGCTGGGCGAGCGCGGCTACAAGGGCAAGGTCTATCAGACCCACGGCATCGCCACCGGTGAATTCCTGCGCATGGGCGGCAAGGACGTCGAAGGGACGCTGTTTCCGACCGGCCCGGTGGTGGTCGCTCGCCAGTTGCCCGACACCCATCCGGTCAAGAAGGTCGCGCTCGACTTCGTGACCCGCTACGAGGCCAAGTACGGCGCGGATTCGATCACGCAATTTGCCGGCGATGCCTGGGGCGCGTGGCAACTGCTGGATGACGCCGCACGGCGCGCGCTGAAGACCGGCGCGCAGCCGGGCACCAAAGAATTTCGCGCGGCGATGCGCAACGCGCTGGAAACCACCGCCAATCTGACCGTGCCAAACGGCGTGCTGAACCTGAGCCCGCGCGACCACCAGGGCTTCGATCAGCGCTCGCGCGTGATGGGCGTGATCCGCAACGGCAAGTTCAGTTACGCGGGACAATAAGGCCGGCATTGCCGGGCGCGGCACGGGCGAACGCGCACTGCCGCGCACAACAAGATCAGGAAGGAGCTGTCGACATGACTACCATTGCCTTTATCGGCCTGGGCGCGATGGGCTCGCAGATGGTGCGCCATCTGCTCGCGGCCGGCCATACGGTGCGCGCCTCCGTGCGCCGGCCCGAAGCCGCCGACGCGGCGCGCGAACTGGGCGCCGAGCCGTTCTTCAGCCCGGCCGAGGCGGCGCGCGGCGCCGAGGTCGTGTTCACCAACGTGACCTCGTCCGAGGATGTCCGCATGGTTCTGCTCGGCGAAGGCGGCGTGATCGAGAGCGCCGCGCCGGGCACGATCTGCATCGACCACAGCACGATCTCGCCGGTGGTCACGCGCGAGATCGCCCAGGCGCTGGCCGAACGCGGCATCCAGGCGCTCGACTGCCCGGTGTCGGGCGGCACCGTCGCCGCCGAAGCCGGCACGCTGACCATCATGGTCGGCGGCAAGGCGGAAGTCCTCGAACGCGTGCAGCGGCTGCTCGCCTGCTACGGCAAGACCATCACGCATATCGGCGACAACGGCGCGGGCCAGGTCGCCAAGCTGTGCAACCAGATCGCGCAGGTCGTCAATATCGAAGGGATCGCCGAGGCGATGCGCTTCGCGCAGTCGCAGCAGGTCGACATGCAGCGCGTGCTGCAGGCGATGTCGACCGGCATGGCCGGCAGCCGCATGCTGGACATGATGGGACCGAAGATGGTCGCCCGCGATTTCGCCGCCGGCATCCAGGCGCGCCTGCACGACAAGGACTTTGGCCTGGCCGCCGACGTCGCCCGCGAAGCCGGGCTGGCGCTGCCGGCGATGCAGGCCACCGCCGCGCAGCTGCAGACGCTGATGCGCAACGGCTGGGGCAAGGACGACACCTCGTCGCTGCTGCGGGTGCTGGAGGATCAGGGCTGATTCGGCATGAAAGTGGCCGGGCATGGTCGTCAAACGCCATCTTCGCGTGGGCAAGGCCGGCCGCGGCGATCAGCACGGACCACCGGCCCCGGCCGACACGCCAGCCCTGCTCGAGACCTGCCCGCTATGCGGGCGGCCACTGATCGCGGGCCCCAGCACCGACCTGCACCACCCGGTGCCCCGCTCCCGCGGCGGAACCGAGGTGGTGCCGATGCACCGGGTCTGCCACCAGAAGATCCACTCGGTCTTCACCGAAGCCGAGCTCGCCACCGAATTCCACGATTGGGACAAGCTGCGCGGCCACCCCGCCATGGCCGACTTCATCCGCTGGATCGCCCGCAAGCCGCCGGAGTATTACGACCGCAACCGCTGGACCAACGACAAGCGCCGGCGCTAGACCGCGCCGCCCCGCGGCAGGCCGCCCTCGGTTGTCCCGTCAGGCGATTTGCGGCATAATCCGCTGCTCAGCGCAGTGCCCCCGCCGCTTCTCCGGCAACCCTCCGGCACGATCGCGCACCCCGCCCGGGTGGTGAAACAGGTAGACGCAGGGGACTCAAAATCCCCCGCCGCAAGGCGTGTCGGTTCGAGTCCGACCCCGGGCACCAAATCCCAAGAAGTCCAGAGACGCCGTCAACCCTCGCTTTGCGGGGGTTTTTGCTTCCCATAACATCCCATACGTCCGGTGTCGGACTGTGCATTGGCATGCTGCTATCGGCTCTGCCCGCCGCGCCGGCTTGCGGTTGCGACCAATACATCGGCATGAAGCATTTACCGTTCGATCGACGTCATCGCGGGCGCCATTGAGGTCCGTTCGCTTTTTTCAGGCGCGGATGCGGCCAAGGTACAACTGTTGCTTGACCCGTCGTATTCCTGCTGTCACGACACGAAGACTGCATGTCAGGACGTCATCCGTGGCCCCCTCCTGTCACCGGCGCGGCGCTCAAGGATGCCTCGCCATCTGAACCGGCGCCGCCCTCGCCGGCCAGCGCGTCGCGCAAATCTCCCCTCGCCATCTACGGCGCGATCGCGGCCAACCTCGCCATCGCCGTGACCAAATTCATTGTCGCCAGTGTCACGGGCAGCTCCGCGATGCTCTCTGAAGCGATCCACTAGACCGTCGATACCGGCAACGAGCTACTACTGCTGGTCGGTCTGTCGCGCAGTCGCCGCAAGGCCGATCCGCAGCATCCGTTTGGCTACGGCAAGGAGCTGTACTTCTGGAGCTTGATCGTCGCGGTGCTGATCTTTGGCCTGGGCGGCGGCATTTCGGCTTACGAAGGTGTGCTTCACATGATGGATCCCGAGCCATTGCGCGATCCCCACTGGAATTACATCGTGCTGGCCTGCGCCGCGATATTCGAAGGAATCAGCTTTGCCATTGCGCTGCGCGAGTTCAATCGCGAAAAGGGCGCCACGCCGTTCTGGACGGCGCTGCGCAGCAGCAAGGATCCCACCACCGTCACCGTGCTTGCCGAAGACGCCGCGGCGCTCGCTGGACTGGTGATCGCTGCGGCGGGCATCTATGCGAGCCACCGCTGGAACATGCCGGTGCTGGACGGCGCGGCATCGCTGGTGATTGGCGTGCTGCTTACCGGCGTCGCTACGGTGCTGGTCCGGGAAAGCCGCAGCTTGCTGGTGGGGGAAAGCGTGAACCGCGAGATGGCCGAAGGTATTCAGCGCCTGGCACACGAAGACCCTTGCATCGATTACGCCGCGCGGCCGCTGACCATGCATTTCGGTCCCGACGATGTACTGGTAGCGCTCGACGTCCAGTTCCGTGCCGGCGCTCGCGGCACCGAGATCGCGCGCTCGGTGGAAAGGGTGGAACGGCAGATTCGTTTGCGCTATCCCTCCGTCAAACGGATCTACATCGAGGCGCGGCTGCTGGCCGCGGCCGCCGAGCCGAGCGGGACAGGGGCAACGACTCCAGAAAAACCTGGTTCGGTATCGTCGACGGCGAGAAGTATCAAATCGCGTGATACCGGCTGATACCAAGCGCCTTGCGCTGCTGCAGGCGGCTTACGCCAGCAAGGCTCGTTGGCAAAGGTGTTCGCTTAGGTGACGCAAAGAATCCTCTAGCGTTGCAAGGGTTGTCCCCAATAACGGTTGCCGCCCTCAAATTTGTATGATGACCTTATTACCTGATAAGGCATCACACCGGCCCAAGCCATGTTCGACAAGGTCTCCGCCCCCGCGATGAGCGACACCGTCGCTCAGCAACTGCTCAAGCAGATCGAGATCGGCAGTTTTGCCGCGACCGGCAAGCTGCCCACCGAGGCCGTGCTGGCGCAGCAGTTCGGCGTTAGCCGTACGGTGATTCGCGAGGCGATTTCGCGGCTCAAGAACGAAGGCGTGGTCGAGCCGCGCCAGGGCAGCGGCGTGTTCGTCAAGGAGCATGGCGCGATCCGGCCGTTGCGGATCGATTACGCCGAGGCGATCGAGCCCAGCTCGATGCCGCATCTGCTGGCGGTGCGCCGCGCCATCGAGGCGGAGGTTGCAGCGGAGGCCGCGCGGCGCTGCACTGACCGGGATATCGCCGAGATCGACGCGGCGCTGGCCAATATCGACGAGGCGGCGGCCGCCGGACGCGATGGCGTGGCCGAGGATGTCGCCTTTCACCGCAAGATCGCCGCGGTGACCGGCAACCCCTACTTCATCAAGACGCTGAATTTCCTGAACCAGTACCTCGAGGCCGGGGTCGCGGTGACCCGCCGCAACGAGGCGACGCGCGACGATTTCTCGCGTCAGGTGCGCGACGAACACGCGGCCATCGTCGACGCGATCCGTGCGCGCGACCCGATGGCGGCACGCAATGCCGCCCTGACCCACCTGTACAACGCCGAGCGCCGGCTGTCGCAAGCCGGCATCTGCTGAGCGGCCGCCGCGGCGGCTCGCGCCAACCAGAGACAGATCATGTCACGACATATTGGAGTCATCGGCCTCGGTGCCATGGGCCTGGGCGTTGCGCGCTCGCTGTTGCGCGCGGGCTTTCGCGTTCACGCCTGCGACGTGCGCGACGAGGTGCTGCGCGCCTTCGCCAACGAAGGCGGCATCGCCTGCGCCACGCCGGCCGAACTGGGTGCGCAGTGCGACGTGGTGGTGACGCTGGTGGTCAATGCCGAGCAGACCGAAGCGGTGCTGTTCGGCGAGCAAGGCGCGGTGGCCCGCATGAAGGCCGGCAGCGTGGTCATTGCCAGCGCGACGGTCGCGCCGGAATTTGCCGTGCAGCTTGGCGTGCGCCTGGAAGCGGCGGGCCTGCTGATGCTCGACGCGCCGGTGTCCGGCGGTGCGGCGCGCGCGGCGTCGGGCGAGATGACGATGATGACGTCGGGGCCGGCGGCCGCCTATGCCGCCTGCGACGACGTGCTCGAGGCCATCGCGGGCAAGGTCTATCGACTTGGCGAGCAGCATGGTGCCGGCTCCAAGGTCAAGATCATCAATCAATTGCTGGCCGGCGTGCATATCGCGGCTGCCGCCGAAGCGATGGCGCTGGGGCTGCGCGAGGGCGTCGATCCGGACGCGCTGTACGACGTGATCACCCATAGCGCCGGCAACTCGTGGATGTTCGAGAACCGGGTGCCCCATATCCTCAAAGGCGATTACACGCCGCTGTCCGCCGTCGACATCTTCGTCAAGGACCTGGGCCTGGTGCTCGATACCGCCCGCCGCAGCAAATTCCCGCTGCCGTTGTCGGCCACCGCGCATCAGATGTTCATGAGCGCGTCCAGCGCCGGCCATGGCGGCGAGGACGATTCCGCGGTGATCAAGACCTTCCCCGGCATCACGCTGCCGCCCTCACGCTGATTCAAAACAGGCTGAGCGCCGTTCGTTGCCGCTGTCCGTTATCCCCCGCCCATTCATGTCCCACTCCAACTCGCCTCGCCCGCTTCTGGGCTGTATCGCCGACGATTTCACCGGCGCCACCGATCTGGCCAATATGCTGGTCAAGAGCGGCATGCGAACCGTGCAGACCATCGGCGTGCCGCCGTCCGCGGCGCCGCTGCAAGCGGACGCCATTGTGGTGGCGCTCAAATCGCGCACCATCCCGGCAACCGAGGCCATTGCGCAATCGCTGGCCGCCCTCGCCTGGCTGCGCGAACAGGGCTGCCACCAATTTTTCTTCAAGTACTGCTCGACCTTCGACTCTACCGATGCCGGCAATATCGGCCCGGTGGCCGAGGCCCTGCTCGATGCGCTGGAACAGCCCGGCTTCTCGATCGCCTGTCCGGCTTTTCCGGAGAACGGCCGTACGGTCTTTCGCGGCCATCTGTTCGTCGGCGACACGCTGCTGAACGAGTCGGGCATGCAGAACCATCCGCTGACGCCGATGCGCGATGCCAATCTGGTGCGCGTGCTGCAACGGCAAACCCGCGACAGGGTCGGCCTGATCCGCTATGACACGATCGCCGCCGGCGCGGCCGCGGTGCGCGAGGCGATCGCGCAGTTGCGCGCCGATGGCGTACGGCTGGCGATTGCCGACGCGCTGTCCGACCAAGATCTGCACGTGCTCGGCGAAGCGTGCGCCGATCTGCCGCTGGTGACCGGCGGCTCGGGCATCGCGCTCGGCCTGCCCGCCAACTTCCGCCGCGCGGGTCTGTTGGCGGAACGCGCCGATGCCGCGCAATTGCCCCGCATCGAAGGCCATGCCGCGGTGCTGGCAGGCAGCGCGTCGCAAGCGACGAACCAGCAGGTGGCAGCGTGGCGCGGGAACGGGAACGGGAACGGAGCTGACGCCAGGCCGAGTTTCCGCATCGACCCCCTCGCGGTGGCGCGCGGCGAAGCGGTGGTCGAGCAGGCGCTGGCGTTTGCCCGATCGCATCTGCCCGAGCCGGTACTGATCTATGCCACCGCCACGCCCGACGAAGTGCGCAGCGTGCAGCGAGCGCTCGGCGTGGCGGAGGCCGGCCAACTGGTGGAGGCCACGCTGGCTGCCATCGCGCGCGGTCTGCGCGAGATGGGCGTGCGCAAGTTCGTGGTTGCCGGCGGCGAGACGTCGGGCGCCGTGGTGCAGGCACTCGACGTGAAATCGCTGCAGATCGGCGCGCAGATCGATCCCGGCGTGCCGGCCACCGCCACCATCGACACCGAGCCCTTGGGTCTGGCGCTCAAGTCGGGCAATTTCGGCGCGGTCGATTTCTTCGCCAAGGCGCTGCGCCAGCTGGAAGGAGGCATCCAATGAGCGAGGAAGCCCGCCTGCGCGAGGAGATCTGCACGATCGGCGCGAGCCTGTATGCGCGCGGGCATGCGGTCGGCAGCGCCGGCAATATCAGCGCGCGGCTCGACGACGGCTGGTTGATTACGCCGACCGATGCCTGCCTGGGCCGGCTGGACCCGGCGCGCATCGCCAAGGTCGACGCCAGCGGCCAGCACGTGTCCGGCGACAGGCCCTCGAAGACGCTGGCGCTGCATCGCGGCATCTATGCCAACGACCCGAACGCGCACGGCGTGGTGCATACGCATTCGACCCATCTGGTCGCGCTGACGCTCGCGGGCGTCTGGCGCGACGACGACGTGCTGCCGCCGATCACGCCCTACTACGTGATGAAGGTTGGCCATGTTCCGCTGCTGCGCTATCGCCGCCCGGGCGACCCCGAGGTCGCGGCGCAAGTGGCCGCGCTGGCCGCGCGCGTGCGCGGCGTGCTGCTGGACCGGCTGGGCCCCGTGGTGTGGGGCCCGTCGGTTTCGCAAGCGTCGTGGGCGCTCGAAGAGCTCGAGGAAACCGCACGCCTGTGGTTGATGACCGATCCCAAGCCCGCGCCGCTCGACGCCGCGGCGCTTGAAGAACTACGCCAGACCTTCGGCGCACGCTGGTAGCGGACGCGCCAGCCCGCGGTGTGCACGGGCCTTGATTACGCACACCGGCGCCGGCGCGACAGCCGGCCCGACACAATCCATAGGAGACAACCGATGACAGCCTACGACGCGGCCGCGGCCGCCTACGTCGACGCACCCGACAAAGCCGAACTCGACCTGACCTACCGCAAGGTGTTCTGGCGCATCGTGCCGTTCCTGATGCTGTGCTACGTGGTGGCCTATCTGGACCGCGTCAACGTCGGCTTCGCCAAGCTGCAGATGTCGCAGGACCTGGCCTTCAGCGAGACGGTGTTCGGCCTGGGCGCCGGCATCTTCTTCCTCGGCTACTTCCTGTTCGAACTGCCGAGCAATATGCTGATGCACCGGATCGGCGCGCGCATCTGGATCGCCCGCATCATGATCACCTGGGGCATCCTGTCGGCGATGTTCGCCTTCGTCACGACGCCGACGCAGTTCTATGTGCTGCGCTTCCTGCTGGGCCTGGCGGAGGCCGGTTTCTATCCTGGCGTGATCCTTTACCTCACCTACTGGTTTCCATCGCACCGCCGCGCCAAGATCATCGCGGTGTTCATGTCGGCGATTCCGGTATCGGGCATTTTCGGCAATCCGCTGTCCGGCTGGATCATGGAGAGCTTCCACGGTGGCGCGGGCTTTCACGGCTGGCAATGGATGTTCGTGCTGGAGGCAATCCCGGCGGTGCTGATCGGCATCGCGACGATCCTCTATCTGGACAACAACATCCGCAGCGCCAAATGGCTGACCGAGCGCGAGAAGACGCTGCTCGCCGACGAGATCGCCGCGCAGCCGCAGGAGCAGCAACAGCACGCGCATTCGCTGCGCGCGGTGTTCCGTGACCCGCGCATGTGGTGGATGTCGCTGATCTACTTCGCCTTCGTATCGGGGCAGTACGGTCTGACGTTCTGGATGCCGACCTTCGTCAAATCGACCGGCATCACGGGCACGCTGGAAATCGGGCTGCTGAGCGCGATTCCCTTCGTGGTCGCCATCGTCGCGATGAACCTGTTCGGCCACAGCGCGGACAAGCGCCGCGAGCGGCGCTGGCATCTGATCGTGCCGGCGCTGATGGGCACCGTCGGCTTCACCATCGCCGCCTCCGCCACCGGCAACACCACGCTGTCCATCGTCGCGCTGTCGGTGGCGGCCGCCGGCGTGCTGACCTGCGCCCCGCTGTTCTGGTCGCTGCCGACCGCGTTCCTCGCCGGCAGCGCCGCCGCGGCCGGTATCGCGATCATCAATTCGATCGGCAACCTGGCCGGCTTCGCCAGCCCCTATCTGATCGGCTTCCTGCGCGATGCCACCAACAGCACGGCAGCCGGCATGTATGTGCTGGCCGGCATGCTGGTGCTCGGTGCCGTCGCCGTCTGGCTGACGCCGGCCAGGCTGGTCAACCGCTAATATGGACGCGGCGCGCTAGCGCCGCCTTCCTCCACTCCATCCCGACTTGCTGCCATGCCACGCTTTGCCGCCAATCTTTCGATGATGTACAACGAGCACGCGTTCCTGGACCGTTTTGCCGCGGCCGCGAACGATGGCTTCCGCGCCGTGGAGTATCTGTTTCCTTACGACTTTCCGGCGGCCGAGCTGAAGTCGCGGCTCGATGCCAATGGCCTGCAACAGGCGCTGTTCAATGCGCCGCCGGGCGACTGGGCCGGCGGCGAACGCGGCATCGCGTCGCTGCCCGGACGGGAAGACGAATTCCGGCGCAGCATCGATACGGCGCTCGACTACGCGCGCGTGCTGGGCAACGACAAGCTGCACGTGATGGCGGGCCTTGCGGCGCCGGGCGTGTCGCGCGACCAGCAGCGCGCCATCTATCTGCGCAACCTGGAGTACGCCGCCCGCACCGCGCAGGCCGACGGCATCACGGTGGTGATCGAGCCGATCAACACCCGCGATATCCCGGGTTTCTTCCTGAACCGCCAGGACGATGCGCAAGCGATCTGCCGCGAGATCGGCGCGCCGAACCTCAAGGTGCAGTTCGACTGCTATCACTGCCAGATCGTCGAAGGCGATGTGGCGACCAAGCTCAGGCGCGACATCGCCGGCATCGGTCATATCCAGATCGCCGGCGTGCCGGAACGGCACGAGCCGGATATCGGCGAACTGAACTATCCCTACCTGTTCGACGTGATCGACGCGCTTGGCTACCAGGGCTGGATCGGCTGCGAATATCGCCCCAGGGCAGGTACCACCGAGGGGCTTGGGTGGCTGCGCCCCTGGCTGCAGCGGTAATCATTGCGGGCGGCTGGCACATTCACGGCCGGCTGCCCGCCGATCTCGCGATTCAACAAGGCAACGCATCATGAAAGTACTGATCACCGGCGGCGCCGGATTTCTCGGCCAGCGTCTGGCCAAACAGCTGCTGTCGCGCGGCGAGCTGACCGGTCCCGACGGCAAGGCGGCTCCCATCACGGAACTGGTGCTGGTCGATGTCGTGCCAGGCAACGATCTGGGCGACCAGCGCGTGACCGCGCTGGTCGGCGATATCGCCGATCCCGCGCTGCTCGAACGCGCGATCGACCGCGATACCGCGGTGGTGTTCCATCTGGCCGCCATCGTCAGCGGCCAGGCCGAGGCCGATTTCGACCTGGGCATGCGCATCAACCTCGATGCCTCGCGCGCGCTGCTCGAAGTATGCCGGGCCCGCGGCCATCGCCCGCGCGTGGTGTTCACCAGCTCGGTGGCCGTCTATGGCGGCGTGCTGCCCGAGGTGGTGCGCGACGATACCGCGCTCAATCCGCAATCGTCGTACGGCACGCAGAAGGCGATTGCCGAACTGATGCTGTCCGATTACAGCCGGCGCGGCTTTGTCGACGGCGTCGTGTTGCGGCTGCCGACCATCAGCGTGCGTCCGGGCCGGCCCAATGCCGCCGCATCGTCGTTTGCCAGCGGCATCATCCGCGAACCGCTCAATGGCGAGGAGGCGATCTGCCCGGTGCCGGGCGCCACGCGGCTGTGGCTGCTGTCGCCGCGCCGGGCCATCGAGGCGCTGATTGCCGGCAGCGAGCTGCCGGGCGAACGGTTGGGCAATCGGCGCATCGTCAATCTGCCTGGCGTTTCCGTGACCGTGGATGAGATGATCGCCGCGCTGCGGGAAGTGGCCGGCGACGAGGCCGCCAACCGCATTCGCCGCGAGCCCGACGCCCGCGTGCAGCAGATCGTCGGCAGCTGGCCGGGCCGCTGGGACACCACGCGCGCCGAGCAGCTGGGGTTGCGCGGCGACGCCGGCTTCGCCGATGTGATCCGGGCCTATATCGAGGACGAGCTGCGCCAGGGAACGCGGACGGCGGGCGCCATTCACCCCCAGGTCAACGGATCGAGCCGCAGGTAGAAGGCCAATCGTTCGCGATCGGCCGTCAGCCCGAGGGTGTCGAACAGCATGGCGAAGGCCTGTTCCGCCTGCTGCGGTGTCTGCCAGCTTTCCTCGGCATTGGCCACCATCAAGGCGAGGTCGGCATAGCGGTCCGCCCGGCCGAGCCGACCCAGGTCGATGATGCCCGTGCATCGCAGCGTGTGCGGATCGACCATGAAGTTGGGCAGGCAGGGATCGCCGTGACAGACCACCGTAGAGGTGGCCTCTTGCGCAAGGCGGACGGGCAGCTCGCGTTCGACCCGCGCCAGCAGTTCCGGGGCCGGCGTGCGCTTGTCCTCGTCGGGCAGAAAGTCTGGATTGACTGCATCGCGGTTCACCACGTCCACGGCACGCGCGAACATCGCCGACAGGCTGCGTTCGAACGGGCACTGGCCCGACGACAACGCGTGCAGCGCGCCAAGCTCGCGCACCATCGACGGCCATGCCTCGAGCAGATCCGTGCCGGGCAAATCGGCCGCGGGCACGCCTGGCACGGCTGTCATCACCAGGCACACTTCGTTCCCCGCTTCTCGCCAGTCCAGTACCTTCGGGCAGGCAATCCCTTGACCCTCCAGCCAGGCGAGCCGATCGCGCTCGCCGGCGAGCTCTGCCGAGCGGGACTCCGGCACGACCTTGGCGAAGGCCCGGC
Source organism: Cupriavidus sp. UGS-1 (assembly GCF_021213615.1). Taxonomy (NCBI): domain Bacteria; kingdom Pseudomonadati; phylum Pseudomonadota; class Betaproteobacteria; order Burkholderiales; family Burkholderiaceae; genus Cupriavidus; species Cupriavidus sp. UGS-1. The sequence continues at coordinate 24,268 of NZ_JAJQJF010000014.1, read as the reverse complement.
CGTCATCGCGGCGATAGACAAGATCGCCCGATTCGCCCATGCTGACCGGCATCCAGCGAAGACGGCCGTGATCGGCCAGTGCCGCGGGCAGTGTCATACTTCCCTCCCTTCTTGATGCGAACGGAAACGCCAAATGCATCCGGGTCCGCGCCCCATCCAGCTCGAAACACCCCGTCTGATCGTGCGCCCATGGCAGGCTTCCGACAGCGATCCCTTTGCCGCGCTCAATGCCGATGTCCGGGTCATGCGCTATTTTCCGGCGCCGTTTGACCGCGCCGCCAGCGACGCGATGATCGACCGCTGCAGCGCGCATATTGCCGCGCACGGGTTCGGGTTCTGGGCGGTGGAGCGCAAGCAGGATGGCGCGTTTATCGGCATGGTGGGCCTGAACATCCCAGGCGCGCCGTTACCCTTCGCGCCGTGCGTGGAGATCGGCTGGCGCCTTGCGGCTGAATACTGGGGACGGGGCTACGCCAGCGAGGCCGCGCGCGCCGCCCTGCGGGCCGGCTTCGAGGTATTCGGCCTGAACGAAATCGTGTCGTTCACCGCCTTGCTGAACCAGCCCTCGCAGGCGGTGATGGAACGGCTGGGCATGCGGCGCTGCGCGCAGACCTTCGACCACCCGAACGTACCCGATGGCCATCCGCTCAAAGCGCATTGCGTGTACCGGTTGACGCGGGCCGACTGGACCGCGGTCCGGCAGGATACCGGCGGCGGCGCGGCCGACATCCGGATTCGGTAACGCCTTCGGCGGCGCCGACTATTTCTTGCCGTTCCCGGCAAACGCTGCAGTAATGCCCAGCCCGATCAGCAGCGTGCCGCCGACGTAGCGCTCGAACGTCAGATAGCCGCGGCTTTGGCGCAGCCAGCGGCCCGCCGCACTTGCGGCCAGCGCGTAGCAGGCATCGCTGATCAGGCCAAGCAGCGTGAACAATAGGCCCAGAAAGACGATCTGCATCGCCACGTGGCCGCGGCTGACGTCGACGAACTGCGGCAGGAAGGCCAGGAAGAACAGTGCCGTCTTGGGATTGAGCAGGTTGACGATGAAGCCGTCGCGGAACAGCCGGGCGTAGCGCCGCTGCTGCGGCACCGCATCGACGACGACCGGCGCCGGACGGCCGAAGATCTTCTTCAGCCCCAGCCAGATCAGATAGGCGGCACCGGCATACTTCAGGATGCTGAACGCCACGGCGGACGAGGCCAGCAACGCGGACAACCCCAGCGCGGCGGCCAGCACGTGTACCAGCGTGGCCGTATGGATGCCGAGATCCGACACCATCCCGGCCTTGCGGCCCTGCTCCACCGACTGCGCGATGATGTACAGCACGGCCGGGCCTGGAATCACCAACAACACCAGGGCGGCGCTGACGAACAGAACCAGATTTGCGGTACTGGGGATAACGAATTCCATGGCTCGGTCTCCATATGGCGAGCATCGGGGGGGAAGAAGAACCGTTACTCTACCGCAGGACCGTTTCTCGCCCGGTCGTGCGGTGCAGCATGTTTTTCCCTTGCGCCGGCGCCGCCGCTCCGATCGACTCGTGCGCGACGACTTCCACATCGATAAAGCTATTCTTTCGCTGATCGATACTTAATCTTGTTTGCAGGTCGGGGATAATCCGCCAACAATCGCCTGTCGTCCCGCCGGAATTCCGCCATCGACCCACGGTGCCGAGCGCGAATCCCCATTTCTCCGAGGTATTGTCTTGTCGAACGCCGCCCCTGCCGCACTGAGCGATTCCGTCGCCGAACTCTCCGAGCGCGACCAGCGCGGCAATATCCTGCGCCTGACCGTCGCGCAGGCGCTGGCCGGTGCCAATTCCGTCGTGGTCTATGCGACCGGCGCGATCGTCGGCGACATGCTGGCCCCCGACAAGACGCTGGCCACGCTGCCCATCTCGATCTTCGTTGTCGGCATGGCGGCGTGCATCCTGCCGACGGGAGCCATCGCGCGCCGCTACGGCCGACGCGCCTCGTTCCTGGCCGGCACCGCCTGCGGCGTGCTGGTCGGTTTGCTGGCGGCCGCCGCCGTCGTGTGGAGTTCGTTCTGGCTGTTCTGCCTGGCAACGTTCTTCGGCGGCGCCTATGCGGCGGTGGTGCTGTCGTTCCGCTTCGCCGCGGCCGACGGCGTCTCGCCTGCGCTGCGCCCGCGTGCGCTGTCCTTCGTGATGGGAGGCGGCGTCGTCGCCGGTGTCGTCGGACCACAGCTGGTCACGCACACCATGCATCTGTGGCCGCCGCACATGTTCGCGGCGACCTTCGTCATGCAGGCCGTCGTCGCGCTGGTGTCGGCGCTGGTGCTGTGGGGCGTGCGGCTGCCGATGCCGACGGCGGCGGAAGTCGCGAAGGGGCGGCCGCTGTCGACGATCGCGCGCCAGCCGCTGTTCGTCACCGCGGTCATGTGCGGCGCCGTGTCATACATGCTGATGAACTTCCTGATGACCGCGGCGCCGCTGGCGATGCATCTGTGCGGCCATTCGCAGGAAGACGCCAACCTCGGTCTGCAGTGGCACGTGATCGCAATGTATGGACCGAGCTTCTTCACGGGCCGGCTGATTACCCGCTTCGGCGCGCAGCGCGTCGTCACGGCGGGCCTGCTGCTGACCGGCGTTTCCGCCGCGATCGGCCTGACCGGCATCGATGTGGCCCACTTCTGGCTGACCCTGATTCTCCTGGGGCTCGGCTGGAACTTCGGCTTCGTGGGCGCCTCGGCGCTGGTGCTGGAATGCCACCGGCCCGAGGAAAAGACCAAGGTGCAGTCCTTCAACGATTTCATCGTCTTCGGCACGATGGCGCTCGGCTCGTTTGCCTCCGGGGGACTGTTGGCGGCCTACGACTGGGATACGGTGTTGTGGGTATCGTTCGCGCCATTGGCCCTGGCGGTGATTGCGCTGATGCTGATGGCGGTCCAGCCGAAACGCACCGCCTAGCACGCGATGGCATGAGTGCTCATGCGTCGCCGCCCTCGTGCAGCATCCGCGCGATCGCCTGGCTGACATCGTTGACCCAGGCGCGGACGTCTGCCCCGCGTTCGTGCCAGGCCTCATCGGCGCCATCGCCGCCATCGCCGCCATCGCCACGATAGGCATCGCGGGCCGTCGCCAGTAGCGCGCGCTGGCCCTGCGGCAGGCGCGGCAGCAACCAGTCGGCAGCCTCGTCCTTCGGCACGATCTTGCCCGTCGCCAGCGTGACCCACATGCGGGCCAGCGTCAGCATGACGTTGCGTTCGTCGCCGCAGACGTTCGCCACCAGCGCCGGCAGGCTGTCCGCGATGGCGCGCCGGATATCGGTGTAGGGAATCGCTGGAAGAAATTCGGCAAGCGCCGGGCCGATCAATGCGCGGTGGCCTTGCAGGGCCGTGGCCAGCACCAGCGTCAGATCGGGGTCGGTGCTCGGCGCCGGCACCGCGCCCGCTTCGAACTCGTCGCGCAGCCATTCGCCATAGACGAGGTCGCTCCGCGCCGGGTGCCGCCACGGCGCGATGTCGTCGAGCACCACAATCGTGACTTCGGCATTGCGGGCCGGCCCCCTCTCCGCGCGCGCGCCGGAGACCTTCATCAACGCTTGCACCAACTGCCTGCGGCATTGCGCGGCCATCGTTCGATGCGTGAGCACCAGCAGGTCGACATCGCTGTCCGGCCGCAGCCCGCCCACGATGGCGGAGCCGAACAGATAGGCGCCGGCGATGTTGTCGCCGAGCGCGCCGACTACGACATCGAGAATGCGCCGGACTTCGATCGGGACCGGCTCGTTGGCAAGCGGCGGCATGGTGCAGTGGCGTCGTTGGCGATGTTCGATGGAACCGCAATACTAGCGCGCTGCCGCCGCTCTCCCCACAGGTCCACGAGCGCGCGCGTCCATGGCTCACCGTTCCGGCGCGTCATAAGCCCTCGGCATCCCCGCATCCCGCTCGATCACCCTGCCGGCTGCGAGCAGCCGCTGTTCGCGGAAGCTTGCGGCCACCAGCTGCACGCCGCTCGGCAGTCCGTTGTCGATACCGGTTGGCAGGTGCAAACCCGGCAGGCTCATCGCGGCGACGCCGATCAACGGGGACTGATCCCGCAGCAGCATCTGCATCCGCTCGAGATCGTGCAGATCCTCGCCCCACGGCATCGGCGGACGGCAGGATGTCGGCATCAGCACCAGCGGATAGCGGTCGAGGAACGCATTCCATTCGCGCCGAAGCGCATCGCGCCGCGCGAAGGCCGCGGCATAGGTGCGCAGGTCCGGCGGTGGCGCACACGCGGCCATGTGCCTCACCGACGCGATGATCGTCGGATCGCGCGTCGCCTCGACGGCCGCCATCATTCCCATCCGGACTTCCGTCATCACGATGGCCAGCCAGATATCCAGCGCTTCGTCGAGCCGGGGCGGCACGGCCCGTTCGACGCGGTAGCCGGCCGCCTGCAGCGCGCTGGCTGCCTTCCCAAGGGCGCGTACCACTTCCGGAGCGAGCCGGGCGCCGGGAATCTCGTCCACGCACGCCACGCTGACAGGCGCCGCGTCGTCCGGGACATCCAGCGGCATGCCGACCCACGTCGGATCGCACGATCCGCTCGATGCCATGGCACGGAATCCGAGCTCGACGTCGTCGACGCATCGCGCCAGCGGCCCCTGCGCCGAGAACAGCTGCAGGCCGGCGAGGCGCGGATCTGCGGTCGGCTGATAGGCCGGCACGCGTCCAGGGGTGGGCCGCAAGCCGACCACGCCGTTGACATAGGCCGGATAGCGGATCGAGCCGGCGATGTCGGTGCCGTGCGCGATCCCGCCCATGCCCGCGGCGACCGCCACCGCCGCGCCGCCGCTGGACCCGCCCGACGTGATATCGGCGTTCCAGGGATTGAGCGTCCTGCCGTGCAGCGGGTTCTCGGTGAACCAGCGAAACGAGAAGGGCGGCACATTGGTCCGCCCGACCACGATCGCACCGGCGCGCCGCAGGTTCGCAACGACGGGACCATCCTCGCGCGCCACGCGGCGGCGGTAGGCCGGCACGCCGTTGGTCGTCGCCTCGCCTTCGACGTCGGCGTTGAGCTTGATCGTCACCGGTACGCCATGCAGCGGTCCGAGCGGGTCCGGCGAAGCCGAACGCAATGCGTCGGCCCGCCTTGCTGCTTCGAGCGCCCGCTCGCGATCCGCATGGACGATCGCATTGAGACGCGGATTGATGGCGTCGATGCGTTCGTACACGCTGTGGACCGCCTCCACGCTCGACACCGTGCCGGCGCGAATCTGCGCCGCCAAGTCGGCGGCGTCCCATTGCCACAATGCCGCCGGCAGCGATGCCGCCCGGGCTGCGGGGCCGATGTCGTTGGGCTTCCTTCGCATGCTCGTCCGTTCCTCAATCGAGCTTGATGCCGTTCTGGCGGACGACCTGCTCATAGGTCGCGCTGCGCGTCTCGATCGCACGGCGCATCTGCGCGCCGCTCCACGGTGTGGCCTCGAAACTGAAGGTCTTGTAGCGCGCCTGCACGTCCGTGCTGGCGACGGCGGCGAGCAGATCCTTGTTGATCCTGTCGAGAATCGCCGCGGGTGTGCCCTTCGGCGCCATCAGCGCGACGAAACCGCTGGGCACCGCATGGGCCGGACCGCCGGACTCGGCCAGCGTCGGCACATCGGGCATGGCAGGCAGCCGCTGCGGGCTCGTCACCGCGAGATAGCGGACGCGACCGGGCTGATAGACGAACTCGGTCGACGCCCTCGCCCCCAACGCCCAGTCGGTTTCGCCCGTGCTGACGCCGGTATAGAGCTGCCCCATCTCCTTGTACGGCACGTGCAGCATCCTGACGCCGGCCTGCGCCTCCAGCAGCGCGGACTGCAGATGCGCCGTGCTGCCGACGCCCCAGGTCCCAAAGCTGACCTTGCCCGGTCTGGCCTTCGCGGCCGCGAGCAGATCGCCGACGGTCTTCCACGGGGAGGACGACGACACCACCACGAAGAACGGCGTGCTGTAGAGCACGCCGACCGGCTCGAAGGCATCGAACACGCGGAAATTGCGGCTCTTGAACAGATGCGGCAGCGCGCTCAATGCATCGCCATCGTGCAGCAGCAGCGTATGGCCATCCGGCGCCGCCGCGCGCGCCGCGTTGATGGCAATGAAGCCCGCGCCGCCCGGCCGGTTCTCGATGACGACGGGCGTCTTCCATTGGAGCGCCAGTTTTTCGGCGACGGCGCGCATCATCGCATCCGGTCCGCTGCCCGCCGAGAACGTGCTGACGATGGTCACCGGTTTGGTCGGAAAGGCGCCGTTGCCGGCCCCGAATGCCAACCTCGGCAAAGCCGGCGTCAGCAAGGCGACTGCCAGCAGCGTCGCGACGATGCCTTCGGGGACAAGGACGGTCCACGCGCGCCGCATGGATGCCTTGGTGTTGGTCGAGCACACTGCGGGGCCTCTGGTGGGCGGAACTCTGGTGCTGGGAATCATCGCTGTCTCCTCCCCGGTTCGATGCAACCCATTCTTGTGCCGGTCGGCCTCGCCAGCAACAGCGCCGCGGGATACCATCTATCCAATTTTTCGATATCCCTGTGCGGAGACATCCGATGGCGTCGCTGGACCTGGAGTGGATTGCGGTATTCGACGAGGTCTACAAGGCCGGCAGCGTGTCGCGCGCGGCGGACAAGCTCGGCATGACGCAAGGCGCGGCGAGCACGGCGCTGAACCGCTTGCGTGCCTACTATGGCGATCCGCTGTTCACGCGCACCGCGCGCGGGGTATTGCCGACGCCCCGGGCCGACGCCCTGCACAAGGTGCTGCGCGAGGTCCGCGCGATGCTCGAACAGGCCCGCACCGCGTCGGCCTTCGATCCCGCCAAGGCGAAGCGTTCTTTCCGGATCTGCATGACGGATCTGGGAGAAATCGCCTTGCTGCCGCGGCTGCTCAATTACCTGCAGCGCCATGCGCCGGGCATCGACATCGATGCGGAACGCATCACCGCCGACAGCGCGCGGCGGCTCGAGGAAGGCGCGGTCGATGTCGCGGTGGGCTACATGCCGCAGCTGGAGGCGGGCTTTTATCAGCGCGCCCTGTTCGAGCAGGACTTTGTCTGCATCGCCAGCCGCTCGCATCCTCGCATCGGCAAGACACTGTCAAAGGCGGTCTATCGGCGCGAGCGGCATGCAACGGTGGCCGCCACGGGCACTGGCCACACCGTCATTCTGGAGAAGGCCCTCGCCGGTCATGGCGCGTCACCGCGCATCGCCCTGCACGTGCCCAGCTTCCTGGCCCTGGCCCAGATCGTCGGCGAGACCGAACTGCTCGCCACGGTGCCTCGGCACTACGCTGCCGTGATGCAGTCGCGCGAGCCCATCCGGCTGCTCGCCCTGCCGTACGAGGTCCCGCGCTACGAGGTCAAGCAGCATTGGCACGTGCGCTACCACCGCGATCCGGCCAATGCCTGGCTGCGGCAGGTCATCGCCGACCTGATGCCGTCGGCGGTGATGAGCCCACCGGCGACGCCGCGACGGTCGCTCGGAAAAATTGGAAAGGCCGCGTAGCTCGCTTGTTATGTGCTTTTTAGGTCATAAATTTGACCGTGCGGGAAATACGACCCATCATCTCCGCATGAATTACGGCGAATACGTCTGGCAATCTCCGCACTGGCCGCGGTGGCAGTACGACCTGGCCGCCCTGGCGACCCCCATGGCGGAGACCACCCACGCTCAGGGCCTTCTGCTAGGCCGACTGGCCGATCTCGGCATGGGCTTCAGAAACGAAGCGTGCCTCGCGGTCCTGACCGAAGACGTCGTGAAGACATCGCGCGCGCGATTGGCGACCTGCTGCTTGCGCGCGCCGACGGGACGCCGCAGCGCTTCTATAGCCTCTCCGCGCAAATCCAGCGAGAGCGCAAGGCCTACTACGAAATCCTTGAGCGGACCCAGAAAGGCACTCTCGATATCACGCAGTGGCTTGCCTGGTTTCTCGCGACGTTGCACGCGGCCGTGTTGCAGGCCAACAAGACACTGGATCGGGTACTGCTCAAGGCGCGCTTCTGGCAGCGGGCCGCGACGGTGCCGATGAACGAGCGGAAAATCAAGGTGCTGAACCGCTTGCTGGACGGCTTCGAGGGCAAGCTGACGAGCGCGAAATGGGCGGCCATCGGCAAATGTTCGAACGATACGGCGCTGCGCGACATCAATGAGTTGGTGCAACACGGCGTGCTGCAGAAGTCAGCGGCTGGTGGCCGCAGCACGAGCTACGAGCTAGCCGCGCCGGCAGAGACCTGACGCGACGGTTTTCGATCGCGGCAGCGACAAGCGGCTCAGGCCACCGCCGCCGCATACAGCGCAGTCAACGCCGCGCACCGCTCCTTCAGCAGCGCCTGCAATTGCCGCACGGCCGGCAAGAACTGCTTGCGGTGCGGGCAGACCAGTTGCAGCGGCGTGCTTTCGCCCGGCTCGTGCGGCAGCAGCACGGTCAGGCGGCCGGCCTGCACGTCGCCGCAGACGTCGAGCCATGACTTGTAGGCGATGCCCTCGCCCTGCACCGCCCAGCGGCGGACCACGTCGGCGTCGTCGGTGTACAGGCTGCCCTTGACCTCGACCAGGCGTCGGCCCCGCGCGGTTTCGAACGGCCATTTGTCGTAGACGCGGCCGCTCAGGTGGTACAGCAGGCAGCGATGCGCGGCCAGTTCATCAAGCGATTGCGGGCGGCCATGCCGGGCCAGATAGGCCGGCGAGGCGATCAGCACGCGGCGGTTTTCCGGCGCCAGCGGCAAGGCGACATAGCTGGCCTCCTCGATGCGCCCGTAGCGGATCGCGACATCGATCGGATCGCGGAAGACGTCGGTCACATGGTCGGACAGATAGAGCCGCAGCGTCAGGTCGGGATGGGCGCGGCGGAATTCGGTGATCCAGGGCAGCAGCACATTGCGGCCGAGGTCGGACGGCGCCGTGACGCGCAGCAGCCCGCTGAGTGCGGCGCCATCGCCGCGCAGCCGGTCGCGGCCCTCGTTCAGCGTGGCCAGCACTTCCTGCGCGTAGGGCAGATAGCGCTCGCCCTCGGCGGTCAGGCGCAGGCTGCGCGTGGAACGGGCGAACAGCCGGATATCGAGATCGCGCTCCAGCCGCTTGACCGCGGCGCTGACCTGCCCCGGCAGCAGATCGGCCTCGCGCGCGGCGCTGGAAAAGCTGCCGAGGGCGGCGCTGCGCACGAACAGGGTCAGGTCTTCGAGGCGGATCATCTTCACTCCACGAGAGAAAGTGCTGGCGGATTTTACCGCTTATCGGATAGGCGGCGACGGCGCAAGATAGCGGCACCGACCAGGCAAACCCTCTCCTCAAGTCACGGAGCCCACATGAAAGCCATCGCCTACCTCCAGCACGGCCTGCCGATCGACGACCCGGCCGCGCTGATCGACATCGATCTGCCGACGCCCGAACCCGGTCCGCGCGACCTGCTGGTCCAGGTGCGCGCCATCGCAGTCAACCCGGTCGATACCAAGGTCCGGGCATCGTCCGCGGTCGCGGCCATGCGCGTGCTGGGCTGGGACGCGGTCGGCAAGGTCGTCCGCGTCGGCAGCGCGGTCACGCTGTTCGCGCCGGGCGACGACGTCTACTTCGCCGGCTCGATCACGCGTGCCGGCAGCAATGCGGAGTACTGCCTCGTCGACGAACGCATCGCCGCGCGCAAGCCGGCCTCGCTGTCGGACGCCGAAGCCGCGGCATTGCCGCTGACGACGATCACCGCGTGGGAACTGCTGTTCGACCGGCTGCGCGTTCCCGAGCATGGCGGCGCGGGCCAGCACCTGCTGATCGTCGGCGCCGGCGGCGGCGTCGGCTCGATCCTGACCCAGCTCGCGCGCCAGCTGACCGGCCTGACCGTGATCGGCACGGCGTCGCGTCCGGAGACACGCGACTGGGTGACGTCGCTCGGCGCCCATCACGTGATCGACCACACCAGGCCCTTGCGTGAAGAACTGGAGCGCATCGGCGTGCCGCAGGTCGAGCATGTGGCCAGCCTGACCCATACCGAACAACACTACCCGCAATTGATCGACGTGCTGGCGCCGCAGGGTCAGCTCGCGGTGATCGACGATCCCGCCACGCTCGACGTGATGCCGATGAAGCGCAAGTCGCTGTCGCTGCATTGGGAATTCATGTTTGCGCGGCCGATGTTCGAGACGCCGGACATGATCCGCCAGCACGAACTGCTGACCCGCGTCGCGCAGCTGATCGACGCCGGCACGATCCGCACCACGCTCGGCGAACACTTCGGCACGATCAACGCCGCCAACCTGCGCCGCGCCCATGCGCTGATCGAAAGCGGCCGCGCGCGCGGCAAGGTCGTGCTCGAAGGGTTCTGAGCACCGGCGCCTCCTCATCCCGACAACAGACACACACGACATACCAATATCAAGAGCATGCCCATGTCCCTCTCCGATCTCGCCCGCACCCGCTATACCACCAAGGCATTCGATCCTGCCGGCAAGGTATCCGACAGCGATCTGCAGGAGCTGATCACGCTGCTGCGCTACAGCCCCTCGTCCGTCAACTCGCAGCCGTGGCACTTCGTGGTCGCGGGCAGCGCCGCGGCGAAGGCGCGCATCGCCAAGGCCGGCGCGCAAGGGCCTTACGCCTACAACGCGCCGAAGATCGAGAACGCGTCGCACGTGATCGTGCTGTGCGCGCGCACCGGCCTGCCGGACGCGCAGCTGGACGTCATCCTCGACCAGGAGGAGCGCGACGGCCGCTTCCAGACGCCCGAGGCGCGCGGGAACCAGCGCAAGACCCGGCAAGGCTTCGTCGATCTGCATCGCTATACGCAAAAGGACCTGCAGCACTGGATGGAGAAGCAGGTCTATCTGGCGCTCGGCACGCTGCTGCTGGGCGCCGCCACGCTGGGCATCGACGCGACGCCGATGGAAGGATTCGACGCAGGCGCGCTCGACGACGAACTGAACCTGCGCGATGCCGGGTACACCAGCGTGGTGCTGGTCGGCCTTGGCTATCGCGCGGACAGCGACTTCAATGCGGCGCTGCCGAAGTCCCGTTTGCCGGCGGAGACCGTGGTTCGGTACCTGTAACGCCATGGGGTCATGCCGCCGACATGCCGCCAAAATGCCGTACGCGGCGACATGACGCCCCATTGCCGAGACGAGTGATCTTCGCGACGTCGGACATCGCCTGCTACCGGGTCGCGGCTGCGCTGCGTATGCTGCTGGATTCTCCAGCATCAAGAGGATCCGCCATGACCCCAGCCATGCCACGCCGCACCGCCTTGCGCGTCAAGGCCCCCCTGCTCGCGACCCTCGCGGCCGCCCTGCTCGCCGGATGCGCCGGCGCCGACATGCAGGGCCTGACGCAGGCGGGCGGCAGCCTGTTCACCGCCGCGACGCTGTCCGACGCCAATATCAAGACGCTGTCGGACCAGTCGTGCGCCGAGATGGACAAGAAGAACAAGATCGCCGCGCCGACGAGCACCTTTGGGCAGCGCCTGACCAAGATCATGGCGGGCCTGCAGAACACCGGCCTGCCGCTCGACGCCAAGGTCTACGAGACCAAGGAAGTGAATGCCTGGGCGATGGCCAACGGCTGCGTGCGGATCTACAGCGGGCTGATGGACATGATGACCGATGACGAAGTGCGCGGCGTGGTCGGGCACGAGATCGGCCACGTGGCGCTCGGCCATACCAAGGCGGCGATGCAGGTGGCCTACGCGACCGCTGCCGCGCGCGGCGTGCTGGGCGCCGCGGGCAGCGCGACGCTCAATGCGCTGTCGTCGTCGCAGTTGGGCGAGCTGGCCGAGACGCTGGTCAACTCGCAGTTCTCGCAGCGGCAGGAAACCGCGGCGGACGACTATTCCTTCGATCTGCTGACGAAGAACAAGTCCAATCGGGAGGCGCTGGTGACCGCCTTCCGCAAGATGGCTGCGCTCGACGGCGGGCAATCGAGCATGCTGAGCACGCACCCCGGTTCGCTGCAGCGCGCCCAGCATATCGAGGAGCGGCTGCGCAGCGGGAAATGACGTTGGCGCGAGAACAGAGACGGCATGCGCCGTCTCTGTTTTGCCGATGCCAGCACGCCATCGGCACGCCATCAGCGCGCCATCAACGCGCCTCGACGAAGGCCAGCACGGCCTCGAGCATCCGCCGCAGCGTCGGCTGCAGCTTGCCCGCCAGCGCTTCGTCGTAGTCAAACGGATATTGCTCACTCATATAGGTGCATTGCGACAGCTCGAGCTGGATCGCATGCACGCCCTGCGCGGGCTGCCCGTACTGGCGGGTGATATAGCCGCCCTTGAAGCGTCCGTTCAGCACCGACGTATAGCCCTGCGCTTCGCCGGCAATCTTCGCGACCTGGTCGGCCAGCGCCGCATCGCAGCTGGCGCCGTTGGCGGTGCCCAGATTGAAGTCGGGCAGCTTGCCGTCGAAGAAGCGCGGCAGCACCGAGCGGATCGAATGCGCGTCCCACAGCGCGATCGTGCCGTGCTCCGCGCGCAGCCGCGCCAGTTCGCCGGCCAGCGCATCGTGATAGGGACGCCAGACCGCGTCACGGCGCGCGAAAATCTCGGTTTCGTCGGGACCCACGCCGTTCGCATACAGCGGCGTCTTGTCGAAGGTATCGACCGGACAGAGCCCGGTGGTGTCCTGGCCCGGATACAGGTTGGCGTTGTCGGGCGGGCGGTTCAGGTCGACCACATAGCGCGAGTGCGTCGCCATCAGGACCGACGCGCCAAGCTCGCGCGCGAAGCCATAGAGCCGGTCCATGTGCCAGTCGGTATCCGGCACGGTGCGCGCCTCATCGGTCAGCCGGTCGGCGACCGACGGCGGCAGATAGGTACCCACATGGGGCATCGAGATCAGCAGCGGGCGCGTGCCGCGCTGCAGCGTGAAGGCCGGGGTATCGGTGGAGAAGGAAGTCATATTGCTGCTACGAGTGGCATCGCCGCCGGCCGCGAGCCGGTGCGGCGTTGCCGGTGGCGAGATCAGGGTTCGTCTGGAATGCGGTCCGCGGCCGCGGCATAGTCGCCATCGACGGTCACCGTCATGGCGCCAGCAGACTGGCACGCGCGCTGGCGAAGGCCGCGCCCGCTTCGGCCTGCAAGGCATGGACGCCGCGCTGCACGCGGCGGCGTCCCGCGCTGCGGACTTCCGCTAGTGTCTCATGTCCGTGATTGGCGAACACGTGGACGGCCAGCGCCTGCTCGCCGCGCAGGCCGGCCAGCGTCGGATGATTGCCGTCCAGCACGACGAAGTCCGCCTGCTGTCCGGCCGCCAGCCCGCCCACCGCACGTCCCGCCGCCCGCGCACCGCCGGCCGCCGCATCGAGATAGAGCCGATCGGCCACCTGCGGATGGCGGCTGGAGGCAAGCACGTTGCGCTTCTGCAGCGCGAGCCGCTGCCCGTATTCGAACAGCCGCAGCTCCTCGCTGACGCTGACGCTCACATGGCTGTCCGAGCCGATGCCCCATGCGCCGCCCTGCTCCAGATAGGGCGCGGCATCGAACACGCCATCGCCGAGATTGGCTTCGGTGGTCGGACAGATGCCGGCCACCGCGCCGCTATTCGCCAGGCGCCGGCGCTCGTCCCAGTCCAGATGGGTCGCATGCACCAGGCACCAGCGCGCGTCGACCGGCGCATGGTCCAGCAGCCAGTCCACCGGCCGCGTGCCGCACCACGCCAGGCATTCGTCGACCTCGCGTTGCTGCTCGGCGATATGGATGTGCACCGGCGCGGTCGGGTCCATCGCATGCAGCCCGGCCACCGCGGCACGCAGGCTGTCGGGCGGCACCGCGCGCAGCGAGTGTGGCGCGAGACCAAGCCGCGCCGCTCCCGTGCAAGCCGGTGCCAGCCGCTGCAACAGCGCCAGCATCGCGTCGGTCTCGTGCAGGAAGCGGCGTTGTTCGGCCAACGGCGGCTTGGGGCCGAAGCCCGCGCTCTGGTACAGCACCGGCAGCAGCGTGATGCCGATGCCCGCGCGCTCCGCGGCGCGCAGCAGGCGCAGCGACATCTCGGCCGGATCGGCGTACGGCGTGCCGTCGGCCTGGTGATGGACATAGTGGAATTCGCAGACGCTGGTATAGCCGGCGCGCAGCATCTCGATATAGAGCTGCGTGGCGATCGCCTCCAGCGTCTCGGGCGCCAGCCGCAGCGCAAAGCGGTACATCAGCTCGCGCCAGCTCCAGAACGAATCGTCGGCGGCCGAGCGGAACTCGGTCAGGCCGGCGAAGCCGCGCTGGAAGGCGTGCGAATGCAGATTGGTCATGCCGGGCAGCACCGGCCCTGCGGCGCGCGGCGTGTCGGCGGCGGGCGCGGCGTTGGGCGTCACGGCGGTCAGCTTGCCGTCGGCGTCCCAGCTCAGCAGCACGTTGCTGGCCCAGCCATCGGGCAGCAGCGCCTCGGCGGCGAACAGCGTTCGATCGGGGACTGGACTCATCTCGACACTCCTGCGGGTCCGGCGAACACGCGCGCCTGGCGCACCACGGCGGCCAGCGGATTGCGGCCGAACCAGTAGGCCAGCTCGGCCGGCGAATCGACGCGCCACAGCGCAAAATCCGCGCCGCGTCCCGGTGCCAGCAGGCCATGCCGATCGCTGGCGCCGAGCGCGCGCGCGGCGTGCGTGGTGACGCCGGCGAGCACCTCGGGCACCGTCATGCGGAACAGCGTGCAGGCCATATTGAGCATCAGCAGCAGCGAGGTCACCGGCGACGTGCCGGGGTTATGGTCGGTCGACAGCGCGATCGGCACGCCGTACTGGCGCAGCAGCGCGATCGGCGGCAGATGCGTGTCGCGCAGGAAATAGTAGGCGCCGGGCAGCAGCACGGCGACGGTCCCCGCCTCGGCCATCGCCGCGACGCCAGCCTCGTCCAGATGTTCCAGATGGTCGGCCGACAAGGCGCGATAGCGGGCCGCCAGCGCGGCGCCGCCGAGATTGCTCAGCTGTTCGGCATGCAGCTTGACCGGCAGCCCATGCCGGTGCGCGGCCTCGAACACGCGCTCGGTCTGCGCCGGCGAGAAGCCGATGCCCTCGCAAAAGGCGTCGACCGCATCGACCAGTCCTTCCTGCGCCAGCGCCGGCAGCATCGTGTCGCAGACCAGCGCGATGTAGTCGTCGGCGCGATTGGCGTATTCGGGCGGCAGGGCATGCGCGCCGAGGAAGGTCGTATGCACCGCCACGCCGAACGCCTGGCCGAGCCGCCGCGCGACGCGCAACTGCTTGCGCTCGGTGGCGAGGTCCAGTCCATAGCCCGACTTGATCTCGATCGCGGTGACGCCCTCGGCCAGCAGCGGCGCCAGCCGCGTCGCGGCCTGCGCGAACAGCGCATCTTCGTCGGCGGCGCGCGTGGCACGCACGGTGGAGACGATGCCGCCGCCGGCCCGGGCGATGTCCTCGTAGCTGGCGCCGGCGAGCCGCATCGCGAATTCGTCGGCGCGCTGGCCGCCATAGACCAGATGCGTGTGGCAATCGATCAGACCGGGCGTGACCCATGTCCCGTTTGCGTCGTGATACGGAAGGCTGCGGTAAGCCTCGGGCAACTCGGCCTGCTTGCCGAGCCAAGCAATACGACCCTGCTCGACGACCAGCGCGGCATCGCGGATGGCGTTGGCAGGGTCGGCATCCGGCAGCAGATGGCAGCGATGCCAGACGCCGTCGGCCGACGGCGCACGCGATACGCCGGCATCGATAGCGAATTCTTCAGCGGACTGCGTCATGACTGGGTTTCCCTATCGGAGGATGGCTGCGTCGATTGCAGCCTGACGACGAGGCAGCGGGCGCCCTGATCTTCGGGCAGCCAGCGGAACGCGCTGCCGGGTGGCAGCAACAAGCCGCTGCCCGCCGCCAGCACATCGGCGTCGGCGCTTCGCGCATCTTCGCTTCGCCAGCGGCCGGCCAGCACATAGAGCACGACCGTCGTATCTGCCTGGACCTCGGCGCTGTCGATGGCCGCGCCGGTGCACTGCACACGCGCGCGGCAGCGGCCGCGCCGCGTCATCACATTGAAGTCGCGCGTCGGTCCGCCCAGCAGCGTGGCATCGACGGTGGCTTCGCCGGCAAAGGCGAACGGCTCGCCGACCGCCACCAGACGATGATCGAAGCTGCCATCGCGCGCTTGCAGGCGCACGCCGGCGCCATCGAGCAGCACGATCTGGCGGTCGATGCCGGGGAACGCCGAGAACGGGCCATCGGCCGCGATATCGGCGATGCTCAGGCGCCAGTCGAACGCGTCGAGCCCGGCGGCGGGCGGCCACGCGGCGATCTCGCGCGTGGTACCGCCGCCGTTCTTCCACGGCATCGGCGTCAGCTCGGCCAGCGCAAAGCGCCGTGGCCGCCCCGGTTGCGGTGGTTGCGACGGCGTCGCGCTCATCCGCGGTTGGCCATCGGCAGGTTCAGGCCCTTCTCGCGCGCGCAGTCGATCGCGATGTCGTAGCCCGCGTCGGCGTGGCGCATCACGCCGGTGGCGGGGTCGTTCCACAGCACGCGCTCGATGCGGCGGGCGGCGGCATCGGTGCCGTCGCAGACGATCACCACGCCGCTATGCTGCGAGAAGCCCATGCCGACGCCGCCGCCGTGGTGCAGGCTGACCCAGGTCGCACCGCCCGCGGTATTGAGCAGCGCGTTGAGCAGCGGCCAGTCGGAGACGGCATCCGAGCCGTCCTTCATCGCCTCGGTCTCGCGGTTGGGCGAGGCCACCGAGCCGCAGTCCAGATGGTCGCGGCCGATCACCACCGGCGCCTTCAGCTCGCCGGACTTGACCATCTCGTTGAAGGCCAGGCCCGCGCGATGGCGCTCGTCCAGGCCGACCCAGCAGATGCGCGCCGGCAGGCCCTGGAAGGCGATGCGCTCGCGCGCCATGTCGAGCCAGCGGTGCAGGTGCTTGTCCTCGGGGAACAGCTCCTTCATCTTGGCGTCGGTCTTGTAAATGTCCTCCGGATCGCCGGACAGCGCGACCCAGCGGAACGGGCCCTTGCCGCGGCAGAACAGCGGACGGATATAGGCCGGCACGAAGCCCGGGAAGTCGAAGGCGTTCTTGACGCCCTCGTCGAAGGCGACCTGGCGGATGTTGTTGCCGTAGTCCAGCGTCGGCACGCCCATCTGCTGGAAGGCGAGCATCGCCTTGACGTGCTCGACGATCGACGGGCGCGCCGCGGCTTCCACCGCCTTCGGATCGGCCTTGCGCGCGGCTTCCCATTGCTCGACGGTCCAGCCGGCCGGCAGATAGCCGTTGACGAGGTCGTGCGCCGAGGTCTGGTCGGTGACGATATCGGGCCGCATGCCGCCGGCCTGCGCGCGCTTGACCAGCTCGGGCACGGTCTCGGCGGCATTGCCGAGCAGGCCCACCGAGATCGCCTGCTTGCTGGCGGTGGCCTCGGCGATCATCGCCAGCGCCTCGTCCAGCGTGGTGGCCTTCTTGTCCAGATAGCGCGTACGGATGCGGAAATCGATGCGCGACTCCTGGCATTCGATCGCCAGCACGCAAGCGCCGGCCAGCACGCCGGCCAGCGGCTGCGCGCCGCCCATGCCGCCCAGGCCCGCGGTCAGGATCCACTTGCCGGACAGGTCGCCGCCGTAGTGCTGGCGGCCCGCCTCGACGAAGGTCTCATAGGTGCCCTGCACGATGCCCTGCGTGCCGATGTAGATCCACGAGCCGGCGGTCATCTGGCCGTACATCATCAGGCCGGCGCGATCGAGCTCGTTGAACTTGTCCCAGTTGGCCCAGTGCGGCACCAGGTTCGAGTTGGCGATCAGCACGCGCGGTGCATCGGCATGCGTGCGGAACACGCCGACCGGCTTGCCGGACTGCACCAGCAGCGATTCGTCCTCGCCCAGGCGGCGCAGGCTGTCGAGGATCGCGTCGAAGCATTCCCAGTTGCGCGCGGCCTTGCCGATGCCGCCGTAGACCACCAGGTCCTGCGGCCGCTCGGCGACGTCCGGGTCCAGGTTGTTCTGGATCATGCGATAGGCGGCTTCGATCAGCCAGTTCTTGCAGTGCAGCTCGGTGCCGCGCGGCGCGCGGATTTCGCGCTGGCCGCGTGCGAGGAATTGCTGTTCGTTGGCGTTCATGTTCGGGTTCTCCTGCTTTGCTGGTGTCTCGTTCGGTGGTGTTTCGGTCCGTGGTGTCGGGCGGCTTCGGTTTGCGGGCGCCCGCGTCAGCCCGCTTCGCCCTGCGCCGGCAGCACGGCGCGCACGGCCTGCGGCCAGCCCGCGCCGGCGTCGCCCTGCAGCACCCATTGCTTCATCGCCTCGATATCGGGCGCCAGATAGCGGTCGACCTCGACGAAATCGACGCGCTCGCGGATGCGGGCCAGTTCGGTCTCGATCAGCGGCGAGGACTTCAGCGGCCGGTGGAATTCGATGCCCTGCGCGGCGGCCATCGCCTCGATGCCGACCACGACGGCGGTGTTCTCCGCCATGTCGCCGAGCCGGCGCGCGCCGTAGGTCGCCATCGACACGTGGTCCTCCTGGTTGGCGGAGGTCGGCAGGCTGTCGACGCTGGACGGATGGGCCAGCGACTTGTTCTCGGAGGCCAGCGCGGCGGCGGTGACCTGCGCGATCATGAAGCCCGAATGCAGGCCGCCGTCGCGCACCAGGAACGGCGGCAGGCCCGACAGGCCGGTGTCGAGCAGCAGCGCCAGGCGGCGCTCGGAAATCGCGCCGATCTCGGCCAGCGCCAGCGCGATGATGTCGGCGGCGAACGCCACCGGCTCGGCGTGGAAGTTGCCGCCGGACACCACGTCGCCCTGCTCGGAAAACACCAGCGGGTTGTCCGACGCGGCATTGGCCTCGATCTGCAGCACGCGCGCCGCGTGGCGCAGGTTGTCCAGGCAGGCGCCCATCACCTGCGGCTGGCAGCGGATCGAATACGGGTCCTGCACGCGACCGCACTCGCGGTGCGAGTCGACGATCTCGCTGCCCGCCAGCAGCTCGCGCACCGCGCCGGCGACCGCGATCTGGCCGGCCTGGCCGCGCGCGGCGTGGATGCGGGCGTCGAACGGCTTGACCGAGCCCTTGATCGCCTCGAGCGACAGCGCGCCCGCCACCAGGCCCGCAGCGAACGCGTCTTCGGCGGCGAACAGGCCCGCCAGTGCCAGCGCCGTCGATACCTGGGTGCCGTTCAGCAGCGCCAGTCCTTCCTTCGGCCCGAGCTCGAACGGCTTCAGGCCGGCATGCGCCAGCGCCTCGACCGCCGGCAGGCGGCGGCCATCGACGATGGCCTCGCCGACGCCGATCAGCGTGCACGACAGATGCGCCAGCGGCGCGAGGTCGCCCGAGGCGCCCACCGAGCCCTTGGCCGGAATGCACGGCGTGACGCCGTGGTTGGCCAGCGCCAGCAGCGCCTCGATCAGTTCCGGACGCACGCCCGAATGGCCGCGCGCCAGGCTGACCGCCTTGGTCGCGAGGATCAGGCGCACCGTATCGGCGGGCAGATCGCGGCCGGTACCGACGCTGTGCGACAGCACCAGGTTGCGCTGCAGCTCGGCCAGCTTGTCGTGCGGGATGCGCGTGTTGGCCAGCTTGCCGAAGCCGGTGTTGATGCCGTAGACGACCGCGTCGGTGTCGACGATCTGCTGCACGGTGGCCTGGGCGGCGCGCACGTCGGCCCAGGCGGAATCCGCCATCGCGAGCCGGACCTCGCCGCGGTAGATGCGGCGCAGTTCGGCGAGGGAAACCTGACCGGGATGCAGGGTCAGCGTGGGATGCGCCTGGGTCGATTGGGAAGCGGAGTGTGGCGTTGTCATTGTATGGTCCTGTCTATACAGCTTGGTACGGCTTGAATCAGCTTAGGTCGAATCGAGATCGAAGTCAGGTTCGGCAGCGTACGGTGGGAAGCGCCACCGGGCCGCAAGGTCCGGCGCTAGCCGAACGCCGGATTGCCATCGGCACGGAAACGGCTGCCGAGCCGATAGCGATTGCCCGGATGCAGGCAGCGCACGAAGGTCACCGGCGTGCCGGCGGTCCAGGTGCGCCGCGTCAGCAGCAGGCAGGGTTGGGTCACCGGCATCTCCAGCTGGCTGGCCTGCTCGGGCGTCGCCGCGACCGCGTCGACCACGTGCTCGACCTGGTCGTACGGCACGTGCCGCAGCAGATACTCGCCCGGCTTGACGCCGCTGAAGTCCTGGTTGATGAAATCGGGCGCCACGCGCGGATTGACGTAGCGGTCCTCCAACTGCACCGGCACGCCGTCCTCGCGATGCACGCACACCGAATGGAAGACCGACTCGCCGGTGCGCAGGTCGAGCGCCGCCGCCACCTCGATCGAGGCCGAGGCGCGCTCGACAAGGATCACGTCGCAGGCGTAGTCGTGCCCGCGCATGCGGATCTCGTCCTGCAGGTTGACGACCGACAGCAGCGTCGACTGCGGCTTGTGTTCCGCGACGAAGGTACCGACGCCCGCGACCCGCACCACCCTGCCCTGCTCGGCGAGCTCGCGCAGCGCGCGGTTGACCGTCATCCGCGACACGGCGAAGCGGTTGACCAGCTCCTGCTCCGACGGCACACGATCGCCCGGCTGCCAGGCGCCGCTCTGGATCTGGCGCGCGATGTACTCCTTGACCTGCTGGTACAGCGCGGTCGGCGTGGCATCGGGCGACGGGCGGTGGCCGTTGGCGTCGGGGCGGTTGGCGGGGCGGCGGGTGCCGGCTTCTACGGTCATGGTCAGAGGTTGCGTGGGTCGACGCGCGCGTCGGCGGGCGTGTCGGTGGGCGTGTCGGTGGGCGTGTCGGTGCGCGGGCGGGTGGACATCATGGGCCGGCTCAATGCTCGGCCGAGGCCATCGCCTCGGCACGGATCTCTTCGGTCAGCCGCGCCTTCAACGCCGAGAACTCCGGCGACGTCTTGATCGTGTAGTGCCGCGGATGGGCGAAGTCGACGGCGATTTCGGTCTTGATCCGTCCGGGCCGCGCAGAGAATACCGCAACCCGGTTGGCCATGAAGATCGCCTCGTCGATATCGTGCGTGACAAACAACACCGTCTTGCGCGCGCTTTCCCAGATGCCGAGCAGCAGCTCCTGCATCAGCACGCGGGTCTGGTTGTCGAGCGCGCCGAACGGTTCGTCGAGCAGCAGGATCTTCGGATCGTTGGCCAGCGCCCGCGCAATCGCGGTGCGCTGCTGCATGCCGCCCGACAGCTGCTTCGGATAGTGATGCTCGAAGCCGCGCAGGCCCACGCGCGCGATGAAGAAATCGCTGCGCTCGCGCTGCTCCGCCACGCTCATGCCGCGCTCGCGCAGGCCGAAGCGGACGTTCTGCTCGATCGTCAGCCACGGGAACAGCGTATAGGACTGGAACACCATGCCGCGGTCGGCGCCGGGTCCGGTGACCGGCTCGCCGTCGAGCAGCACGCGGCCCGAGGTCGGCGAGTCGAGGCCGGCGACGATGCGCAGCAACGTCGATTTGCCGCAACCCGAAGGCCCGAGGATGGTGACGAAGTCGTTCTCGCGGACCTCGAAGTCCACCGGCAGCAAGGCCTGGGTCTGGCCGCCGCGCGGATTGACGAAGGTGCGCGACACCTGCTGGATCGACAGCGCGCTCATTGAATGGTGCTCCACGGAAACAGCCGCTGGTTGGCGAGCTTGAACAGCAGGTCAGAGACGAGGCCGATGCAGCCGATCACGATGATGCCGAAGATGATCTGCCCGGTATTGAGCAGCGCCTGGCTGTCGGTGATCATGTGGCCGATGCCGGACGACGAGCCGATCAGCTCGGCGACGATCACATAGGTCCAGGCCCAGCCGAGCACCAGCCGCAGGATTTCGGCGATGCCGGGCGCGGCGCCGGGAATCAGCACGCGCTTGACGATGCCGGCGCTGTTGGCGCCGAGCGTATAGGCCGCCTCGACCAGGTCGCGGCGCGCGCCGCCCACGGTGACGGCCACCATCAGCACGATCTGGAAGAACGAGCCGATGAAGATCACCAGCAGCTTCTGCGTCTCGCCAATGCCAGCCCACAGGATCAGCAGCGGAATGAAGGCCGAGGCCGGCAGGTAGCGGCAGAACGAGACGAAGGGCTCGAAGAAGGCTTCGGCCGCCTTGTAGGCGCCCATCAGGATGCCCAGCGGCACCGCCAGCACGGCGGCCAGCACGAAGCCGCCCAGCACGCGCCAGACGGTCATGCCGATGTCGCCGAGAAAGCCATACTCGGTAAACAGCAGCCACGCCTCGCGCGCCATCGTCATCGGATCGGCGAGGAAGGTCGGCGGCACCAGGCCGCCCAGCGTCACCGCGCCCCAGACGGCGAAGAACAGCACGAAGAAGCCCAGGCCCAGCACCCAGCGGGTGGGCGGCGAGACCGGGGTCAGCGGCGTCAGCCACGGATGGGTCCGGCGCGCACGCGGCGCGGCCGGCATCGTCCTGGCGGGCGCCGGGCTGTCGGGCGCGACGGCCCGCAGCGAATCGGCGTGCAACGGTTGTGTCATCGCGGCTCCCGGCGCTTAGCGGATGAACCGCGGGTCATACAGGGCGGTCACGTCCGGCACCTTGCGGATCACGCCGACGTCGAGCAGCACCGCGGCGGCTTCCTTGCTGAACTCCGCCAGCTCGCCGGCGAAGAACTTGCGATTGGCCTCGCGGTCCTGCCAGCGCAGATACGAGGCGGACTTGGCGAACTGCTCGGCGGTCTGCTTGACCGCGGCGCCCATGATCTCGTTGGACTTGGCCGGGTCCTTGCGAATCATCTCCAATGCTTCGAAGTAGCCGTCGACCAGCGCCTGCGCGGCCTTCGGGTTGTCCTTCAACCATTTCGGGGTGCAGCCGAGCGTGTCCATCACCATCGGATAGTCGAGCGTGGTCGCGAGGATCTTGCCCTTGTCCGGGTTCTGCCGCACCGTCGACAGGTACGGCTCGTAGGTCATCGCCGCATCGTTCTGGCCCGAGACGAAGGCCTGCGCGGCCGCCTGCGGCGACAGCGTGGTGGTCTTGACGTCCTTGATGGTCATGCCGTTCTTCTTCAGCATCCACGCCAGCCCGAAATACGGCGCGGTGCCCGGCGCATCGACGCCGATGGTCTTGCCCTTCAGGTCGGCGAAGGACTTGACGTCGCTGCGCACCGCCAATCCGTCGGCGCCGTAGGACTTGTCGAGCTGCACGATCTGCGTGATCGGCACGCCGTTGGCGTTCCAGGCCACATGCGTTTCCACCGTGGTCGCCGCGCACTGGATCGCGCCCGAGGCCAGCGCCAGATGGCGGTCCTTCTGCGGAATCATCTTGATGTCGACCTCGACGCCGTGCTTCTCGAAGATGCCGGCCTTGGCGGCCAGCGTCAGCGGCGCGAAGCCGGTCCAGCCGCTCATGCCCAGCGCCACCTTGGTGGTCTGGGCCTGCGCCGCGCCGGCCCCGGCGGCGAGCGCCAGCGTGGCCAGCCAACCGAGCGCACGGCCGGCGCCCCCTTGATTCCCCAACTTCCGCTTCTGCATCTGCACTGTCTGGCTCCTTTGGTGTCGCGAACGGCGCCGCCGGCTGGCGGGCCCGCCCGGGTCGTGCCGGCGTCCTCGGTCGGGGCGCCGGTCGGTTTCCGGGCAATGTAGCAATCCTGTATATACAAGTCAAGGAGACGAAAGATCCCGGCTTCGCCCTTCCGGAAAGACGCCGCCAATGACCGTGCCGAATTCCGGACGCTCCTCGCAAACCCTGATAGGGAAAGCGATGACGGGCAGGCGGATGGAACGGCGGCATCGGCGGAGGCCTTGGCAACGGTTGTTTCGCACCATCGTGGTGACGTTCCGGCACGGCCTGCGGGCATCGTGCCCCAATATGCTGTATAGACAGGTTAGCGAAGCGGAATGACGCAATCGCCATGCCATCGCGGCGGCGCGATGGCTTCAAAGGGCTCCAGGCGCCCGGAGCGGATCAGGTTTCGAAGAAGTGGTGAACCGTCGGATAGCGCAGCCGCAGCCGCAGCTCGCGCTTGAGCCGCGCGTTGTCGAGCCGGCGCGATTCGCTCATGAAGCTCAGCAGCGCCGGCTCCACGGCCTCGCGGATCTGCTGGCGCGACAGCCGGGGCGGCCGCGGCAGCCCGCGGCGGTCGGCCACCAGATCGAAATAGTCGGCCATCCGCAGTTCGCTGTCGTCGCTGGCATGGACGACGCGCTGCGGCCTGCCGCGCAGCAGCGCGGCGATCATCGCGCGCGCCAGGTCGTCGGCGTGGATGTGGTTGGTGTAGACGTCGTCCTCGGGCACCAGCGCCGGCGTGCCCTTGAGCAGGCGCGCCACTGGCAGGCGGTCCGCGGCGTAGATGCCGGGAATCCGCACGATGCCGGCGCGCCAGCCACTGGCACGGCCGAAGGCCCGCACCGCCCGCTCGGCAGCGACGCGGCGGCGTGCCCGCGCGGTCTGCGGCC
>NZ_JAJQJF010000013.1:0-170122 GCF_021213615.1 Cupriavidus sp. UGS-1 | reverse complement strand
CCGCCTGCGCGGGGACGACGGGATACGTTCCGCTTAAATCGAACTGATAGAGGTGTTGCCGCGTGAGCAGCAGATTGGCGAGCGTATCGCACACTGTCGTCCCCGCGAACGCGGGGACCCAGCGACTTGCTCTGGCCGCAAATAACGCCACTGGGGCCCCGCCTGCGGGGGGACAACGGATGCGCAAACCTCAATCGAACTGATACGACCAGCTCGCATTGATCCGCGGCGAGCGGCGCTCCGCATTGATCGGCTTGTCGCCGACCGGTTGCGCCAGCGACAGGTCCAGCGTGTAGTAGCGCCGGTCGGAGAAGCGCACGCCCAGCGCCACCGACGACAGCGAGCGGTGCGTCAGCGAGTAGCTGTTCGAGTAGACACGCGCGACGTCGGCCATCACATACGGCTGCAGCGTCTTCAGATAGGTCATGTCCATGCCGAACAGCCGGCTGATCTCGGCCGACGCGCCCCAGCCCTTGTCGCCCGCCACTTCGCCGGCGGGGTAGCCGAGCCCGAAGAAGCGCCCGCCGAAGCTGATCTGCTCGCTCGACGCCAGCCGGTCGCCGCTGTACTGACCGGCGGCCGACACCGCCATGCCGAAGCCGAAGGGCAGGTCGGTGGCCTGCGACAGCAGCAGCCGCGTGCGCAGGAAGCTCAGGTCGTTGGCATTGTTCTCGCGGCGCGCGCCCAGCGCATCGACGCCCTTGTACAGGCCGAGCGTGGCGCTGCGCGAGACGCCTTCCTTGCGCTGGACATAGGCCAGCTCCGCATTGACGACCCGCACATTGGTACCGATCGCCACCGAGCGATCGGTGCCGGCCTGCGTATAGCGCTCGAACTGGTCGGTGCCGTAGAGACCGCCGCTCAGCGTCACCGAATGCCGCGCGCTCAGCAGCAGCGGATAGCTCAGGCTCGCGCCGAGCCGCTTGTTGTCATTGACGTAGCGCCGATTGAAGCCGATCTGCTCGAGCGTGGCGTTCTGCGGCACGCCGCGATAGTGCGACGCGTTGACGCGCGCGATCAGCCCTTCGGTGCCGATCGGTTGCGCATAGCCGAGCGCGTAGTACTCCTCGTCGTCGCGTCCCTTCGGAAACAGCGCCGATACCGTCAGCTGCTCGCCGAGCGGCGTCAGGCCGCTGGCAGTTGCCGTTGCAATCGCCCGCACGCCGGGCGACATGTAGTCGACGCCGGTGCCGAATGCGATCGGCTTGCGCTTGACGTCGAGCACCATTTCGCTGGCACCGTCGGTGGTGGTCGGCGGCTGCACCGTCGCGCCGACCTGCACGCCGGGCTGCAGGCCCAGCACGCTGGAATAGCGGTCGAAGCTGGCGCGCGTCAGCGGCCGTTCTTCCTTCAGCCGTTCCGCGATCGCGCGCAGCCGATTTTCCAGCGGGCCCGCATTGCCGCGGATGGTCACGCGCGCGACATAGCCCTCGACCACGGTGATCAGCACATTGCCGTTCTCGAAGGACTGCGCGGGAACGAAGGCGAACGACAGCGGATAGCCCTGCTGCTGGTACATCTCGGTGACCGCATTGGCGGCCTGCAGCAGTTCGGCGACCGTGATTTCCTTGCCGGCGAGCGGCTTGAACTTGTCGGCAATCTGGTCGAAGGGCAGCGTCTTGACGCCTTCGATCTGGAAGCGTGCCGGCGTCAGCTTGGCCGACAGCAGGTTCTGCATGGCCGGGTCCGGACGTTCTACCTGTACCTTGACTTCCCCGGTGGGCTTGGGCGGCGCGATCTTCGGCAGCGTTTGAGTCGGGTCCCCCTGGACCGGGCTGCGCGGATCGGCGGCCAGAACTGGATGCATGCCGCCTTGCCAGGCCCCGAGGCCGAGCAGCAGCATGGCGACGCGAGTGTGCGTGCGCGACATGGTCAATCCCCTTTCACAATAAAACGGATGCGGCTGTGGAAGCCGGTTCTCCACCGGCGCGCAGGCTGCCGCTGCCTGCGCGCTTATCGAAGTGGAGACCGGCTGTACTGCAGGACTGAGCGAGGGGATGCGCGCGTACGGAGGCGCGCATCAGGTGGCCATCAGGCCCCGATCAGCGGCGACCCCCCAGCAGCCCGCCGACGGTGCCGAGCACACCGCCGACAATGCCGCCGACCGCGCCGGTCACCGGACCCGTGGTCGCGCCACCGCCCGTGCCACCCGGAGCGGGAGCAGGAGCCGGCGCCGGAGCCGTGCCGCCGGTCAGGCCGCCGGTGACACCCCCCACCACGCCGCTGACCAGATTGGTCACCGGCGCCAGCGGACCGCTGCCGGCACCGCCGTTGCTGCCGCCGGTGAGACCGCCGGTCAGGCCGCCGACGAGGTTGGTGACGGGAGCCAGCGGACCGCTGCCGGCGCCGCCGTTGTTGCCACCGGTGATACCGCCAACCACGCCGCCGACCAGATTGGTCACCGGTGCCAGCGGGCCGCTGCCGCTGCCGCCGTTGTTGCCGCCGGCGAGGCCACCGGTCAGCCCGCTGACCAGGTTCGTGACCGGGGCGAGCGGACCCGTGCCGCCATTGCCGCCGCCGGCCAGTCCGCCGGTCAGGCCGCTGACCAGATTGCCGACCGGAGCCAGCGGACCGCTCGGGGTCGCGCCCGGCGCATGCACCGCGCCGCCCAGCGCGGCAACGGTGTTGCCGGCACCGGTCACGACGCCGCCCACACCGCTGACGACCGGCGTATTGGTCTGCTGCAGCTTGCCGCCCAGCTGTGCCACGGTGCCGCCGACCACGGTCAGCAGGTTGTTGACCGGTTGGCCGAGACCGGTGGCCGCCCCCAGCGACTGCGTGGTGCTGGTCAGCTGCGAGGTCAGCGGCACGATCGCGCGGCTGACGCCGCTGGTCAGCTGTTCGACCGGACCGGTCGACAGCACGGTGCCCAGCGTGCCGCCGAGCGTCTGCACGCCGGTACCCACCTTGTCGACCAGCGCGCCGACCGGCGAGGTCACCGCGCCCAGCGGCGACAGCGGGCCGGTGCCCACGCCGCTGACGGCGCTGCCGACCTGGCTGACCGCGGTGCCGACATGGGTGACCACGTTGCCGGTGCTGGCGACGGTGGTGCCGATCGGGTTGGCGCTGTTCGGAATATTGCCCAGGCCGTCCTTCAGTCCGGTGCCCAGCGAGTCGACCGCGTTGCCGACCGACACGATCGCGCCGCCGACACCGCTCTGCGTCTGGTTCGAGACCACCGGCAGGTTGACGCCGGTTTGAAGCTGTTCGCCGATGCCGCCGATGAGGTCGCCGGTCTTGCTGACCACGTCTCCGGTCTTGTTGATGATTTCGCCGGTCGGGCTGCGTACCGGCGTGCCGCCGCCGCCGCCACCATCGCCACCACCGCCGCCACCACCACCACCGCCGCCACCATCGCCGCCACCGCCGGTACCACCGCCGCCGCCGCCATCACCACCGCTGCCGCCGCCACCGGTACCGCCGCCGCCGGTGCCACCACCGCCGCTGCCGCCACCGTCAGTACCACCACCACCGCTTCCACCACCGGTTCCACCTCCGTTCGGGCTGCCGGTGCCGCCATTGGTGTCACCGACCGTGCCGCCGCCTCCCTTGCTGCCCGTACCCATCGAGGTCGAGCCACTGCCGCTCGCGCAGCCGCCAAGCAGCAGCAATGCGCTGAGCAGCGCCGTGGCGGTCAAGGTTGTCTTGGTTTTTTTCATCATTGATCCCCTGGTCAACAAGTGTTCTCGTGTTTGGACGTTCCCGAGTTGAAAGGCACTGGACGCACTGCGCCACCGTGCTGCCATCACAAGCGCAAGCGGTGTGCCACTGATGGAAGGGCTGTGCGCCGCGCGCATGGCAGAACTCGCGCGCTCCCCGCAAAGCCTTGTGGCGCAACGGTTTGCGGGAAATGAACAGCGCCGCGCGAAGGCCGCGCAAGGCCATGCGCGCAGCGTGTGGCGGCGTTACGCGTTACGTAACGCGCTACGGCGCGAATGGAACATCGAAGGGGGTGTAGGGGATCGGTGCGATGCGGCCGGCGCGGTGTTCGCGGACGCGGGCGTGTGGCGATGGACGCCGTAACACGTTACGTAGCACGTAACGTCGCGAAGCCGCGCCACGCGAGCTTGTGCGGCCTCGTTTCCGTGCCGGGGCATCGCCCGGAAAGCCGCGTCATACAAGGCTTTGCGGGTGATGCACAGCGCCGTCCGATCGGAGCGGCATGCATGGTTTCCGCCGATGGCACGCGCCTTGCGGACCAAGGGGCCGAGTCCCCGCTGCACGGGGACCGCCGGCACCACGGGACAGGTCACGGTTCCGCGCCGGTCCGATCCACAAGGAGAAACACAATGAAGCGGACGAATTCGACGCGACGCGCGCCGGTGATGATGGCGCTGGCGTGCGCATGCGTACTGGGGATGATTGCGGGCTGCTCGTCGAGCGGTTCGGGCAGCGGTACGCGGCCGCCTGCGACGACGCCCCCGCCGAGCAACGGTGGCGGCGGCGATGACGGTGGCGGCGGCACGCCTCCGCCGACCACGTCGAAGCCGACCACGCCCACCGGACAGGTGGCCGAAGGCGCCGGCAATACGGTGACGGCGGCCGGCAATGCCATCACGGAAATCGGCAAGCAGGTGCAGGGCGCCAATCTGCCGATCGTCAGCGACGGAACCCGCAATGCCACTGGCCAGGTGGTGATCGATGCCGGCAACACGGTGGCCGCGCTGGGTGCGGGCGTTCGCGATGGCCTCGGCAAGATGGGCGCGGTGGACAACCCCGTCGGCGTGACCGTGGCGAGCACCGGCAATGTCGTCACGCAGGCCGGTCATACCTTGTCGAGCACGGGCGATCTGGTGACCTCGCTGGGCAAGGATCAACTGAAGGTGCTGTCGCCGGTGACCACGCCAGTGGGCGCGGTGGTCAATCACGTGGCCGGCGGCGTGCAGCAGCTGGGCGAGAAGCTCGGCGACAAGCTGTCGACCGGACCGGTCGCACAGCTGACGGGCCAGACCAGCAAGGTGATCGTGCCCTTGACCAGCAAGCTGACCGATACCACGCAAGCGCTCGGTGCCACCACGCGCCTCGGTGCGCCGGTCGACAACCTGCTGACCAAGGTCGGCGGCGTGGTTGCACACACCGGCACGCACCTGAGCGCCACCAAGGCGCCAGTAGTGGGCCCGGTCGGCGGCGTCGTGACGGAAGTGGGCAGGACGGTCGCCGCGGCTGGCGGCCTGGTCCATGGCGAAGGCAATTCGGCAGGCGGCAGCGGCAATCCGCTCGGTGGCCTGCTTGGCGGTCTGCCTCTCACCCAAACGGGTGGGCAGGCGGGCAGTGGTGGTGGTTCTGACAAGGGTGCCGGCAGCGGCAAGACCGGCGGTGTGTTGGCACCGGTCGGCGGGCTATTGGCACCTGTGACCGGCCTGGTCGGCTCGCTCGGAGCGCTTGGGCGCTAAGGCGACGCTGACTGCTGCCATGGCACCAGTCCGGGGGCCATGCCAGGCAGCTTGACGGTGCGCAGCCGGACGATCCCCGCGGCTGCGCATCTTTTTTTATTCAGGGGAACGCACTGACGACTCGGGCGTTGGTAGTAGTCCTGATGGACGATCCAACAGCAAAAGATGCTGTCAATCGGGCAATTTAAAACTTTTGTCAAGACCGCAAACGGATGTAGCTGAAACTAAAAAATTCCTTTATAAAAAGAACACGGATGCTGCTGCACGAGGTCAGCCAAGCCATTAGAGCCAGGCGATCGCGCGGATCGACGCGGTATCCAGAGTGTTGGGATAACTAGCAATAAAAGTAGGAGCGGTCATCATGAAACAGGGGTTCTTGCGTTTCATTCGGGACGAACGGGGGGCGACGGCCATTGAATATGGCTTGATCGCGGGTCTCATCGCACTGGCAGTGGCCGGCGGAGCCAAGATGCTCGGCGACAATCTGGACGACGCCTTCGACCGGCTCGCCACCAAGGTGCAAACCATCATTGCACCGACTCAGGCCTCGGGCAGTTGACGGAATTACCGACCGCCATTCATGGCATTGATCGTCGCGCTGCTCTGCGCGACGGCCCTTTGGACTGATCTTCACTACCGCAAAGTACCGAATCTCGCATTGGCGCTCGCGCTGATTGCGGGGGCTCTCGTGTCTGCGCTCGGCTACGACTCGTCGTTGCCGCTTGCGGCGCGCGTGCTCGGATTCGCGTTGGGCTTTGCCGTCATGCTGCCGGCCTATCTGTTTGGCCGCATGGCGGCCGGCGACGTCAAATTCTTGGCGGTAGTGGGGTTCTTCATCGGACCGTCGAGCCTGTTGCCGGTCTGGCTGACCGGGACGCTGCTGGCATTTATCCATGCCTGTCTCGTTCTTGCCTTTCGCCATGCCGAGGCACGTGGCGGCCTCATTGCCGCGGTGGGCCAATGGCCACGACGCATGCGCTGGTTTGCCGCGATGACCGACCCGTCGCGCGGCATTCCTTATGCCGCTTATCTCGCCGTGGGTGTGCTCCTATGGATATCGGTCGGTCAGGGCCATTCCTGAAGGGCGGAATGCGCCACCGGTTGGCGCACAGATAAATGCAACCGGGTTTGTCTATGAAACAGGGGCGAAGGGGAATCGTTCGCCGGCATGGCCGCGAGCGGGGGATTGCTGCGCTCGAATTTGCGGTGGTATTGCCGGTGCTGCTCGCTCTGGTGCTGGGGATCGTCTATTACGGCATGATCCTCGCGCTCGAGCAGATGCTGACGCTCGCCGCAGCGGAAGGCGCACGGGCGGCCTTGCGCTATCCCGCTGGCGCGCCCGACGGCAGCCTCGCGGCTACGCAGGACCTGCGCGTGGCCGCGGCGGCCAACACCGCGCTGGCCACGCTGCCCGCCACCATTCAATCGAAGCTCGCCTCGCGTGGCGACATTGCGTCGGCCAGCGATTGCGCCGCGCCGGCCGACACTGTCTGCGTCAACGTGACGCTGCGCCTGCCGGCCACCAATATCCTGCCGCGCGTGCCGTTCGTGCCGATGCCCGACACGCTGATGGGCACGGCCGTCGCGCAGCTGGCGCCGGACATCTGAGGCGCGCCATGCCTCGCTTCTGCTTCCGCTTTCGCTACTTTTCGATCGCCACGGCGGCACCGCGCACCGGGACTCCATCATGACCAGCAAACAAATCCGAATCGTCGCCATCGTGCTGCTGGCCCTGGCCGCGCTGTTGGCGCTGCTGGCCTGGCAGGTCGGGCGCAGGACCGCCAAGCCGCCGGCGCCATCTTCGTCTTCCCCAGCGGCGCTGCACGCGGTCGTGATTACCACCAAGGCGGTCGAGGCCGGCAAGCCGTTGGGCGCCGACGCGTTGAAGGTCGAGATGCTGCCAATCGATCCGGCCGGCGGCTATGAATCCGTCGAAGCGGTGGCCGGCCAGATTCCGCTGGTGGCGCTGGGCGCCAACGTGCCGGTGCTGGAGAGCCAGCTGGCCGGCGGCCTGGCCACGCAGGTGCCGGAAGGCGAGCGTGCCGTGGCGATCGCCGTCGACGAAGTGATCGGCGTGGGCCATCGCGTGCGTCCCGGCGATCTGGTCGATGTCTTCCTCGTGCTTCGGCGCGACAGCCAGGAGATCGAAGGCAGCCAGGCGCGTCTGCTGCTGTCCCGGCTGCGCGTGCTGGCCTATGGCGTGCAGGCGGTCAACGACACGCGTGGCGCCACGCCCGATCAGATGATGAACCGGCGCGAAGGCGCCAAGACCGCGGTGCTGACGGTGCCGCTGGCGCAGGTCAGCAAGCTGACGATGGCGCAGCAGGCGGGCCGCCTGGTGCTGGCGCTGCGCAATCCGCACGACGACGGCATGCCGAGCGAGACGCTGTTCGCGGAGCCCGCGCCTGCCGTCGCCACGCGCGGAGGCGGACTGGCGAGCGCGGATGCGCTGGAGCCGGCGGACCGCGCCGCGGCCGGCGTTGCGCTGGCCGGCCTGGCCGGCGCTGCGAACAAGCCGCGCGTGCCCGCGGCGCGCACCGAGCCGCCGCAGATCGCGCAGGCCAGGCCCGCTGCCGCACCGTCGCCCGCCGGCGTCGAAGTGATCCGCGCCGGCAAGCGCGCCATCGAATAGGGACACGACGATGAATCTCCCGCTGCCGAGGGCGCGTCGATCCTGCTTTCAAGCGATACCTGCCTTGTCTTTCCCGATGAATTCATTGCACCGGCCGCGCACGCTGACCGCGTTGCTGTTGACGGCGAGCCTGCTCGGCACCGCGCCGCTGGGCGCGCAGCCCGCGCCAACCCGCGATCCGGTTCGCGATCAGGCCCGCGATCAAGCAGAGCCTTCCGCGCAACGGCCCTCGCAACGCGTCACGCTCGCCGTCGGCGCGCAGCGCGAAATCCGCATCGGCCGGCAGCTCGAACGCATCGCCATCGGCAATCCCGAGGTCGCCGACGCGCTGCTGCTCAAATCGCGCGGCGCCAGCACCGCCGTGCTGCTGGTCGCGCGCAAGCCCGGCAATACCGATCTGATGGTGTGGCCGTCCGGCGAGGCACCGATCCGGTACACGGTGCAGGTCGACGCGATGGCCTCCGATGGCCAGGGCGCGCAGATCGACGTGGCGGGGCAGGGCGCCATCATCCGGGGCCAGTCCCCCGATGCCGCCGCCGCAGCGGGCGCGCGACAGGCGGCGCGCGCGACCGTGGGCAACGGCCCGGTGCTCGACCGCTCGACCGTGCCGGTCACCGGCACCGTGCAGGTCGATGTCCGCGTGGTCGAGATCAGCAAGAACGTGCTGAAGCAGGCCGGCTTCAACTTCTATCGCAACCGCTCGGGCTTCGCGTTCGGCAGCTTCTCGCCGTCCACGCTGACCCGGGCCACGTTCACGCCGCGCCCCGGCGGCAGCAATACCGGCGGGGGCCTCGCCACGGAATCGACCGCGCCGATCAGCAGCGCGTTCAACCTGGTCGCGGCGTCGATGAGCCATGGCATCTTCGCCAACCTGAGCCTGCTCGAAGGCAATGGCATGGCCCGCATCCTGGCCGAGCCGAGCCTGGTGGCGCTGTCCGGTCAGAGCGCGAGCTTCCTCGCCGGCGGCGAGATCCCGATCCCGGTGCCGCAAGCGCTGGGCACCACCACGATCCACTACAAGCAGTTCGGTATCGGCCTGACCGTCACGCCGACCGTGCTGTCGCCGGAGCGGATCGCGCTGAAGGTCGCGCCCGAGGCCAGCGATCTCGATCCTTCGCGCGGCATCGTGATGAACGGCGCGACGATCCCGGCGATCGTCACTCGCCGCGCCGACACCACGGTGGAACTGGGCGATGGCGAGAGCTTCGTGATCGGCGGCCTGGTCAGCCGCAATACGGTCAGCAATGTCGACAAGGTGCCGGTGCTCGGCGACCTGCCGCTGATCGGCGCCTTCTTCAAGAACCTGAACTTCCACCAGGAAGACCGCGAGCTGGTGATCATCGTCACGCCGCATCTGGTGCGTCCGCTGGCCAAGGGGGCGAGCGCGGCGGCGCGGGTTGGGGCCGACGGCCGCACCTCCGCCAATCCACCGGTCTGGGGCAAGTTCCTCGGCGGCGATCTGGTCGATCCGGCGTTGCCGGGCTTTTCGAGGTAGAGGAAGGCATGGACATGACGCTGCCCCCCATCGATGCGGCCCCCGTGGCCAGTAATGCCACCTTCCTGTTGAACACCACCGGCGAGGCGCCGCGGCGCTGGCTCGAACGGGCGCTGGCGCCGCTCGGCCAGGTGCATGCGGTCGATGGCGTCGACCCTGCGCGCGACGGCATCGTCGAGCGGATCGGCACCGCCAATCCGGGCATCGTGTTCCTGCATTTCAGCGCCGAGCATGCCCAGGCATCGACCCGGCTCGGCCAGCAATTGGCCCGGCTGTTTCCGAACCTGCCGCTGGTCGCCCTTGGCGAGGCGCAGGAGCCCGAGTTGATGCTGGCGGCGCTGCGTGCCGGCGTGAAGGACTTCGTCGACATGCGCTCGCCCGCGGCCAATGCGATCGCGACGGTGCAGCGGCTGCTCGCCACGCGCGAGATCGTGCAGCCGGCGCGCCGCGGCAAGGTGCTGGCGGTGCTGGGCGCGCGGCCCGGCGTGGGCGCCACCACGCTGGCGACCAATCTCGCGGCAGCGGCGAAACGCCGGCAGAACGGCGAGGTGCTGCTGCTGGACCTCGGCCTGCCGGCACGCGACGGCGCGCTGTACACCAATGTCGCGCCGGGTTTTCACTTCGTCGAGGCGGTGCGCAACCTGCGCCGCTTCGATCAGGTCTTCGTGCAGACCGCGCTGACCCGGCATGCCGGCGGCGTCGCGGTGCTGCCGCTGCCGCAGACGCTGGCCGAGCTGCGCGACATCTCGTTCTCCGAGGCGCTGACGCTGCTCGGCACGCTGCGCAGCCACTTCGACCTGCAGGTGATCGACCTGGGCGGATTCAGCAATCTCGATTTCATGGCGCAGCTGGTCAAGGTCGCCGACGAGGTGCTGGTTGTGGCCGAGCAAAGCGTCGCGGCGATCGTGTCGGCGGCGGAGCTGCTGGAAGAGCTTGGCCGCCGCGACGCGGGCCGCGAGTCGATGCGGCTGGTGGTGTCGCGCTATCAGGCGCGCCTCGGTCTCGAAGCCGACCAGATCGCGCAGCGGCTCGAGCTGCCGCTGGCCGGCACGCTGCCCGACTGCCGCGAGACGATGCTGGCCGCGATGAACAGCGGCGCGGTGCTGGCCGACCGGCAGCCCACCGCGCCCTATGTCCGCGCGCTGGCGCCGATGCTGGAGCGCGTCGGTTATCGCTGCGAAGCGCGCGCGTCGGGCCCCGGATGGCTGGAGCCGATCGCGCAGGCGGTGCAGCGGCTGCGGGCGGGCCATGCAGCGGGCAAGAACAAGGCAGACCATTGAGATGACGAGATGACGCAACCCATCGAATTCTCGGACAACGCCGCCGCGCCGTTTCCGACCTCGCAGGAATTCCACACGATCAAGGAAGCGGCGCACGAACACCTGCTGACGCGCATCGAGGAACTGGGCGCGGAGTTCGGCCGCTGGTCGCGCACGGCCATCCAGCGCTTCGTCGATCTCGAACTGGAGAGCTTCACGCGGCTGCGCCGGATTCCGATCAACGAGGCCGAGCTGCATCAGATTGCCGAGGCGCTGACCAAGGAGCTGGCCGGCTTCGGTCCGATCGAGGATCTGCTGAACGATCCCGCGGTCGAGGACATCCTGGTCAATGGCCATCTCGACGTCTATGTGTCGCGCCACGGCATGCTCGAACGCATTCCGGTGCGCTTTGCCGATGCCGGCCATCTGCTGCGCATCGTGCGCCGGATCCTCGCGCCGATCGGCCGGCGGCTCGACGAGTCGAATCCGATGGTCGACGCCCGGCTGCCCGACGGCGGCCGCATCAACGTCGTGATCCCGCCGCTGGCGCTGCAGGGCCCGGTGGTGTCGATCCGCAAGTTCCGCAAGGATCCGCTGACGCCGGAGGCGCTGCTTGGGCTCGGCACCATGAACCAGGAGATCGGCGATCTGCTCGAGGCCGCGGTCAAGGCCCGCTGCAATATCCTGGTCAGCGGCGGCACCAGCTCGGGCAAGACTTCGCTGCTCAATGCGCTGGCGATCTTCGTGCCGGATAGCGAGCGCGTGATCACCATCGAGGACACAGCCGAACTCGCGCTGAACCACCCGCACGTGGTTCGCCTCGAAAGCCGGCCCGGCGGGTTCGAGGGCACCGGCGTGGTGTCGATTCGCGACCTGCTGCGCAACAGCTTGCGCATGCGGCCGGACCGGATCATCGTCGGCGAAGTGCGCGGCGGCGAGGTGCTGGAGATGCTGCAGGCGATGAGCACCGGTCACGACGGCTCGATGGGCAGGATCCACGCGAGCAGCCCGCGCGAATGCCTGTACCGGCTCGAGATGCTGGCCGGCTTCGCGGGCTTCCAGGGCAGCGAGGTCAGCCTGCGCCGGCAGATCGCCAATGCGATCGACTTCATCGTGCAGATCGGGCGGCTGTCGAATGGCAAGCGCCGCATCCTGTCGATCACCGAAGTGACCGGCATGGGCGACAACATCGTCACCACGCAGGAGTTGTATCGGCACGACCCGTATATTGGGCCCGATGGCGTCGAGGTCGACCGCTGGCAGTCGCTCGGCATCCTGCCGCACTCGCCGAAGCTGGCGCGGATGCGCCAGGCCGGTTTTGGCATGGACGATCCGTTGGGACGCTTCGATGTCTAGCGCCGGCCTGGCCCTCGCCGCGATTGCCTTGCTGCTGCTCGGCGCGGGCCTGCTGCTGCTCGCGCAGGCCGGCACGCGCGCCGAGCGCGAGGCCGCGCGCGCCTTCGTACAGGCGCAGACCGAGCAGGTGCGTTCGCGCTATGCGTCCGCGGCCGAGCTGCCGCCGGTCACCGGCGCGCGCGACCTGAAGCGGCGCTGGGCCGATCTGCTTCGGCGGGCGGACCTCGAGCCGACGCGCCGGACCCATCTGCTGTGGGGCGGCCCGCCGCTGCTGCTGTGCGCCGCGGCCCTGATCGGCGGCGGCCTGGTGGCGGCTGCCGCGATGGCGGTGGTCTGCCTCGCGATCTGCGCATGCCTGTTGTGGCGCCGGACCACGCGTTTTCATCAACGCCTGTGCGAGCAGCTGCCTGGATTTCTCGACGGCGTGGTGCGGCTGATGACGATCGGCAGCGCGGTGCCGGCGGCGTTCCAGCATGCGATCGGCAATACCGAACTGCCGCTGCGCCAATGCCTGGTGCAGGCCGTCCATCTGCAGCGCGCCGGCAAGGAGCTGGACCAGGCGGTGATGCAGGTCGCGCGCAGCTATCGCTTCGACGAACTGATCCTGCTCGCTTCGGTGCTCAGGCTCGCCACGCGCTACGGCGGCCGGGCCGACATCGTGATGGAGCGTACCGCCGCGTATATGCGCGACCGCGAGCAGGCGCAGCGCGAGCTGTCGGCGCTGTCGGCGGAAACGCGGATGTCGGCGTGGATCCTGGGTTTGCTGCCGGTGGTCGTGGCCGGCTTGATGTTCGTCTTCAACGCCGGCTACCTGCTGATGATGTGGAACGATCCGTCGGGCCGCCTGCTGCTGATGGCGGCGTTCGGGCTGGAGATCGTCGGCGCGCTGCTGCTGTATCGGCTGGCGCGTTCGGTATAGGGGCGGCGTGATGAATCGTGACAGCTTGATCGCCCTCAGCCTGCTGATCGCCGCGCTCGGCGTGGCGGCGCTCGCGCTGCCGCTATTGCAGCAGTGGTGGCTGCGCTGGCGCGCAGCGCGCACGCTGGACGCCGCGCTGGCGCGGCAGGGGGCGACGGCGGGCCGAGATGCGGCGGCCGCTTCCGGCGAGCCGGCCTCGCCCGCATCGGCTGGCGCGGCGCCAGTTGCGGGGCGTCAGGGTGCCATGCCGGCCGCCGTGAACGTCCCGGCCACCGCCCCCGGCGCGATCGGGGCCACGTCGGTTCCCGGCGCTGCAGCCGGAACCGGCCCGAACGGTGCGCGGGCGCGTATTGGCGCCCAGCTCGGTGGCCGCTTCGACGAACGCTGGCTCGCCAGTCCGCTCGGCAAGGCCATCGTCGGCCCCGAGGAGATCCGCTTGCTGGAGCAATGTGGCTGGTATGGCCCGAAGGCGCGCGCCATGTTCGGCGGGCTGCGTCTGTGCGTGCCGCTGCTGATCGCCGTGGTGCTGATGCTGTGGCGGTTGCCCGAATCGCTGCAGGGCGCGGTGTTTACCGCGTTCGGCGGCTTTGCGGTGTCCTTTCTCGCGTTCAAGTCGGTGCTGCGCCGGCGCGCCGCCAGCCGGATGCGCCAGCTTGACGACGAACTGCCGGTGCTGGTCGACATGCTGCGGCTGCTGCAAGGCGTTGGCATGTCGATCGACCAGAGCCTGCAACTGATCGTCACCGAGTTCGGCAGCATGCTGCCCGTGCTGGGGCCCGAACTGAAGCGCGCCAACGATCAATTCGCCTCCGGCCGTTCACGCGAGCAGACGCTGCAACGGATCGGCAAGCTGTTCGAGAGCGAGGACCTGCGCAATCTGATCATGCTGCTGAACCAGGTGGATCGCTTCGGCGGCGCGGTGCAGGAGCCGCTGAAGCTGTTCGGCTTGCGGCTGCAGGAGGCCCGCAAGATGCGCCTGAAAGAACAGGTCGGCCGCCTGACCGTCAAGATGACCGGCGTGATGGTGGTCAGCCTGCTGCCGGTACTGCTGATCGTGACCGCGGGGCCGGGGTTTCTCGGGGTGATTCGGATGCTGGCGAAGTTTGCGGGAGATGTGCAATGAAGGGCTTTATTCGGGAAATCCGCTCGGCAGCATGTTTTCTCCCCTCTCCCGCTTGCGGGAGAGGGGCAGGGGGAGAGGGCAAGGGCGCTCGTCATGCTTCCGACGGTTGCGATGCGGCCCCCGTTCCCTCTCCCCCGACCCCTCTCCCGCGGGCGGGAGAGGGGGGCCTTCTGCGGGCGCCGGCTAGGAATAAGTGGCGCCAGGCAATGACTGCGGCAACGATCGCCGGCGCCGGCTGGCTCGCCGCTGGCTGCGCCACCGGCGATCCGGCCGCGCTGATGAGCAAGCAGGCCGACGCGCAGATCGCGCTGTCCAAACTGCAGGACAAGCAGGCGCAGGAGCAGTACGACGATCGCGCGGTGTACCGCGGCCTGATCGAGCGGATGCAGCAGCAAGGGCTGTACTACGCCTCGCTCGCGCATCTCGATGCCTACCAGCAGCGCTTCGGCGACAGCGCCGACGTGGCGATGCTGCGCGCCGATGCGCTGCGCGAAACCGAACAGGACGAAGCCGCCGCCATCGCCTACCGGAACCTGCTCGGCAGCAGTTACGCCGCCCGGGCCTATCACGGCCTCGGCCTGCTGGCCGGCCGCAGCGGCGATTTCGGTGAAGCGGTGACGCAGCTGGAGGCATCGTTGTCGCGCGATCCGACCAATGCGCTGGTGGCCAGCGATCTCGGCTATGCGCTGATGCGCGCAGGTCAGTTGCAGCAGGCCCGCGTGCCGGTAATGCAGGCCCTGCAGCTCGATGGCGCCAATCCTCGCATCGTCAGCAACGCCGCGGTGTGGATGCTGGCGACCCGACAGCGCGAGCAGGCGACGGCGTTGATGGAGCGTGCCTCGATGTCGGCATCGACCCGCAAGGCGATCGCCCAGGAGGCGGACCGCATTGCACGCGAGGCAGCGCGGCAGGAGCGCGCGGCGTCGCGTACCAACGGCACGCGACCCAAGCCCCAGCGCGTCGCGCTGACGACCGCCGCGCAGCCCGGCGAGGCCGCGGCAACGAACACGAGCAGCGCGCCATGACGAGCGCTGGACGATCCCCGATCGCCTCCAGGCGGAACAGCAACAGGAGAAGGCATGAACTTCATTAGACCGCCGCGGCTATTGCGCATCGCCAGTACGGCCGCGGTCGCCTTGTGCGCCGCGAGCTGGATGCCCGTTGCTGGCGCGCAGACCACGGCCCCGGCCAACACGAATGCGAGTACACCCACACAGGCCCGGAAGCCCGCGAACGGCGCGATCGGTACCGACACGCGCAGCTTGCTGGCGATCCAGCGCGACGGCAGCCAGGCCGGCGCCACGCTGCAGATGCCCGGCGAGCAGGCCGCGCTCGCGCATGCCCGTTATCTGAAGAGCTTCGAGCATCCGATTCCCGAGCGCTTCGTCGGGCAGTCGAGCGGCGGCGGCAATGTCAGCCTGCCTGGATTGACGCCCTCGAAGTAATGACGATGGCTTGGCGTAGGCGGACACACCGGACACGCGCGCAAGCGCGCGGTGCGGTCAGCATCCTGATGGTGGTGTTGCTCGCCACCATCGGCATGGCCGCGCTGGTGTCCATCGACGTCGGACATGTCTTCTATCGGCAGCGGCAATTGCAGTCCGTTGCCGACATGGCGGCGCTGGCCGCTGCCCAGCAATTGCGGCGCGCCGATAGCAACGCGGTGATGACCGAACGGGCGCTGGCGGCAGCGCAGGCGTCCGGGACCCAGAACGGCTTCAGCGGTGCGGCGCGCGAAGACTGCGGCGCCAGCCCCGGCGGCGAAGACGGCATGGCGGTATGCGCCGGCGTCTGGGACCCGAACGATGCGGCAGCGGCCGCTGGCGGCCGCCATTTTCGCGGCAGCTACGATCCGGCCCGAATGTCGCCGAACGCCGTGCGGGTCGTCGTCTCGAAGACCGTGCCGATCCTGTTCGGGATACCAGGCGGTGAAGGGCGGCGCCTGCGTGCCGAGGCGATCGGCAATGCCAGTCCCCCTGTGGCGGCGTTCTCGGTCGGCAGCGGTCTGCTGAACTTCGAGTCCTCGAGAAGCGCGCTGGCGCTGTTGCTCGGCAATACCATCAGCCTGTCGGCATCGGATTGGCAGGGGCTGGTCAATACGACGGTCACGCTCGACCAGCTGCGATTGAAGGCCGGTGTTGGCACGGTCGACGAATTGCTGAACGCCGGCCTGTCGCTGTCCGAGTTCTATGCCCTGGTGCTCGGCGCGGCAAACAAGGAGTCGCTGCTCAACGCAATGCTGGGCGGGATGCCGGCGATCATCGATGCCAGGGCGCTGGCGGCGGGGCTCAATGTCGGACGCGTACTCGACCTCGGCGTGCTGGCTCCGGCGATGTCGTCGGCGGCGGACGTTGGGCTGAATGTGGCTGAGCTGTTGATGCTGGCGGCGCAGGTGGCGAACAGGGGCGCAGCGGTGGATCTGGCTGGCGCGGTGCCTCTGCTGCCAGGCTCGCAACTGGCGCTGCGGATCGTCGAGCCGCCGCGCATGGCGGTAGGGCCGGTGCGGCCCTCCACGACGGATCCGATGGGGTGGGAGACGACTGCGAGGACGTCGCAGATGGACCTCGGTATTCAGTTGCAACTTGGAGCGAACCTGGTCGATAGTCGCGTGCTGTCGGCACTCACACCGACATTGGTTCTGCCACTGCGCGTGCAACTTGCAACTGCGCAATCCGCGCTGACCGGACTGCGATGTGCCGCGGCACCCGCGGATCGACGGGCAACGCTCAACACCGTGACGACGGTGTCCAGCATCTGCCTTGCGCGCAAAAACGACCTGGGCCAATGCGCCAATTCCGACGTGGAACTGGCCAACGTTCCTCTGGGGGTGGCACACGTTGCCGTCATGGCCAGCCCGAGGCAGCAAACGGTGCCGGGAAACAGTATTACCTCGGTGCTCGCGCCCGGCGATCATCAGGAGGTCAGCTCTCGTGGCCAGCTTGCCGCGCTGGTCGAGGATCTGGCGCGAAACCTCGACCTCAAAGTGACGGTCAGCCTGCTCGGCATTCCGCTGACGACCGAACTCAAACTCGGCGGCATCGTCAGCGCCCTGAGTTCCGTGATCTTCGGCGTGCTCGGCCCCACCCTCGACGGCCTGCTCGCCGCCCTCGGCATCCAGTTAAGCAACGCAGACCTCTGGGTTCACGACGTCGATTGCGACAACACCAGACTCGTCTATTGACCCGCGAGAACCGCGACATGAATACGACCAGCCGCCGTGCGGCCATTGCAGCATCGCCATGAAAACAGACCGCTGGGCCTACGAAAATCTCGAAGTCTACGTATGGGAAGGCAAATACGAATTTGCCGACCGCGTAGCCCGCTTTCTCGCGCCGCTCGGCGCCGAAGTGATCCGCGCCGGTGGCCTCGAAGGCCTGCCGACCGAGCCCCGCCTGAAACTGTCGGTCGCGATCATCAGCGTGTCGGTGATCGGCGCGGCCAAGTTCACCGCGCTCGATTGGGAGGCGGTGCACGGCATGCCTGTGATCTGGGTAGCCGCGCCGACGAGAGACAATGACCCCGGCCGCTTCCCGCCGGAGTACGCGCACATCCTGTCCGACGATTTCACCGGCGCCGACCTGCGCGCCCAGCTCGGCAAGCTGCTGCCGCAACTGCTGGCGGCCAGTGAGGTGCAGCCGGACATCGCCGAACTGGTGGCCGGCTCGCCGGCGATGCAGCAGTTGATGTCGCACGTCGATACCTATGCGGACTTCGACAGCAACGTGATGCTGTATGGCGAGACCGGTGCCGGCAAGGAACGGATCGCGCGGCTGTTCCACGAGCGGCACAGCCTCTATGGCAAGGGACCGTTCGTCGCCGTCAACTGCGGCGCGATTCCCGATGGACTGTTCGAATCGCAGTTCTTCGGCCACGCCAAGGGCGCGTTCACCGGCGCGATGTACGCGCACCGCGGCTACTTTGAGCAGGCCAACGGCGGCACGCTGTTCCTCGACGAAATCGCCGATCTGCCGCTGTTCCAGCAGGTCAAGCTGCTGCGCGTGCTCGAGGAGAACGTCGTCACGCGGCTCGGCTCGACGCTGCCGGTCAAGCTCAATTTCCGCCTTGTTGCGGCCACCAACAAGGACCTGCGCGAGGCGGTGGGGCAGGGCAAGTTCCGCGCGGACCTGTATTTCCGGCTGGCCGTGATCGAACTGCGGATTCCCAGCCTGGAGGAGCGCGGCGCCGCCGACAAGGTTGGACTGCTCGAGGCCTTCCTGCGGCAGATACTCGGCCGGTCAGGCTACGACGCGCTGCCGCCGATGCCGGATTGGCTCAAGGGCGCGGTCGGTACCGCTTACTTCGCTGGCAACGTACGCGAGCTGCGCAATCTGGCCGAGCGCGTCGCGATCGTCGTCCAGCACGACGGCCTGTGGGACCAGGATCGCATCCGCCCGTTGTTCCGCACGCTGCGCCCGGGCGCGTTCGAGGGCAACGATCGCGGCGTCGACTGGCGTACCGAGGTCGAAGAACGCCGCCGCATCATCGCCGCCCTCGATGCCAATGGCTGGCGTCGCCAGGACACCGCCGCCAGCCTTGGCATCAGCCGCAAGGTGCTGTGGGAGAAGATGCGCAAGTTCCAGATTGCCGACAACGAGGCGGAACCGGCCTGACGAAGTGGGCTGCGGTCTGCGTCGCCGCGCAGCGAAATTGCGCAGAACTTCGCAGCCTTGGCGATCCCCTAGCGGTTCCGCTTCGCCGCCTCATGCTCGAGCAACTGACGCAACTCGGCCCGAATCGTCCGCAACAGCATCACGCGCTCCTCCGGCGTGGGATCGCGCAGAAAGGTGTACGCGTGCAGCGTCAGAGGATGCAGCTCAAGGACGCTGGCGATCTGCGCCACCTTGTCCAGCGTCGGACTCTTCTGCCCGCGCTCCAGGCTGCTGACATAGGTGCGGCTCGACACGGTGCCGAACGCGCCCTGCGACAGGCCTCTGGCAGTGCGCGCCGCCCGCAGCGCCGCACCGAAGTGCAAACGCAACCTCGTCTTTTCCGGGTTCAGGGGGACGTCTGAGTCTGAGCCTTGCTGCATCTTCAATCACTGTCATCACATTCATCGTGCGCTCGCCGTCGGCTCGCGCACGGTCAGTCCGCCGCCGAAGGCGAAACCCTGTCCGAAGGGCAGGGCCGGTTGCGCGGGCGCCTGGCGGTGGCGGGAGGCCGTGTCCGCGGCGCGGTGGCCCTCGGCCGATGAACCGGACAGGATCTGCCGGATAC
The DNA here is from genome assembly GCF_021213615.1 of Cupriavidus sp. UGS-1. NCBI lineage: Bacteria > Pseudomonadati > Pseudomonadota > Betaproteobacteria > Burkholderiales > Burkholderiaceae > Cupriavidus > Cupriavidus sp. UGS-1. The sequence continues at coordinate 150,731 of NZ_JAJQJF010000013.1, read as the reverse complement.
GCGCCAGATACCGCTCGCCGACAGCCCGATTGGTCCGGGCCGCTTCCATGCGGAAGGCGCTGCGTGCCGGCGGACGGATGTCCAGCGCACGGCAGACTTCGGAGACATAGGGCTTCGATTCGCCGTTCAGGCGCCTGGCAGCCAGCCGCACCGCGTCGTCACCGACCTGTTGGCGCAGCCACCGAAGGACAAGACGGTCGTATTCGTTCTGAATCCGGATCAGGTCTTCCATGGGCACTCCCGCAACTGTATGTTTGTACAGGTACTGTAAGGATATACAGTATCAACGGGGATGCAAGAAAAATGTTGTGAACGGGTCCCCAATGGAGGGTTGCTCGGGTTTTTTACTCGTGATGCGTTGTATTCTTGTTTTACTGGGGATGACGAGTAATCTGGAAGTACATAAGATACGAAGTAAATGCAAAATACAACGAATTCGCTGTAAATGCACACAGCCTCGAGGGAATGTATGAGCAACTTCACCGTCCGCACCGCGGAGCAATTGCCGCAACTGCTCCAGGCCTTTCGCAAGGAGGCGGGCCTGACGCAGGCGGAGGCGGCGTTGCGGATGGGGGTCAGCCAACAGACCTTGTCCGCGCTGGAACGTAATCCGGCACGGGTCAGCGTCGACAAGCTGATGCGCGTGCTCAGCGTTCTCGGCGTCGAACTCGTGCTGCACAAGCCGGCTCCCCAACCGCGTAAGACCGCATCCTCCAGCCCGCAGGTCTGGTGATCATGGGACGGCGATCCCACACCCGCACGCTGACGCTTTGGATGAACGGCGCATTCGTCGGCACCTGGCATTTCAGCCCGCGTGCCGGCGATGTGCTGCAGTACGCGCCGGAGTGGGTGTCCTCTGAAGCCGGGCGGCCCTTGTCCCTGTCGCTGCCTTTCACGCCGGGCAATGCGCCGCATCGTGGAGACAAGGTGCGGGCCTACTTCGACAACCTGTTGCCGGATACCCGGGAGATTCGCGAGCGCATCGCGCGGCGGTATCGCACCGGTTCGACCGATGCCTTCGACCTGCTCGCCGAAATCGGCCGCGATTGCGTGGGCGCGCTGCAGCTATTGCCGGACGGGACCGTGCCTGAAGGTGTGCAGCCGGTCGAGGCGGAACCGCTGACCGAGGCTCAGGTCGCGCAGGTGCTGCGCGGCACGCTGCGATCCGCGCCGCCGGGCTTCGTGGACGAGCAGGACGAGTTCCGCATCTCGATCGCCGGTGCCCAGGAAAAGACCGCGCTGCTGTACGACAACGGCGCCTGGTGCCTGCCGCACGGGCAGACGCCGACCACCCACATCCTGAAGCTGCCGCTTGGCCTCGTCGGCGGGCTGAAGCTGAACATGACGGAATCAGTAGAGAACGAGTGGCTGTGCTCGCTGATCCTGCGCGAGTTCGGTCTGCCGGTCGCGCACTGCGAACCGGTGCAGTTCGAGGACCTGAAGGCGCTCAGCGTGCAGCGGTTCGACCGCATGTGGTGGCAAAGTCCGGACGGCGATCGTCGCCTCGTCCGGCTGCCGCAGGAGGACATGTGCCAGGCCAAGGGCGTGCCGCCGGCGAGCAAGTACGAAGCCGATGGCGGACCCGGTATCGACAGCATCATGGAAACGCTGGCGGGGTCCACGACGCGCGACGAGGACCGCCGAACGTTCTTCCAGGCACAGGTCCTGTTCTGGATGCTGCGGGCCACCGATGGCCACGCGAAGAACTTCAGTCTGTTCCTGCGCCCGGAGGGCCGGTATCAGCTGACGCCACTCTACGACGTGCTCTCCGCATACCCGATCATCGGGGAGACGCCCGGCAAGCTGTCGCCGTTCCGGGTCAAGATGGCGATGGCCGTTCGAACGCGCAATGCGCATTACCAGATGCGGGAAATCCAGCGCCGCCATTGGGTCGCTGTCGGCGAGCGGCATGGTGTGATCACGCCGGACGGACGCCCCGCTCGGTACGTGGTCGACGATCTGGTCGAACGCGCACCGCGGGTGGCACAGGCGATACGGGAAGCGCTGCCGAAGCGCTTCCCGGAACCGCTGGCCGACTGCATTCTCGATGGAATGCTGGCCGAGGCCGAAAGGCTGGCCGGCTGATCCGCGGGCAGGCCATGCCAGGCCAAGCCGACGTTCCACCGCAGCCGCTCTGCCTCTCCTAGAAATCCACCGTCATCGCAACCTTGAACGTGCGCGGCGCACCCATCGTCAGATAGCCGCCGTATGCGGACGCCCAGTACGCCTTGCCGGCCACGTTGTCGATGCCGGCGCGCAGCGTGTAGCGCTGCTGCGCCGCCTTGAAGGTGTAGCGGGCGCCCAGATCGAAGCGGCGCCACGACGGCAGGCTGACCCGGTTCGCCACGTCGAGATACTGGCGTCCCGTCTGCAGATAGCGGCCCGAGACCGTGAAGCCGGGCACGCCGGGGATGTCCCATTCCGCGCCGACATTGAGCGTGTAGTTCGGTACGCCGACGGCCTTGTTGCCGTCGGTCGCCGGTGAGGCGGTACGGTCCAGCCTGGCGTCGATATAGGCAACGCCGGCGAGCAGACGTACGCCAGGCAGCGGCTCGCCGAACCCGCTCAGTTCGATGCCACGATTGCGCTGTTCTCCGGCCATCGAATAGACATTGCCCTGCAGGATGCCGGACGGTTGCTCGATCTGATAGACGGCGAGCGTGGTGCCGAACTTGCCTGCGTCCCACTTGACGCCAGCCTCGACCTGCTTGGACTTGATCGGCGGGAACACTTCGCCGCGGTTCACGGCGGTGTTGGGCGCGGTCGGTCCCTGCGCCAGGCCCTGGATGTAGTTCGCATACAGCGAAACATTGCGCACCGGCTTGACCACCAGGCCGAAGGCCGGCGACGTGGCCGAGTCGTCGTAATTCGATTGCTGCACGCCCGTATAGCTGTAGCCACGCACGCTCAGGTTCTGCTGCCGCACGCCCGCGGTCAGCAGCACGCGATCGTCGAGGAAGGACAGCGTGTCCGAAATCGCGAACCCGCTCAGGTTGGTCCTGCCGGTGACACCCGGGTGTGCCATGTCGCCGCCGATCAGCGTCGTCGCCGGTCTCGGCGTCTGCACCGGGTCGTACAGATCCGTAGCGAACCGGCCCGTCATCTCGTAAGCGGTGCGCTTGACCGTCTGCATGCCGGACCACGCCAGGTTGACGCGATGCTTGATCGGCCCGGTATGGAAGGTGCCGCGCACGCCCACTTCCTCGGCCGTGGTGTTGGACTTGTACGGTACCGTCAGCCGGGCAGCGGTACCGGCGCCGCTGCCGTCCACCGTCAGCGACGAATAGTTGCCGAACTCGTTGGTGTGGTGGGCGCCGACCGCGAGATAGGTGGTCCAGTCCGGCGCCACCTCATATTCGGCGCGCAGGGTCCCGTAGGTGTCCTCCAGCATCGAATCGGTCCATGCCTGCGCGAAGTTGGCGCTTGCCGATGGCACCGCGGGCAGCGTGGTCCCGGTCAGCGACACCATGGGCCGCCCCTGGCGAATGGTCTGCTTCTGGTAGCCGAAGTCGGCCGACACGCGCAGCTTGTCGCCCTGGTAATCGATCCCCGCGGTGAACAGCCGCTGCTGGCGGCGCTCGTCGTCGATGGCGGTTTCACCGCCGCGCGCCAGCGCGTTGATGCGCACGCCCCAGCGCTGGTCCTCGCCGAAGCGGCGGCCGATATCGACATGGCCGCCGGCCTGGCCCTGGCTGGTGTAATCGATGGTGGCCTGGGTCAGCGGCTGGTATGGCGCGAATTTCGGCACCAGATTGATGCCGCCGCCGATGCCCGAACCGGTCGGCGTGACGCCGTTCAGGAACGCGCTGGCGCCGCGGAACACCTCGACCCGATCAAGACCCTCGACCGCCACGAGCTGGCGCGGGGCGATGCCATACAGGCCGTTGTAGCCGATGTCGTCGCCGTTCAATTGGAAGCCGCGGACCACGAAGGTCTCGGAGAAATTGCCGAATCCCAGACTGCTGCGTACGCCTGGATCGTTGGCGAGGACATCGGCGACGCTGCGCGCCTGCTGGTTCTGGATCGCTTCGGCCGTGTACGCGGTGATGCTGAACGGCACGTCCATCATGTCCTGGTTGCCGAGGATGCCGAGCCGGCCACCGCGCGCAACCTGGCCGCCGGCATAGGCAGGGGGCGGCTGGTCAGGGGCCGACTCCGCGCGGACGGTCACCTGGGGTAGCGTTTCGGCAGATTGGGCGGCTTCGTCGGCGGTGTTGGACTGCGCTTGCGCCAGGGCCGTCAGCGGCAGGGTGCCGGCAACCGCCATGGCCAGCAGATTCGGCCGGATTCGGCGTGGGCGGTATGGGCAGGACGGCGCGGCGTGGCGGGCCGAGGTTCCTGGAGAAGGGAGGCGGCGGGGAAGAAGGAGCGGAGACACAGTGCGGCAATGTCATATTGAAAGCACATAATGATAATCGTTTTCATTATCATTTGTGCCGACATAGCCGCGTTGTGCAAAGGGTCGTCGTCAGGACTAAACAGCCCGCGGCTTACTGCGCCTCGAATCCTTCCTTCAACGCTTCGCGCAGATAGTCCACCAATAGCCGCACCGGCCGCGGCAGCAGCGGGCTATATGGGCGGATCGCATAGATCGCATCGCCAAAGGCCCCCGAAGGCCGCCAGCCGGGCAGCACGCGGACCAGCTTGCCCGCATTCAGATCGGCCTGCGCGGTGAAATCCGGCACCAGCGCGATGCCGAGGCCGCCCAGCGCCGCATCGCGCAGCGCCTCGCTGTTGTCCGCCGCGAAATTCCCCCGGATGCCGACGCTCTGCCGGGCCGCACCGCCTCGGACCGGCTCGAAGCTCCAGGTCGGCTGCTCGCCGCGGCGGAAGTAGTGCAGGCAGTTGTGCGCCGTCAGGTCGGACGGCGACGCGGGCGTGCCGTGGCGCCGCAGATAGGCGCGCGTCGCCACCAGGACGGTACCAGTGCGGCACAGCGTCCAGGCGATATGCGTGTCGGGTGCCCGCGAGGCGTGGCGTACCGCCAGGTCGAACCCTTCGCGCGCCAGCGAGGCGAAGCTGTCCGACAGTTCCAGTTCGACGCGGATCTGCGGATACATCGCCAGAAATGGCGGCAGCCGCGGCACGATCTGCTGGCGGCCCAGCGCGACCGGCGCCGTCATCCGCACCAGGCCGCGCGGCTCGCCGCCCATGTCCTTGACGTCGCCGAAGCTGCGTTCGATCGACTCGAACGGTACCCGCGTCGCGTCCACCAGCCGCTGGCCTGCCTCGGTCAGCCGGACACTGCGCGTGGTGCGCTGCACCAACGGGATGCCCGCCGCGCGCTCGAGTTCCGCAATGCGCTGGCTCATCGCGCCCTTGCTGATGCCGAGCTGCGTTGCAGCAGCGGTATAGCTGCCGACGTCGCCGAGCACGACCAGCGAATGCAGATGCACCCACAGCGATTCGATCTTTTGCTTGTCCATCGGGCGATTGTTTAGTTCATTGAACAGTGAGTCAAGCGTGGCGCTATTGAATGGGCCGGGGAGCGACGCCTACACTGGGCCCATTCCACCGATTCCAGAACTGATTCCGGAACTGAATCCCGGAACTGAATCCCAGAACCAAGGAGCCCGAGATGACCCAAGCGCATGCCTATACCGACCGTGCCGACGTCGGCCACTACATCGGCGGCCAGCGTACGAGCGGCAGCAGCCAACGCCGGCAGGACGTGTTTAATCCGGCCACCGGTGAAGCCCCGCGCAAGGTCCTGCTCGGTGAAGTCGCCGATGTCGACGCGGCCGTCGCCGCGGCCGCCGCTGCGTTCCCGGCCTGGGCCGACACGCCGCCGATCCGCCGCGCCCGCGTGATGCAGCGCTTCCTGCAGCTGATGAACCAGCATCGCGACACGCTGGCGGCGATCATCACCGCCGAGCACGGCAAGGTCTTCTCCGACGCGCAGGGCGAAGTCATGCGCGGCATCGACGTGATCGAGTTCGCCTGCGGCATTCCGCAACTGCTCAAGGGCGACTACACCGACCAGGTCAGCACGGGCATCGACAACTGGACCATGCGCCAGCCGCTGGGCGTGGTGACCGGTATCACGCCGTTCAACTTCCCGTGCATGGTGCCGTGCTGGATGTTCCCGGTGGCAATCGCGGCGGGCAATACCTTTGTGCTGAAGCCCAGCGAGCGCGATCCGAGCGCGAGCCTGTTCATGGCCGATCTGCTGGCCGAGGCGGGTTTGCCGGCCGGCGTGTTCAACGTCGTGCAGGGCGACAAGGTGGTGGTCGACGCGCTGATCGCCCATCCGGAAGTGAAGGCCGTCAGCTTCGTCGGCTCGACGCCGATCGCGCGGGCGATCAGCGAGCGCGCCGCGCAATTCGGCAAGCGCGTGCAGGCACTGGGCGGCGCCAAGAATCATCTGGTGGTGATGCCCGATGCCGATCCTGAAATGGCCATCGACGCGCTGATCGGCGCGGCCTACGGCTCGGCCGGCGAGCGCTGCATGGCGGTGTCGGTCGCGGTGCTGGTCGGCGATACCGCCGATCGCCTGATTCCCAAGCTGGCCGAACGCGCCCGCGCGCTGAAGATCGACAACGGCATGAACCCGGAAGCCGAAATGGGTCCCGTGGTCACACGGCAGGCGCTGGAACGGATCGAAGGCTATATCGGCCTGGGCGTGGAAGAGGGCGCGACGCTGGTGCTCGATGGCCGCAACCATCGCGTGCCGGGCCATGAAGGCGGTTTCTTCACCGGCGCCACGCTGTTCGACAACGTCACGCCGCAAATGCGCATCTATCGCGAGGAAATCTTCGGCCCGGTGCTGGCCTGCGTCCGCGTCAAGGACTTTGCCGCGGCGGTCGAGCTGATCAACGCGCATGAGTTCGGCAACGGCGTGGCGTGCTACACCAGCGATGGCGGCATCGCCCGCGAATTCGCGCGCCGGATCCAGGTCGGCATGGTCGGCATCAACGTGCCGATCCCCGTGCCAATGGCCTGGCACGGCTTCGGCGGCTGGAAGCGCAGCCTGTTCGGCGATACCCACGCCTATGGCGAAGAGGGCGTGCGCTTCTACACCAAGCAGAAGTCCGTGATGCAGCGCTGGCCGCAGAGCATCGGCAAGGGCGCGGAGTTCGCGATGCCGACGGCGAAGTAAGGCGCGCCGAAACGGCGACATCCGGCGGCGCCGGCGGGGTGAATACCCGCCGGCGCCGCTTTTTTTTTCGCCGGACGCTTCAACGCCGGGACGCTGTCGTTGTTCAAGATAGCGAAACATGCGTGGCATGTATGAAGCCCCCCGCGTTAGTTTGCACGTGCTGTTCCCCGCGCTGGATTGACGTCAACGCCGGAATGTCTCGAACGCGAGAACACCGGCATTCGAGCACGCCGATCCCGCCAGCAGGAAGCACCGCGAATATCGGCAGATAAAGGGAGACAAACCATGAACACGCGCAGGCAATGGCTGGCCGCCATGCTGGCACTGACGGCTTCATCGATCGCTTCATCGATGGCGTTTGCCCAGGATAACGAAGGCTGGCCGAACCGCCCGGTCAAGCTGGTCGTCGCCAGTGCGGCCGGCGGCGGTACGGATACGCTCGCGCGGCTTCTTGCCGAGCAACTCGGCTCGGTGTTCGGCAAGCCGTTCGTGGTCGAGAACAAGCCCGGCGCGAACGGCTTGATTGCCAGCGAAACCGTGTCCGCCGCGAACCCGGACGGCTACACATTGCTGCTTACCTATGCCGGCGCGATGGTCGTCAACCCTGCGCTTTACACGCGAGCGCCCGATCCGCTCAAGCGTTTCGAACCGATTGCGCAGATCGGCAGCTTCGGCAACCTGATGGTCGCCTCCCCCAAGGTGCCGGTCCACAACCTGAAGGAGCTCGTGGCCTACGCCAGGCAGCGCCCGGGCCAACTCAGCTACGGATCGTGGGGCATGGGATCGGGTGGGCACCTGACCATGGAGAGCTTTCTGAAGAAGGCGAATCTCGCCATGGTTCACGCATCGTACAAAGGCACCGCCGCCGTGGCGACGGACGTCCAGAGCGGTCTGTTGCCCGTCGGCTGGGTCGACGTCAGCTCGCAGATTGGCCTCGTCAAAGCCGGCCGGCTAGTGCCGATCGCCGTCAGCGGCTCCAGTCGATTGCCGCAGTTCCCGAATGTGCGGACCATGGGAGAGCAAGGCTATCCGTTCCCGACCACCAGCTGGTACGGCATGTTCGCGCCGGCGGGCACATCCGGGGCGCTGGTGGAGCGGTTGAACAAGGAGGTGGTGCGCGCCATCGCGACGCCGGCGTTTCGCGACCGCCTGACCGCGCTGAACCTCCCTGTCGCTCCAGCCCTGACGCCGGCGCAGTTCCGGAAAGTGGTCGCCGACGATACGGTGGCATGGCAACGCATTGCACAGGACGCCGGCGTCAAGCCGGAGTGAGAAGGCATGCAATCCAGCAGTTCATTCGATAAAAGCGGCGTGGATGCGGCCATGTTGGCCGGTCTGCGCGTCGTCGATTTCGGCCAGTTCATCGCAGCGCCGTCGGCAGGACAGGTCATGGCGGATCTGGGCGCCGACGTGATCAAGGTCGAGCCTCCGGGCGGCGATGCAAGCCGTCGCTCGGGCTGGCAGGCGGATGCCTGTGGCCCCATGTTTTCCGCTTATAACCGCGGCAAGCGTTCGATCGTCCTCGATCTGCGCCGCGCGGAGGATCGTGGCGTGGCGATGGATCTGGTGCGCCGCGCCGATGTGGTGCTGCAGAACGCGCGTCCGGGCGTGATGGAGAAGTACGGGCTTGGCGCCGAGCAGCTTCGGCGTCCGCTTCCTCGGCTTGTCTACGGCTCCGTCAACGGCTTCGGCGACAGTGGGCCGGCGGCGGCGCGTCCGGGCCTCGATATCGCCGCGCAGGCCGAAAGCGGAATGATGAGCATGAACGGAGATGCCCACGCCGATCCGACACGCGTCGGGTTCACGGTCGTCGATGTGCTGGCCGGCCGTACGCTGGCGACGGGCGTGCTCGCCGCGCTGGCGCGCCGTGGCATCACCGGACAAGGTGCCCACGTCAAGGTGTCGCTGATCGACGTGGCAGCCGATGCGCTGAGCCAGCAATGGGCCGAGTACCAGTTGCTCGACGCGGCGCCGTCACGCTGCGGCAACGGCCAGCCGACGATGGCGCCGGCGGCGGATGTGGTCCCGACGGCCGACGGCAGAATCGTGATCTCGGCCTATCTGCAGGACCACTTTGCCCGCTTGTGCGAATGCCTGGGACTGCCGGAACTCGCGCAAGACCCACGCTTTCACGACAACGCCGCGCGCGTGGCGAATCGACCGGCCTTGCTCCAGATGCTCGCCGGCGCATTGTCGGCGCTGACCACCGAGGAAGCTTGCCGAACGCTCAATGCCGCTGGGGTCGTCTGCGGCGCGGTGCGCGACCTGCGCGATGCCATCCAATACGCGCAGGCCACGACACCGGAACGAGTGATCAGCGTGCCGTCACCCGGCAACCGGACACTGCGCATGCCGGCCTTGCCCATGACGATCGACGACGGAAGGCCGCGCGATGCTGCGCTTCCCGATCTCGGCCAGCACACGGCCGAGATCCTTGCCGAACTGGACGGGCAGCGGGAAACGATGGCGTAAGTCGCTTCAAACGAGCGCCTCGCGATGAATGTCACGCGGCGCTCGTTTGGCGTTTGGCTTCGTCCAGCAGCCATCGCAGAAAGCTGGCAATGGCCGGCTTCTCCTCCGCCTTGGGCATGGTGACGGCGTAGTACGCGAATTCCGTCGGCCAGGGCCGATCCAGCGCAATTGCAAGCCGACCGCTGGCAATTTCCTCTCGCGCATAGAGATCGCGAACCAGCGCAATGCCTTGGCCGGCTTCCGCCGCGCGGATCAGCAGGAAATCGTCATCGAAGGCGGGGCCGCGCTCGATGCGCGGATCGCTTTCCACGCCCAGCGCCTTCAGCCAGAGACGCCAGTCGGACCGGTCCGAATCCTGCAGCAACGGATAGTCGAGGCAATCGATCGCTTCACGGATCGGTGGCCCCTCGGCCAGCAATTTCGGACAGGCGACCGGAATCAATACCGGTGCCATCAGATAGTGCGCTTCCAGTCCAGGGTAATTGCCCAGGCCATGCCGGATCGCGATGTCGACGCGGTCGCGGCGCAAGTCGGCCAATGCGGACGACGCTTCGACACGCACTTCGATATCCGGGTGCCGATCGGTAAATGTGCCCAGCCTTGGCACGAGCCACGATGCGGCGAAGGTGGGCACGGCACTGACGGTCAACGTCTGGCGCGCATTGATGGCGTCCAGCGTGGCAAGGCTGGCTTCGATCTGGTCGAACGCCCGCAACAGGGCCGGATGCACCTGTGCTCCCGCGGGCGTCAGTTCGACGCCGTAGCGTGTACGGCTGAACAGGCTGACACCGGTACGCTCCTGCAACAGCTTCAATTGCTGGCTGACCGCGCCGGGCGTCACGCCCATCGCGTCGGCCGCCCGTTTCAGGCTGCCGTGCCGGCCGGTTTCGACGAAGGCGCGCAATGCCAGCAACGGAAGTACCGAGCCCATGTATTGAGGTTTTCTCTTGTCGGAGTTCAGGGAAATCGAGCATGCAAAGCGGATCGCTCGCATCGCCGATATATGGGGTTTGTGTGTTTAGTCTAGCTGACTTCCAAAGGAAGGCAAACGAGGTGCTATCCAAGGTCGCCATGTGTACAGATTCGCGGCATGGATCGTGGCGGTGGTTGGCCGTGGAATTTAGCTGATCTATATACACGAGCCAGATTAAATCGTTTCTCGTCGCGCTTGTTTCGCCATAGAGTTTTCTCTGTTTTACCAATGAGGAAACCGCAATGACATTGAATCCTTTCCCCGACGAAAATCTCCCTGCTGCCGGCATGTCCGGCGCTTCCGCGCCGGCGTTTGCCATGCATGCGGGTTACCGCCGCATGTTCAGTCCCGATGCGCTGACGGTCGGGATCTTCCTTCCCTTGCGGTTCTATCAAGGGGATATGACCGTCCTTTCCGGCCAGGCCGATCTGGTAACCAGGATCGATCGCCTCGGCTTCGCGGCCGTCTGGGTTCGCGATGTTCCGCTGTTCGATCCGAACTTCGGCGATGCGGGGCAGGTGTTCGATCCCTTTACCTACCTTGCCTTTCTGGCGGCCGGCACCCGGCGCGTCGCGCTCGCGACCGGAAGCGCGATCTTTACCTTGCGCCATCCGATCGATCTGGCGAAAGCCGCCACGACAATCGACCAGCTTTCCGGTGGCCGGCTGGTGCTGGGCATTGCGTCCGGCGATCGGCCGGTCGAGTTTCCGGCCTACGGCATCGATCATGATGGACGTGGCGCGCGTTTTGCCGAGACGGTTGCCTGCTTCCGGCAGTTGATGCAAGGAGGAAGGCTCGACATACGCTCATCGCTGGGAGAGATGCGGAATGTCGAGCTGCTCCCCAAGCCCGTGTCGGGCGCGATTCCGCTGATCGTGACGGGTAGCTCGCGCCAGTCTCTGGAATGGGTGGGTCGACACGCGGATGGGTGGCTGACGTATCCAGGGCCGACATACACCGGCGCCGGTCCGCAACGGCTTGCCGAAAAAATACGCGCGTGGCGCGCGCTGATTCCCGATGGTGGTTTCCGGCCCCATATGACCAACGAATGGATCGAGCTGGTGGACGACCCGAACTATCCGCGCACACCGATGAACGGCGGGTTCATCCTGAAGACCGGCCGCAAGGGCCTGATCGATCTGCTTCAAGAGTGGAAAGCGGCTGGCGTCAACCATGCCGCACTTGGCATCCAGTTTTCGTCGCGTCCCGCCGCCGAGATCCTTCAGGAGTTGGCCGAAGAGGTGCTGCCGTTGTTCCCTTCGCATGAAGGCCCGGAACCAGCGAACGCCGATTGGTAGCCGGTCCGGGCGCCGCGCATCCATAACAACGTCTCTGTCAGGGTTAATGCCCGCCGTCGCCGATGCTGGCAAAATCCGCACCGTGGCCCGTTGGGGCAAGCCTTGAACCTGCCGAATCGCTGAATTGCATCGCGCAGGTTTTTTACATCGTAATTTAGTACCGATCGATATAAAAATAAACGATATAACACCAATGACAAGCGTGTCCACTACACCCCCCTCGACTCGCACGAAGGCGGCCATGCCGTTCGCCGTCTATATCCTCGGACTGACCGTCTTTTGCCTGACCACCTCGGAATTCATGGTGGCCGGCATGATGCCGTCGCTGGCCGCGGCCTTTGGCGTGCCGGTCGAACGCATCGGCTATCTGGTGTCGATCTATGCGGCGGGCATGGTGCTCGGTGGACCGGTGCTGACCGTGGCGCTCGCGCGCGTACCGCTGCGCCCGGCGCTGCTCGGTTTGCTGGCCACATATATGGCCGGGCAGATCGGCTGCGCGATGGCGGAAGATTATCTGGTGATGGCGATCGGCCGTGCGGTGACCGGCATCGCCGCATCCGCGTGCTTCGGCATCGTGCTGTCGATGTGCGCGGAGATGGTGGCGCCGGAGGTGCGCGGGCGCGCTGCGGCGATCGTGATCGGCGGCCTGATGATCGCCACCGTCGCAGGCTTGCCGCTGGCTACGCTGGTCGACCTGCACCTGGGCTGGCGAGCGAGCTTCTGGCTGCTGGTGGTGCTGACCGGCCTTTGTGTGCTGGCGGTGCGTTGGAAGATTCCCGCGACATTGACCACCAGCACCAACGGCATGCGCAGTGAACTGGCCTCGCTGGCCAATCGCGAGCTGTGGGCCGCCTATACGACCAGCGCGCTGATCATCGGCGCGACCTTTGCCGGCTTCAGCTATTTCGCGCTGGTGCTGACCAAGGTGTCCGGCTTCTCGCCGTCCTCGATTCCCGCGCTGCTGGGCCTGTATGGCCTGGCGACGGTGATCGGCAACGCAATGATCGGCCGCTTCGCCGATCGGCATACGATGCGCATTCTGCTGTGGGGATTGGTCGTGCTGGCAGGCGCGTTGGCCTTGTTTGCCGTCTATGCGGATCAGCCGATGGTTGCGGTCATCGCGATGCTGCTGGTCGGACTGACCGGTGTGTCGCTGAACCCGGCGATGGTGGTGCGCGTGATGCGCGCCGCGCCGCCGGGGCCGCTGGTCAATACGATGCATACCGCGGTAATCAATATCGGCCTGATGTCCGGCTCGTGGCTCGGCGGCGTGGGCATCAGCCAGGGCTGGGGGCTGCGGTCGCCGTTGTGGGTCGGCACGGTGCTGGCGGTGGCCGGCGTGCTGGCTGTGCTGCCTTATGCGTTGCGGCGATCGCAGGTATCTGGTGCGGGCTTTCAGGCGGAGTGCGCGAAGGGATAGACCCGCTTCGCGCGTCCGTTTCCAGTCAATCGCGCGAGAACACGGCACCCTTGCCAGGCCGGATATAGCGCGGCGCCGGAAGGCCCATGGCCTTCGCGGCATTGAGGATGCCGTCCTCGATCGCCCCGGCGTCGCGCACGCCTTGATATTCGCCGTCCTTGAAAATCACGTTGGCGCCGTAGACCACCATGAATCCTTCCGCCGCCTCCTTGGCGTCCGCCGGAACGGAAAAGGTATGGACCGAGCCGCCCGGCTCATACAGATAGCTGCCGGCGGTCTGGCGATCGTCCGGGTATTCGACGTAGTTCCATTCGCCTTTCGTCGTAAAGAAGTGGACGGTGCCGGTGTGGAAGTGCGGGGGCAGCGTCGTGCCCGGTTCGAACTTGCCGTACAGCACCCAGACGCCGTTCTCGCGGTCGAGGAAGAGCGGAATGATCGTCGAGCCGGGCTCGGAACCGGCGAATTCCGCCGCGTCATGGATATTCACCGTCAGCAGGCGGTCTTGATGCGTGACGACCTTGGGCAAGGCCATGATTTGAATCTCCTCTGATGTGGGGTGGTTCTGCTGATACCGTTCACAGAAGACCAAGCGCGCGCAACTTGGCATCGGGCGCCGAGTACGGGCGTTCGCAGATGATCTTGTCCGAGCCCGGCGCGAATTCGAACGTGGCGGCGATCCGGATGCGGAAGGTGCGGCCGGTCGGCTCGTAGGTCTTGCCATGGGCTTTCAACGGGCCAAGATGCGTGCCCTGCAGCCAGAATTCGACCAGCACGGTATCGCCATCGGCCGCAATGGCAATGATCTCGTTCTTCAGATCGGGAAAGGGCACCCGCGACGAATCGAAATACCCGCGCACCTCGGCCTCGCCATCGAATACCGCGCCACTGCCGTGCATCTCGTAGCGCGGATGCGCGAAGGTATCGATCACGGCGTCCCAATCGTGGACGCACTCCAGCGCCATATGGTCGCGTACGGTCTGGATGCGGGCTTCATTCAGGGTGGAAGACATAGACGATTCGTGTGGTGATGTCATGGAAGAGGGGCACCGCCCGCATTCGGGGCGGCAAGGCATCAGTCGAGCGACATGTGCGCCTGCCTGGCGATCGATTTCCACATCGGGATATCGCGCGCATTGATCGCTTGCTGCTCGGTGCCGGAAACGTATTTGGCCGTAATGCCCAGCGACAGCAGCTTGCTGACGACCTCGGGTTCCTTCAGCGTCTTCTCGAGCACGGTCGACAGCTTGTCGACGATCGGCTTCGGGGTCTTGGCGGGGACATACATCGCCCATGTCAATTCGCGGTCGAAGTCGACGCCTTGCTCCTGGTAGCTGGCCACGTTCGGCAGACTCGGCGATCGCTTGGTGCAGACGGCCAGCGCCTTGACCTTGCCTTCCTTGACGAACGGTGTCGCGGTCACCATGTCGACGAACGCCACGGAGATATGGTTGCCGAGCAGATCGGTGATGATTTGCGAGGTGCCTTTGTAGGGCACGTGCTGCAGCGGGATGCCGGCCTTCTGGCTCAGGATCTCGCCGCAGAAATGTCCGGTCGAGCCCGATCCCCAGCTGGCGTATTGAATGGGCGCCTGCTGTTTGCGGGCCAGCGCCGTCAGCTCTTTCAGATTGCTTGCCGGGTACGAATTCGACGCGACCATGACAATCGACGAATTGCCGATGGTCCCCAGGCTCTGGAAGTCGCGCACCGGATCGTAGGGCAGCTTCGCGTAGGTCGCGGCCGCCAGCGGGTGCGTCGACATGCCGCCGATCATGATCGTGTAGCCGTCCGGCGTCGCCGTCGCCACCGCCTGAGTGCCGATCGTGCCGGCCGCGCCAGGCTTGTTCTCGACCACCACCGGTTGCTTCAGCTGCGCGGCAAAGCGCTCGGCCAGGAAGCGGCCCAGCGTATCGCCGCCACCGCCAGCGGAGAAGGGCAGCAGCATGCGGATCGGGCGCTCGGGATAGGGGGTTGGATCGGCCGCCTGCGCGGTGGCGGCCGCCACGGCCAGCAACGCGGTGGTAAAGAGCTTCTTCATGTCTTGTCTCCAAGGGTGTTCGCCCGTTCTGCGATGCGGGGTTCGGGGGTGGCGTTTCCTTGCGTGTGGAAACGTTTCCATTGTAGTGTCGTTGAGCGTGGAGCGGGCAGCAATCATGGTTAACGCTATGCTGCGCCGAATCGGCGCATCGGCTACTGTGTCTGTATGGAAACGTTTCCAATATTCGATGACATGGAGCCAAGATGAGCTTGCTGTTCGGAGGCGTATGCCAAGTCGGCTACGTCGTGCGGGATATCGAAAAGGCGATGCGGCACTGGAGCGAGGTGCTCGGCGTCGGGCCGTGGTTCTACAAGAAGGAAGTGGGCACGACTGAATTTCGCTACTACGGTGAAGCGTCGGCCTTGCCGGATCTGTCCATCGCGCTTGCCAATTCCGGCGGCGTGCAGATCGAGCTGATCCAGCAGCGCAATGACGCGCCGTCGCTCTATCTCGATTCGCTGAAGCACTTCGGCGAAGGCATGCAGCATATCGCGTACTGGACCGACGACCGTTTTGACGAATTCGCCGAACGGCTGCGTGCCAGCGGCTATGTCGAGGGGCACGGCGGACGCATGGGCATGCGCGGCCGATTTGCCTATTACGTCCATGCGGACTTGCCGGGCAACATCGTCGAGATTTCGGAAATGTCCGGTGGCAAGGGCGAGTACTTTGCGGCGATTGCGGAGGCCGCGAAAAGCTGGGACGGCGCCGATTCAATTCGGCGCTTTGGAGCGCCGCAATGAGCGCGGCCGAGGCCACGACGGCGGGCCGGCACGTTGCGGTGGTGACCGGCGCTGCGCGCGGCATTGGGCTCGCCATCGGCAATCGGCTCGCGGCGGACGGATACGTGGTCGCCATTTGGGATCGCGACCGACCCCTGTTAGATGAGGCCGCTCGCACCTTGCGAAGCAATGGCGCACGGGTACTGCCGGTGTCAGTCGACATTACCGATCGCCAGCAGGTCGAGCGGGCATTTGCACAGACGGTAGAAACTATGGGCATGCCAACAGCGCTGGTGAACAATGCCGCCATCCTCGGACGCAGAGGGCCGACGGTGGAGGCGTCCGTCGACGAATGGAAGCTCGTCTTCGACGTCAATGTGTTCGGCGCATTGCAATGCGTGCAGGCAGTCGTGCCCTCGATGGTGAAGAACGGCTGGGGGCGCGTCGTCAACGTGGCGTCGGTGGCTGGCAAGGAGGGCAATCCGTTTGCCGGTGCCTATGCGGCATCGAAGGCCGCATTGATCTCGATGACGAAAAGCCTCGGCAAGGAGCTCGCGGAGACCGGCGTACTGGTCAACTGCATCACGCCCAGCGCCGCCGATACCGATATCTTTGGCCAGCACGACGAGAGCCAGCGGGCGCAATTGCAGGCCCGCCTTCTCGAACGCGTGCCCATGAAGCGGTTCGTGCGGGTCGAGGAGGTGGCGGAAATGGCCGCATGGCTGTGTTCCGCGCGCTGCAGCTTCAGTACCGGGGCGGTATTCGATATCAGCGGCGGCCGCGCGATGTACTGATGGGCGGGTAGGGCAGGGCCATCGGATCGACGATAATAGCGGCCCCAGGGCCCGCTACGATTACCGCCAGCTCAGACCTCCCAGCCGGACCATCGATGACCAGCCGAACGCGCACCCCCAGCTCCGACACGCCAGCCCGCGTCACGATCCGCGACGTGGCGCGCGCCGCCGGCGTCTCCGTGGGTACGGCATCTCGCGCACTGAACCGCAGCGGACCCGTCAGCGAGGCCGCGCTCCAGGCCGTCGAACGGGCCGCGAAGGCGCTGGCCTATGCGCCCGACCCCATTGCGCAAAGCATGCGCACCGGTACCTCCGGCGTCGTCGGCCTGCTGGTGTCCGACCTGGCCAATCCGCTCTACGCCCGCATCATCACCGCGGTGGAAGCGCGCCTGCAGCGCGAAGGCTATGCAATGGTGGTCGGCAACACGCATAACGACAAGGCGCAGGAAGAGCTGATGGTCGACCTGTTCCGCCGCCGCCGCGTCGACGGACTGATCCTCGGCCCCTGCGAAACCGAGCGCCCCGATTACCTCGCCCAAATCTCCCGCGATCTCGCCGTCGTCGCCATGGACCGCGACTTCGGCGCGCAAGGTTCCGGCGTCCACGTCGAACACGCCCGCGGTTCCTACGAAGCGACCCGCTATCTGCTCGACCTCGGACACACCCGCATCGCCCTGATGACATCCGACGGCGCCCTGCGCCCCGGACGCGAACGCATCAGCGGCTATCGCAAGGCACTGGAGGAGCGCGGCCTGACCGTCGATACCGCCCTCGTGCGCTCCAGGCGCTCGGCGATGGATCTGTCATTCAGCGATGCACTGGCGCTGCTATCCGCCAGGGACTGCCCGACGGCCTTTATCTGCCTCGGCACCCGGATCCTGTCCGGTGTCCTGCAAGCGATGAAGCAGACGGGGCACCGCATGCCGCAGGATGTCAGCCTGATCTGCGTGGGGGATAGCGATCTGGCACAGCTCTATACGCCGGCGATTACCGCCATCGATTGGGATCTGGCGGCGGTGGGGACGGCGGCGGCGGAGATGTTGTTGCGGGGTATCGGGGGCGGTTCAGGCGCGGACGATGCGAAGGCGGCGGCGGGGCGGGAGATTCGGCTTGGTACTCGGGTTGTTTTGCGGGAATCGTGTGCGCCGCCTGCGCATGGCGGAAGAACATAGAGGGTTGGCGACAAGGCCCGCTGTGGGCGGGGCCGCGACGTCGCACGCCGGCGTGCCAAGCGCATCGGTACGTGAGACGTTTGGAATGGGAGCGGGACATGGATCGGCTGGCGGCGATGGAGACCTTTGTCGGGGTGATTGAGGCAGGATCGTTTTCGGCGGCCGCACGGCGGCTCAACCTCGGGCAGCCCGCGGTATCCAAGTCGATCGCCCAGCTCGAAGAACGGCTGGGCACTCGATTGCTGTTGCGTTCAACGCGCGGCTTGACACCTACCGATGCAGGTCAGCGCTTCTATGAGCATGCCAAGCGGGCCATCGAAGAAGCAGACGAAGCCGAACAGGCGGCTCGCGATTCCTCGGAAGGGCTGTCGGGCCGCCTGCGGGTTTCGGCGGCGGTCACGTTTGCCCGATTGCATATCCTGCCCGGGTTGAAGGCGTTCATGGACCGCCATCCCCAATTGGAAATCGATATCGCACTTGACGACCGCAATATCGATTTGCTCGAAGAGGGCACCGATGTCGCGCTACGCATGGGGATGCTGGACGATTCGTCGATGACGGCGCGGCGCATTGCCCGAAGCCCGCGGCTGGTAGTCGGCACGCCACGGTACTTCGCGCAGGCCGGTGTGCCGCGTACCCCCGCAGACCTGAGCGGGCATCAAGCCATCGTCTATTCGCAGCGTGGCGGTGGAGAATCATGGTCCTTCCGGCAGGGCAGCACGGAAGTCGCCGTCGTCGTATCGGGGCGCGTGCGTGTCAGTGCTGCCGAGGGAATCCGTACCGCAGTGCTCGCCGATATGGGACTGGCGGTGGCGTCAAGATGGATGTTTGCTCCGGAAGTGGAACAAGGCGTCGTACAGACGGTGCTGAACGATTGGACCTTGCCGCCGATCGATTTGTGGGCGGTCTTTCCATCCGGAAGAATGGTCACTGCAAAGGCGCGCGCCTTCGTCGCTTTTGTCGAAGAGGCGCTGGCGGGTCAGGTGTCCTGAAGCCGCGACACGCGCGGCCTGGTACCGTGCGCGATGGGACGATCAGCGTTCGAAAACCAGCAACGTCGAAGTCGCCGAGGCATACAACCGCCCATCGGCGCCGACCAGATCCGCGCGAGAGAACGCGGCACGGCGGCCGAACGACAGCACCTGTCCTTCGGCCCGCAACAGGCCTGAGTCGCGCGTGATGGCCTTGTGATACGACACTTTCAATTCCAGCGTGGTGTAACCCTGACCCGGCGCCAGCCGCGAGTGCACCGCGCAGCCGCAAGCCGAATCCAGCAAGGTCGCTGCATAGCCGCCGTGGACCGTGCCGATCGGGTTATAGGCATGCTCCCCTGGAATCCCGGCGAACACGGCCCGACCTTCCGCCACTTCGACGAAATCGAAGTCCAGCGACACAAGGATGCCCGGCTTCCTGCCCGAGGCGAGCAGCGCCTGCAACTGTGCCAATCCATTTTGGCCTTCCATGCCTTTGCTTACTTCGTCGATCAGACTCATTACCGCTCCTGGTTTTCCGCCAGCGCGCCGGAGCATGCGAGACTGGGTGGGTGACTTGCATGATGGAAGTTACGAATTTACAATGACTTTCATGATGAAAGCAACCAGCATTTTCCAGCCCTGCGGAGGCACGTCATGAAACGGACCGACGTCGGCACCTCATGTTGTCCGGTCGCACGCAGCTTGTCCCATGTGGGCGAGTGGTGGAGCATCCTGATCCTTCGCGACGCGATGATCGGTCTGACCCGATTCGATGAATTCGAGAAGAGCCTGGGCATCGCACCCAATATGTTGACTCGCCGTCTGGCCAGCCTGGTGGAGGCCGGTCTGCTCGAGCGCGTGCAATATCAGGACCGTCCGCCTCGCTACGAATATTTCCTCACCGAAGCCGGCAAGGCGTTTCGCCCGGTTCTGCTGGCCTTTGTCGAATGGGGCAGCCGATATTTCGCACCCGAGGGCCGCAGCGTGCAATTGGTCGAGCGTGCGACGGGCCGGCCGGTGCGAGTCGGCATGGTCGATCTCGATACCGGCAAGCCGGTCGACGCCCGCGATTACGTCATCGAACCGGGGCCCGCAGCTGATGATCACCTACGTTACTGCTTCGCGTATGGCAAGACCAAGCGCCGTGGCGGCGACACCGGTCTGAAGTTCGCTCCCCCATCGATCTCCGTCGTCGATGACGACGGCCACGGCCGAGCGCGACGCGGCAAAGCGCGGACCTGACGCCCGGAACACGGGTCCGCATTCAACTTCGGCAGTACGACCGGCGACGCCGCGCAGGCGCCTCGCCCGGCCAAGTTCGTCCCAAACTTCCTGCGGCTTTCAATTGCATAGGCAACAATGATGAGTACAAAGAGAATCGTGGTAACCGGCATGGGTGTGGTGTCGCCGCTCGGATGCGGGGTGGAAGCGGTATGGGGCAGGCTGCTCGATGGCAACTCCGGAATGGTCTTGTTGCCGGAGGACATGGTCGACGGTATCGCGGCCAAGGTGGCAGCGGTGGTGCCAGCGTTCGGCGAGAACGAGCCTGCCGGGTTCGATCCGGCAAGCGCTGCCGAGCCAAAGGACCTGAAGAAGATGGACCGCTTCATTCTGTTTGCGTTGACGGCCGCAAAGGAAGCCCTCGCGCAAGCGGGATGGGCGCCGCGGGACGAGGCAGGGCAGCAGCGTACCGCGACAGTCATCGCATCGGGTATCGGCGGCTTTGGCGCAATCGCAGAGGCGGTGCGCACTACTGAAACCCGCGGACCTCGTCGCCTGTCGCCCTTCACGATTCCCAGCTTCCTCGCCAACATGGCTGCAGGCAACGTGTCGATTGCGCATGGCTTCAAGGGCCCGCTAGGCGCGCCCGTGACGGCGTGTGCCAGCAGTGTGCAGGCCATTGGAGATGCGGCGCGCATGATCCGGGCCGGCGAGGCGGATGTTGCCATTTGCGGCGGCACCGAGGCGGCGATCGATCGCGTCAGTCTTGGGGCCTTCGCAGCGGCGCGTGCGCTGTCAACGGGCTTCTCGGACAGACCGGCTCAGTCCTCTCGTCCGTTCGATCAGGCCCGCGATGGCTTCGTCATGGGCGAGGGCGCCGGCCTGCTGGTCATCGAAGAGCTCGAGCACGCGCTGCGACGAGGCGCCACGCCGATTGCGGAACTGGTCGGCTATGGCACCACGGCCGACGCCTATCACCTGACGTCCACACCGGACGACGGCGACGGCGCACGCCGCGCCATGGCGCTGGCGCTACGACAAGCCGCAATCGCGCCGGAGGCTGTCCAGCACCTGAACGCGCATGCCACTTCGACACCGCTGGGCGATCGCAGCGAACTGGAAGCGATCAAGGCCGTATTTGGAAGAGGCAAAGGTCCAGCCGTTTCCGCAACGAAATCCGCCACAGGGCATTTGCTCGGGGCAGCTGGCGGCATCGAAGCCATCTTCACCGTCCTGGCTCTGCGCGACCAGATTGCGCCGGCTACCTTGAATCTCGTCGAACCGGATCCCGCGGCGGACGGCGTCGATATCGTCCACGGATCCCCACGTGCGATGGCGATGGAGTACGCGATCTCGAACGGCTTTGGCTTTGGGGGCGTCAATGCGAGCGTGGTGTTCCGCCGCTACTGCTGACGCTGCTGTATGACGCCTGATGCCGCAGCGAGCCGCTATGCCGGCGAGGAATAACATCTATTCTTTCCAACGCCTGCCATGACATGCAACACCGCTTCACTATCGCCAAACGGCGACATTCACTGAAGAACAAGGAGTTACATCATGCATGTACAAGGAAAGAGGGTGCTGATCACGGGCGGCTCCAGCGGCATCGGCCTTGCCACTGCCGAAGCGTTGCTCAGCAAAGGCGCATCGGTGGTGATCGTTGGTCGGCGGGCCGCCGTGGTGGAACAGGCGCTCGCCCGCTTGCGGGTCATCGGCCACGCAGACGGCGTCGAAGCGGACATTACGACCGAAGCGGGGCGCATGCGGGCGCTGGCCGAGGTGCAGAGTCGCATGGGAGGCTTGCAGGTGCTGATCCACAGCGCTGGCGGCGTGCGTGCGGGACGACTGGAGGAGACGCCGGAGGACGACATCCGCAAGATGGTGGAAGTCAATCTGCTGGCGCCGATCTTGTTGTCACGTCTTGCCTTGCCGATGCTGCGTGCCTCCTCCAGTGGCGGCATGATCGTCAATATTTCATCCGGCATCGCGCTGGTCGGCGTGCCGTTCTACGCGACCTATGCCGGCGTCAAATCCGGCATTGCGCATTTTGGCGAGGCAATGCGGCGCGAATTGAAGGGCGAGGGTGTGCATGTGCTGACGGTATATCCAGGGGCGACTGACACTCCAATGATGTCATCGTCCGATGCCGGACCGGAACTCGGCTTCGTACGCGAGCCGGCCTCCACTGTGGCGGACGCGATCGTCAAGGGGATCGAGCAGGACGCGATGCAGGTCATTCGCGGTGGCGAGGTTCGGGCCGCGATGATTGCGCAGAACCGCACGGATCCTGCCGCATTGGACCAGCGTTTCGCTGCGTTGAAGCCGAAGCTGCTCCAGGCCGTCAAGCGGCACGTCGCGCTGTAGCACCATTCGCCCTTATGTCGGCGACCGTCGCATCGCGCTGGCGCGATGTGCCGGGACACCGGGATGGATTTGCTCGCCTGACTGAACGCCTGGAACGCTGCCATTACTGGCAGGAATGAGTGCTATTGCTCCAGGCTGCCTTCCGCCTCTCCGGACACCGGCGGATCATGCCGTCACCGATTCACTGACATCGAGGTAGACGGCATGCAAGCAACGCAATTGACTCTCTTCACCCCGACCACCGTCGGCCCCTACGATCTGCAGCACCGCGTCGTGCTCGCTCCCCTCACGCGGATGCGGGCCGGCCTCAATAACGTGCCTACGGATCTGATGGTGGAGTACTACGCGCAGCGTGCGACCCAAGGTGGCTTGCTGATCGCGGAGGCAACCGCCGTGTCGCCGCTCGGCATCGCCTATGTCGACGGGCCCGGCATCTTCAACGAGGCGCAGGCGGCGGGATGGAGGCGCGTCACCGATGCGGTGCACGCCAGGGGCGCGCGGATCTTCCTGCAGCTATGGCATGCGGGACGACAGGCGCATCCCGCCAACATCGGCGGGGAAACGCCGATCGCGCCTTCCGCGATTCGGGCCCTCGAACATGCGGCCATTCGCGATGCGCTGGGAAATATCGTCGAGGCCGAGCAGGTCATGCCGCGCGCGCTCGCCATCGAAGAGATTCCGGCAGTGGTGGAGGAATTCCGGCGCGGCGCGGAACTCGCGAAGGCGGCCGGCTTTGATGGTGTGGAGCTGCATGCGGCGAACGGATATCTGTTGGACCAGTTTCTGCTCGATGGCTCGAACCGCCGGACCGACGCCTACGGCGGGCCGGTGGAGAACCGCGCGCGCTTTCTGTTCGAGGTGCTGGATGCCGTCCGTTCGGTCTGGGGGGATGGGCGCGTGGCGGTGCGGCTGTCGCCCAGCGGCACCTACGGCACGATGTCGGACCGCGACCCACATGGCACCTTCGGCTATGTCGCCTCACGCTTGAACAGCTACGCGTTGGCGTATCTGCATCTGGTCGAGCCGCGTGTGCGGGGCAACGAGGACACCGTCGCCCACGACACCGACGTATCGACGCGCCACCTGCGCCCGCCGTACCACGGCACCATCATTGCGGCCGGTGGATTCACTTGCGACAGTGCCGAGCTGATGCTCCGCAACGGGACGGCCGACCTGATCGCCTTTGGCCGGACCTTTATCGCCAATCCCGACCTGCCAGAACGCCTGCGCATCGGCGCGCCACTGAATTCCTATGACCGTGCGACGTTCTATGGGGGCGATGCGCGTGGCTATACCGACTACGCCTTTCTTGGCGACATGATCCCAGCGTGATGAGGGGATCGACAAAGGCTAAAGGTGAAGCCATGGGAAAACTCGAAAACAGAACGGCCGTCATTACTGGCGGCAACAGCGGAATCGGGCTCGCAACAGCCAGGCGTTTCGCCGAGGAAGGAGCCCATGTTTATATCGTCGGACGCCGGCAATCGGAACTCGACAAGGCGGTCCGTGAAACTGACGGCCGTGTTCGCGCGGTGCGGGCCGATGTGTCGAGCCCGGCGGATCTCGACCGCTTGTTTGCCATCGTCGAACGCGAGCGAGGCGGGCTCGATGTGCTGTTCGCTAACGCCGGCGCTATCGAACAGCGAGCACTCGACGCCATCACGCCGGAGCACTTCGATCAGACCTTCGGCGTCAACGTCAAGGGCCTGATCTTCACGGTGCAACGAGCCCTGCCGCTGATGCCGACAGGTGGCAGCGTCATCCTGACCGGTTCTGTCGCCGGTGTGAAGGGCCTGCCGGCGCATGACGTCTACAGCGCGGCGAAGGCGGCCGTGCGCTCCCTTGCACGTACCTGGACGATGGAGTGGAAGGACCGGGGTGTCCGCGTCAACGTGATCAGCCCTGGTGCCATCGATACGCCCATCATCGATAGCCAGGCTCGGACCAAACAGGAGGCCGACGCGCTGCGCGCCGCGTTTGCGGCCGCGACGCCGTTGGGGCGAATCGGTCGACCGGACGAGATCGCGGCGGCGGCGCTGTTCCTGGCTTCGGACGACAGCAGCTTTGTTGCCGGTATCGACCTGTTCGTCGATGGCGGCCTCGCCCAGGTCTGAACGGAATGACTGCTATTCCTGGCGGCCGCCTACCGCGGCCGCTCGTCCTATCCCACTATTGCCAATACCCACTCTCGATTGGAGAACAGACATGTCACTGCAGGAAAAACTCGATGCATTCAAGGCGGACTTCCGCGCGGGCAAGCCGCCGTACAACGCGCCCCCCGAGATCCATCCCATCATGGAACGAGCGACCGCCGAACTGATCGCCAGTGGCCAGGCCGCACGCGCAGTCAAGGCCGGCGACCGCGCGCCGGAATTTCGTCTGCGCGATCAGGACGGCAACGCGGTATCGTCGGCCGAGCTACTGGAAAATGGGCCGCTCGTGGTCACCTTCTATCGGGGCGTCTGGTGCCCCTACTGCAATATCGAACTGCAGGCGATCAACGAGGTGCTTCCCCAACTCGAGGCACTCGGCGCCAGCGTCGTCGCAATTTCTCCGCAGACGGCAGTCAATAGCCGAAAGTCGGTGCGGACCAATTCGCTCGGATTCCCGGTACTGAGCGACACCAATAACGAAGTCGCGGCTGCATTTGGTCTGCGCTTCAAGCTGCCCGACTATCTGGTCGATCTGTACAAGAAACTGAAGAACGATCTGCCGGCCTTCAACGGCGATCCAAGCTGGACTCTGCCGATGCCAGCGCGCTATGTCATTGGTTCCGACGGCGTCGTACTGTACTCGGAGGTCAACCCGGACTACACCCATCGCCCGGATCCTTCCGACATGTTTTCGGTATTGCAGAAGGCAGCGCCGGCGCAATCGGCTTGATCGCCTTCCACCGGTGGTGTAGCCCATATCGGTTCAGTGGGAAACTGCGGGGCGACGACGGGGGCGATGACATCGCCCCGCCACCGGGGGAGTCCTGGTTCAGTTGAGAGCCAACAAGCTGTCAGTAGTCCCAAAACACCGGCACCCACCGAAACGCCTCGCCCTGCACCGCCACGCGCCCAACCGACGGAAACGGCAGATGCGTCGCCACCAACAGCTCGCCAGTCGCCGCCGCTTCCCGCAACATGCGAACCCGAACCTGAACCGACTCCACCGGGTCATGTTCGAAGCCGTTGTGCCATTCGGGGTGGTCGAAACCGACCGGGAAGATGGCGTCGCCGGCGAAGGTCAGGCGTTCGCCGCTCGACGTCACGCGGACCATGCTGTGCCCGGGCGTGTGGCCGCCGGTGCGAAAGGCGGTGACGCCGGGCGCGACCTCGCACTGCTGGTCGAATAGCCGCAGCTGGCTGCGGTATTCCTTGGCGAAGCGCGTGGCGGCCGAGCGGAGCACGGGCGGTACCGGCGACGGCATGGTCGTGTCCGAGAAATCCGGCGATTCCCAAAACTGGACCTCGGTGGCGCACACGTGAATCCGCACGTCCGGACGCAGCTGCTCCTTGACGCCGTCGACCAGCAGGCCGCCCACGTGGTCCATGTGCATGTGGGTGATGACGATGTCGGTCAGGGAACCCAGGTCGATGCCGGCAGCCCCCAGGCGTTGGGGCAAGAGGCCGGCGCGCGGGAAGTCCGGATACTCGGCGCCGAGTCCGGTGTCGATCAGGATGGTTTGCTTGCCGCTGCGTACCACCGCCACGTTCAGCGGCCAGTCGAATGCATCCGGCGGCAGGAACATGTCTTCGAACCAGGCCGCCCGGTCCGCGGGGTCGGCATTGGTGGCCAACGTTGCGGTAGGCAGGGCCAACACGCCATCGCTGATCACCAGCACCTCGATGTCGCCGACTCGTACCGCGTAGCGCGACGGAACCAGGTCGTCGGGAGTGGCCTCACCGCGGTTTGGGGTGTTGTGTGTGCTGAGCATGATCGATTCTCCAAATGAGTCGGCCCGTTTGCCGGACCAGCGCAGTCGGGCAATGGGTTGCTTCGGAAAAGGGTGCCCCGCCGGCTTGCGGGGCAGAGGTCACGGCGTGAAGGCCGCGTGACCACATCGTAGGCAGCAGGGTTGCGAGGCGGAAGGCAGCGTGGGGAATCACGGTGTTGCCCGATACGCACCAAACGGATCGACAAGGACGAAAGATTAGTCAGGCAGAATCGCGCCTTTTTTGGATGTCTGCCGTTAGCCGAGGACGGCCATTACGCAGAAAAAAAGCCCTGCTGAACCATCGTCCAGCAGGGCTCTTATTGGCGAGATTGCGATCTAGTCGATCAGCGTTGCGCCGATTGACTGCCCTTCGCGTACACCCGTTCACCGGCCACCCAGGTCTCCAGCACCTGAATCTTCCAGATGTCCGCCGGTGCGACCTTGAACAGGTCGCGGTCCACCAGGATGAAGTCGGCCCACTTGCCTTTCTCCAGCGAGCCCAACGTCTTTTCCTGATGCTGCGCGTAGGCGGCATCGAGGGTGAACGCGCGGAATGCCTGCGGCAGCGTCATCGCTTCCTCGGGATGCCAGCCGTTGATCGGGCGGCCTTCATGGTCTGTGCGCGTGACCGCCGCGTGCAGACCGTAGAACGGATTGGCCGATTCCACCGGGAAGTCCGACCCGCCGGCGATCACGGTGCCTTGCTTCAGGAAGGTCTGCCAGGCGTAGGCGCCCTTGATCCGCTCCTTGCCGATGCGGTCTTCCGCCATGTTCATGTCGCTGGTCGCGTGCGTGGGCTGCATCGACGCAATCAGGTTCAGCTTCTTGAAGCGCGGGATGTCGGGCAGCGATACGACTTGCGCATGCTCGATCCGATTGCGCAGGTCGCGGCCGCCCACGTCCTTGTAGGCGACTTCCATCGCGTCGAGCACCTGATGGTTGGTCTTGTCGCCGATCGCATGCACATTGACCTGATAGCCGGCCTTCAGCGCCGTCTTCACGTTGGCCTGCATCACGGCATCGCTCATGAACAGCAGGCCGCTATGCGCGTGATCGTCGGTGTAGGGCTCCATCAGCGCGGCGCCACGGCTGCCGAGCGCGCCGTCGCCGTAGAGCTTCACGGCGCGCAGGTCGTAGCGGTCGTTGCCGTAACCGATCAGCGGACCCTTGGCGGACAGCGCCTTGAAGTCATCGCCAGTGTCGCGAATCATCCCGTAGATGCGCGTGGTCAGCTTGCCCTGGTCGGCGAATTCACGATAGATGCGGTCGTCGGCGACGGTCACGCCGGCATCGCCGACGGAGGTCAGACCCAGCGCGTTCAGATGCGCGACGGCCGCGGCCAGCGCGGCGCGGCGATCGTCGTCGGAGTAGGGCGGGATCACGTTGTTGACCAACGCCATCGCCTTGTCGATCAGCACGCCGGTCGGATTGCCGTTGGCATCGCGTTCGATACGGCCGCCGGCCGGGTCCTTGGTGTCACGCGTGATGCCGGCCGCCTGCAGCGCCTTGGTGTTCAGCCAGGCAGCATGGCCATCCACCCGCACCAGCCGCACCGGACGGTCCGATACCGCGGCATCCAGCTCGGCCGCAGTCGGGAAGCGGCCCAGCTTCCAGTTCACCTGATTCCAGCCATAACCGAGCAGCCACTGGCGCTGCGGATTCTTCTGCGCATAGTCGCGGATCTGGCCTTGCGCTTCCTGCAGGCTTTTCGTTCCCGACAGCGAAATCTCGGTCGTCTTGAAGCCCAGCCGGAACACGTGGCCGTGCGCGTCGATCAGGCCCGGCAGCAGCGTCTTGCCCTGGCCGTCGATGCGCTTGGCATCGGGATATTTCGCGCGCAGCACGGCGGCGTCGCCGGTCTCCAGTACCTTGCCCTGGTCGAACACCAGACCGCTGAAGCTGGCGATCTTGTCGTTCTGCAGCGTGTAGCCCTGTACGGACTCGACCAGCGTGGGAGCGGCGTGCGCATGCACCGCCGCCATGGCGGCCAGTGCGAGCAGACTCGTGCGGATGGACTTTTTCAAGGTGACTCCTTGTTGTTGTGCTGTGTTTTCTTATGGTGTTGCCGATGACGCCCGGGGCGGCGCCGATTCGCGGCATAGCGCCGCGAGTCATGGACGGGCGGTGGTCTGCCTTCTACTCGCCCGCTTGACGGGCGGCATCATAAGAGAAAACAGGGGTGCGGGAAAGGCCAAGGGAATGCCCGACCGGGAAACGCAGTACCATCGCCATATCACGTGCCAAGGAGTGCCAAGGAGCGCGGCATGCAGTTTCTCTGGCCACAAATGCTCTGGCTGCTGCTGGGTCTTCCGCTGCTGGTAGCCGCCTACCTGTACCTGATTGCGCGGCGCAAAAAAGCCGCGCTGCTGTATTCCAGTGTTGCGCTGCCGCGCGCCGTGCTCGGTCGCAGGCAACGATTGCGCCGCCACATCCCGCCATTTCTCGTGTTGCTGGGGCTGGGCGTGGCCCTGCTGGCCTGCGCTCGTCCTACC
This sequence comes from Cupriavidus sp. UGS-1, assembly GCF_021213615.1. NCBI lineage: Bacteria > Pseudomonadati > Pseudomonadota > Betaproteobacteria > Burkholderiales > Burkholderiaceae > Cupriavidus > Cupriavidus sp. UGS-1. Next base: position 121,773 of record NZ_JAJQJF010000013.1, on the reverse strand, counting down.
GCGACCGTCACGCTGCCTTCCGACACCGTCACGGTGGTACTCGCGATGGATACCTCTCGCAGCATGGCGGCGGCCGACGTGGCACCTACCCGCATCGCCGCCGCGCAGCACGCCGCCCGCGATTTCATCATCGGTTTGCCGGCCAGTGTGCGCCTGGGCATCGTGTCCTTTGCCGCCACGGCTACCGTGGTGCTTTCTCCGACTGACAGCCGGCAGGACATGCTCGATGCGATCGACCGCTTTCAACTGCAACACGGCACGGCCACCGGCAGCGGACTGATCCAGGCGCTGGCGGTGCTGCTGCCCAACGATGGCATCGACCTCGAAGCGATCATCTTCGGCGGCGAGTCGCTTGCGCCCGGCTCCGGCGGCAGATCACTGTCAGAGGCCGCCGCGGCGGAGGCCGTCCGCAAGCGCGAACAGGAGCAGCCTTCCGCGAGCCCCGGCTCCTATCGGCACGGCGCGATCATCCTGCTCAGCGATGGCCGCCGCACCACTGGCCCCGATCCTCTCGACGCGGCCAGGATGGCCGCGCAGCGGGGAGTCCGGGTCTATACCGTGGGCTTTGGTACGCCTCTGGAAGAGGGGGCGCCGGTTCCAGGCCTTTCTTCGCCCGTGCAACTGGATGAGGCTACGTTGCGGCAGGTCGCGATGTTGACCGATGGAGAGTACTTTCAGGCCAGTTCGGCGGCTGATCTGACGCAGGTTTATCGGCGGTTGAGCAGTCGGTTGGCGTTGGAGCGGAAAGAAGTCGAGGTTAGTGCGTTGTTGGCGGCGGGGGCGGTGGTGTTGTTGATCTTGGCTTGTGGGTTGTCGGTGGTTTGGTTTCGGAGGTGAGGTGCGCACGAGCCGGTTGCCGGGGCAATTTGAGTTTATTCTTGAGCCTCATCCGCTAACACGCCGTCGCCGAGATCATGCGAAAACCGTTGCGAGCCCTGGCACTTGCCGTGCCTGTCTTCATCGCGCTGGTCTTTATCAACAACACGACGATATTGGCATCGGACGGCGATGGCCGTCCAACGCTCCTTGCCCACCGCGGCATCTCTCAACAATTCGACCGCACCGACCTGCGCAGCGACACTTGCACCGCGACGCGCATCCTGCCGCCGACCCACGAATTCCTCGAGAACACCATCCCGTCCATGCAGGCCAGTTTCGCTGCGGGAGCCGATGTGGTCGAGCTCGACATTCATCCCACCACCGACGGCCATTTCGCCATCTTTCATGATTGGACGGTGGATTGCCGTACCAACGGGCAGGGCGTAACGCGAGAACATTCGATGACGCAGTTGAAGCGCCTAGACGTCGGCTACGGCTACACAGCGGACGGTGGAAAGACATTTCCTTTTCGCGGCAAGGGCGCCGGTCAAATGCCGTCTTTGGACGAAGTCCTCGCGACCTTTCCCGGCCGGCGCTTTCTGATCAATATCAAAAGCAATGACCCAGCCGAAGGCCATCGCCTCGCTAGCTTCTTGCGGAGCCTTCCCGCCGAGCAGGCCGCGCACCTGATGGTCTATGGCGGCGACAGGCCCATCGCCACGCTGAAATCCGACTTGCCCGCCGTACCGGCCATGTCCCGGGAATCCCTGAAGACCTGCCTGATTTCGTATATCGGCTATGGCTGGACGGGGCTCGTACCAAAAGCCTGCAGAAACAGCGTGATTTTCGTGCCGATCAACGTGGCGCCGTGGCTATGGGGATGGCCGGGACGGTTCCTTACGCGAATGCGCGATGCCGGTAGCCACGTATTCGTCATCGGCCCTTATCACGGCGGCGCGTTCTCCGCAGGCATCGATACGTCGCAGGATGTCGACCGCCTGCCGCCTGGGTACTCCGGCGGCGTGATGACCAATGAAATCGAAGCGATCGCTCCCTTGCTGAAGGAACCGTCGGCGCGCAAGGCCGAGACATCGGGAACGATGCCCGCCCCTTGCCACATGACTAGGTCGGAGAAGAACGTATGCGGATAGAGCGCGTCGACAGAATCGCGCCAGAGGCGTTGGCGGCGGAAGATTTCTCCTTCGACATCGAGTACGAGGCGGTCGCCCCATTTGATGGCCCGGGCATGCCGAACGTGGTGCCAGTCGAACCACGGACGAAGGCCTACGGTCTCGATGAATCGTTATCCGGACCGGGCTCCGATTCAAGTCGCCTGCTGCTCGCGGCGAAGGATGGATTGCATCTTGCAGGCTATTTGCTGGCCACCCAAGGGTGGAATGGCTGCGCGAGCATTGACGACATTGCCATATCACGCCGTTACCGTCGCAGCGGCCTCGGCAAACGTCTTATGGACGAAGCCGTGGCGTGGGCGGCGGCTTTGAACCTCAGGGCGATCCGACTTGAAACGCAATCGTCCAACGTGTCAGCTTGCCGCTTCTATGCACGCTACGGCTTTGTACTGGGTGGGTATGACCGCTATCTGTACAGCCAGCTAGACGAGAATGTCAGGAACGACGTCGCACTGTACTGGTATCTGTTCCTGTAGCTCGCGCACTTGGCGTATCGCCGACGCGAATGCTCGGTCGTGGCCGCATATGGGCCGCGCCCGTATTGCGGAAATGGTCTTCTATCGCGGGTCGAAACTTAGTTCAAGCCGTGTGCCACCCGGTTCCATCACCATCGCATGCCACTTGGGACCGTTGCCGGACAGCTCCGGCGCAAACTCGACCTGAACACCGGGATGAGCGCGGACCCGTTCGAAAAGGCTGTCGAGTGAAGATCGATCCGGAACCTTCAATGCAAGGTGGTGCAGGCCAACGGTGTTCTTCCGATCAAAGGGCGCAAACGCGGTTGTATCCGCGACTTGCCACAGCGTGATCTTGGCTGTCCCGTCCGTTACGTACGCCGCGGGATAGGCAGGGTTGCTGCCGAAGATCCGCCACCCCAGGCATTCCGTAAAGAAGCGCGTCGACGCTTCGAGGTCTGCAACGGTAAGGCCAATGTGGTCGATGCCGAGAGTCGCGGCAGTCATTGCGTCTACCCCCATTCTTGTGTTGGTTGGCGGAGATTGTGGCACGGCCGCATGGGACGACAGGCCAAACCACTTGCTTTGTCAACGGAATCGGGCATATGATCCATATACGTTTCATATATGGCATCGAAATGGGCATAGTCAATATCGACGACGATCTGCACGATCAAATACGCAAGGCGAGCGCCGTGTCGTGCCGGTCGATCAATGCGCAAGCGGCCTTCTGGATCAAGATCGGCATGCTGTGCGAAATGAATCCGACGCAGAGCTTCAATGAGATCGTAGCGAGGGAATTGCGGGCGGCCGGCGTGGCGCCGCAAGGCATTAAGGTCGCGTCGACATGACGAAGCGGCCAGAAGAAATTGCCATCATGGCAGAGTCAGGCCGATTGCTGGCGCAGGTTTTCAGTCATCTGGACCGGCTGAACCTCATCGGCATGTCGACCATGCAGGTCAATGACCTCGTCGACAGCTTCATCGTCAACGAACTGCAAGCGCGCCCCGCAAGCAAAGGGCAGTACGGCTATGCCTACGCGCTGAACTCATCTCGCAATAGCGTGGTCTGCCACGGCGTTCCTTCGACGTCGGACGTCTTGCAGAACGGCGATATCGTCAACTTCGATATCACGTTGGAGAAGAACGGTTATATCGCGGATTCCAGCAAAACGTACCTCGTTGGCGACGTGTCGCCGCTAGCCAAGCGCCTCGTGCAGGTTACCTACGAGGCCATGTGGAAGGGAATCCAGACCGTTCGACCCGGCGCCAGGCTTGGTGATGTCGGACACGCGATCGAGCGGCACGCCCGCAGGCATGGCTATTCGGTCGTCAGGGAATATTGCGGCCATGGCATCGGCCGGGAAATGCACGAGCCTCCAGAAGTCCTGCACTGGGGACGGCCGCGAACGGGGTTGGTGCTGCGCGAAGGCATGGTGTTTACCATCGAGCCGATGATCAACCAGGGCGGGCACGCCGTTCGGACCGAAGAAGACGGCTGGACGGTGGTGACGCGCGATGGGCAACTGTCCGCGCAATTCGAGCATACGGTGGCTGTTACCGGAAACGGCGTACGCGTTCTGACATTGCGTCCCGGTGAAAGAGTGCCGGATTTTGGCTGATGAGGGTCGTGGTAGAGTCGGTCGTTGTCCTCCACCGACTCCCGCAGCGATCAACCCGATATGGAAAGTACCGCCGATACGTCAAATATGACTACGCAGATTCCGGCAATCGTTCCAGCAAAGACAGCGCTGTTGGTCATGCACTATCAGACCGACATCCTCGAGTTGTTTCCCTCGGTCGCACCCACATTGCTCGCCAACACGCGCAGGCTGTGCGACGCTGCCCGGGACAAAGGCATCGGCGTCTATTTCGCGAAGTTCCACTTCAGTTCCGGCTATCCGGAAGTCAGCCCGCTGAACAAGAACGGGCAGGGCGTCAAGCAACTCGGCCTTTTCGTCGAAGATCAGATCTCGCCGGAGCTCGGCCGGCAAGCCAATGAGCCGATCATCATCGCGCACCGTGCCAGCGTGTTCTTCGGTACTGATCTGCAGGTCAGGCTATCCGCGCAAGGCATCGACACGCTGATCATGGTCGGCATTGCGTCGACCGGCGTGATGCTGTCTTCGGTCGCCTACGCCAGCGATGCGGATTTCCGTTTGTTCGCGGTCAAGGACTGTTGCTACGACCCGGATCAGGTCGTGCACGATCATCTCTTTGCGACAGCGTTTGAGTCGCGGACGACAGTGCTGTCGTTGGCTGATGCGTTGGCATTGCTTGGCTGACATCGCGGGCAGGCCGACAGCGCGTAGTCAGTCAAAGATAGAAACGCGGTTGCCCTTACCGCCGCAAAAAACACGGGCGACGCAAGACGCCGATATCGCTCAGTCGACCACAAATAGCTTTGCCCCGGTCTCCGTATACGAACGGTGCGCTTCGGCGTTATCCGCGACTTGATAGCTCATGCCCGGTCTGAGGATGTACTTCCTACCGTCCGCAAGCTCCGTATGCAGTTCGCCTTCCAGGCAAAACAAGATATGTCCCTTGGAACACCAATGATCGGCGAGGTAGCCGGGAGTGTACTGGACTAGGCGAACCCGAATCTGGCCAAATGTACGTGTGTGCCAGTATGCCGTTCCGCTTTCTCCCGGATGCTCCGTACGCTCAACGGTTGACCAATCGGTCGTGCCGAAAGGTATGTCGCTCATCTGCATCGATTTGCTCCAGGCTGATTCACTCAAAAATTTGACTGCTCTGCGTCTGAGTGGCGGCATATTCGTACGGCGTCGAATTCCGCTCCGCGCCTCCTCAGTTGGTTCACGGCCTATCGGCGCATGCTTTAAAGCTATGGCTCGGTAGGCCCGGAGGCGGCCTTCGGCGGTGCGTGGCGTGCGAGAAACCGATCCAGTTGCCCGGCAAACGCCTTGCTGTCCTGCGCGGAATACGGTGAAGGCCCACCGGTATCGATGCCCGAGGCGCGAAGCTGGTCCATCACCTCACGCATCGTCAACCGCTCCTGAATATTCTCACGCGTGAACCAGCTTCCTCTGGGATCCAGTACGTGAGCACCCTTGTCTAGGGCAGCTGAGGCAAGAGGTATGTCGGCCGTAATCACCAGGTCACCAGCAGTGACCAGCTCGACGATACGATCGTCGGCAGCATCGAAGCCGGCCGGCACCTGTATCGATTTAATGAAGCGTGATGGCGGCGTGCGCATGTACTGATTGGCGACCAGCGTGACGCACACCTCGACCCGCTGCGCCGCTCGGTACAACATTTCCTTGACGACGGCGGGGCAGGCGTCTGCGTCAACCAGTATTTGCATCGCGGTAGTTCGGTTGGGGTGAAGACGGTCATGATACTGCCTGCTTCGGCTGACACTCTCCCAAGAACTGGCACAATTGCGCCTTTCCCATGAAGCATCAAAGGATTCCCATGAAGTCTTCCCGCCGCTACAACCACCGCCAACGCAAGAAGCTCCATATTGGCGAGTATCAGGAACTGGCATTCGAAGTGATGGCCGACGTCGCCGAGCCGGCTCGCCAACGCGACCCCGAGGCCCTGCTAGACCGGTTCCTGAAAGAGGCGATCGAGGCCAATGGTCTGCTGATGGCCGGCACCATCGATGATGGCCAGCTGTCCGCCTACATCCTGCTGAACGCCGCGCGCGGTTCGGTCAGCGCCGAGCAGCGCGAAGCGGTCGAGAAGTGGTTGCAGGCATCTGGCGAATTCGAGAACGTCCGGGTCGGGCCGCTGCGGGATGCGTGGTACGGGCTGGACCAGGAGTAATTGGGACAGGCCAATGAGACAAGGCCCGGCATTGCCGGGCCTTGTTCAATATTTGCCTCAATACTCCGGCGGATTTACCGAAAAGGAAGGCTGGTGGGGCCGGCGGGAATCGAACGCAAGTCCGCGCCTATGGCGGCGCGATGCCCCGTAACCCACCCAGGAAAGCATCGAAGGAGAAAGCTCCTTGGGACCCGATCAAGCCTCGCCCAACATGGCCCACCCGCCGTGGGTAGTCCGGCACCTGGAGCAGCCACTAGCCGCGTTCCGTGAAGACGGGCTCTCGGTGAAGGATGTCCTGGTCGTTGGCCTTACCTGGCCAACGGATTACTGGCCCGCATTGGCAATCGAATGACTTCGTCAGGGTGCTTCTGTTGACGAAGAGATCGCCGAACTGCTGATGGCTGTGTCCCGACGTCGGGGATTTCGCCAATCGGTTAGGCACAGTGCGTTTACCATCTCAAAGCGCAGGTCCAGCGTAATACCGTTATAAGGCCACTTTCTGAGCTTCGAGATGATTGGCAATCTAAGCTGAATGCTCTGTAGATACTTTATCCACACGACCCTTCGCGACGCACAAATCGTTCAGCCTCGGGCACCGCAAAGGCCCGGGTTGGACCGATCTCATCATTGACGCGGGCCATGCCAACAAGGCGCTACTACTACGGCGATTTTTCAGCTGCAGGCCGTTATGCAGATAAACGCGGAACAGACCCATGAGCTTCCCGGTTGACCCATGTGCCGCAGATCCCAACCAACGCGGACTCTTTCTCGTGCAGGACCCGGCTATTCGGGCGAGGGTATTGCCGCTGTTCAGCTTCAATCCAGGGCGATCCGACGACCGCCCCGTCGGACACGGCACCGCTTTTCGCGTCGATCCGTGGTCTCGCTGTCTCACCGCATACCACGTCCTGCAAGATCTCCTGGAGGTTGACAAAGACGGTACCGGGACGGTGCTCCGATCGGATCTGCGGCTCGCGGCGCTTGAAGTGGAGGGGATCAGGTTCGGCCGGCTCGTGCTAGGCGCAGACGCTTGGCGGTCGCTGGCTGGATTGTTTTCCCTGTGTGGCATCGAAGCTCTGCCTTTTCAGTCGCCGCATCTTCGCAATGTAACGGAACTGATTGTGTTGAAGATACGGCCGGGAACTCGGCCCTCCGAGGCACCTCCGTACTGGCCGGTTGATTTACGACGGTGGCGGCCTACGCGCGGCGAGCGTGTTCTCGCACTGGGATTCGCGGGCCTCGATGCTGAAGAGGGCGACGAGGATCGCCCGATTTCCCAATGCCTGTATGGATCCTTCGGCCAGATAACAGACGTGGAGCCAGCGGATGTGGCACGTGGCCGCCCCTGGCCGATGATCAGAGTAGCCGCGGAATGGCCCGGTGGCATGAGCGGTGGCCCAGTGTTCAATGAAGCCGGCCACGTCATTGGCGTGGTCAGCAGCGGCATAGCCGGAGGGACCGGGACGGCCACGTTCTTTTCCGGCTGGAACATGCCGGAGCGGATCATGGGATCGATCGACCCGCACCACCCCGGACGTTTCATGTGTCACGGCGTTTTCGACGATACAGGCAAGCTAGTCCACGCGACGCAGGATGCAGAACGAGCAAAGCGTTTCGCTGAGATCCATGCGTTGACGGATCGCTCCGTCGTTTCCGTCAACCCGCTTCAGGAGGGGGACTGGATGCGAGTGAACGGGCATTAGTGATGCGAAGGCCGGGGCCGTCCAAATTTGTCGTCGGGCATTTCCCTGCTCCAAGTCTTCTACTGAGCGCTAACGCGGGGTTGGTCGGCACTCGGATCGCTGAACAACAATGGCAAATCGCGCTTAAGCTTGGCGCTTAGCTCATGGTCGGGGAATTGCTCTATCGCCGTCGTCCAAACCCTTACGGCCGATGCTGCATCACCGCTGTTCCAATGTGTGCCACCAAGGTTGAACATCGCCGCGGCATGGTCTGGGTCGAGCTTAAGCGTCGTTTCGTAGGCCTCGATTGCATCTGACCACCTCCTAAGGCGGTCGTAGGCCGAAGCCAATTGAAACCAGCTCATAGCATCCGGCTGAACGGTCTGGGCCTGTTCGCGCAATAACGGCACACTCTCGTCGAACCGCTCTTGTTTGTTGAGCGCAATCGCCAGGCAATAGCCGTAATCGCCGCCCGCCAACTCGTACGCCTTGCGAAAGCAGCGCTCCGCCTCTCTCCAGTCGTCATCATCCTGTGCCCAGTGGCCCAGACGGTCCCAAAGCAATGCGGCGTTGTCCGCGTCAATATGGGGGATGTGCCTATCAAATTCCTCCCGGAACTCGCTGTAGGTCTTCGCGATACTTTCGCCTTGGCCGCGTAGGTAGAACGTTGCCATGAGAAGTTCTGCCTTCCCTGCTGGATCCTCCGGGTTCGCTTTCACATAACGTTGCCAGAAGGGAAGAGCTTGGCGGGCGTTGCCCACATTCACGCGTCCGAAGCTGGCGACCAGACGGCGACACCAGGGCCAAATCCAACGAACGCGGTCTGCCTGAGCTACTAGGCCATAGATTTCTCGAAACGCTGCTCGGCCGTCTTCGAGGTTAAAAAGTACGTTGGCGCGCCAGCCGGCCACCGCAGAGGTCCGGCCCTGCATTTGTTCCGAGAAGATGACTTGGTCGAAATGCCACAAGGCGTCCTCGTAATTGCCTAAACGGACATGGTGGATACCTATCGCGTTGTGGGCTTCAGCAAGGTCCGGATTCAATCGTAATGCCTCACGGTAGTGGCTCATCGCCTGTTCATGGTTGCCGAGTGACGCGTGACTGGAGCCAAGGTTCTGGTGTACCTGCGCCGCAAGTTCGGGAGAGGAAGCGAGCGCTGGGTCGACAAGCGCAGCTGTGAAAGCGCGCAATGCTTCCTGTTCGTCACCGATAGCGTGAAAGGCGTTTCCGATCGTGTAGTGCAAGTCGCCGACGTGGTATCTATCATCAGCTAACTTCGTCCGAAAATAGCGGATGGCCTCCTTAATCCTCTCTGGGTGGTCGCTCATGCCGTCCATGCCGAGGTTGATCTCGGACATATAGCAAAGACTCATTCCGTCACTGCTTGCCCCTAGAACTGCCTCGAACTTGGTAAAGGCCGCGCTAATCGTCTCGTCTGCATTCTTTTCGTAGAGTTGCGCGAGCAGCTTTCGTGCTAGGGCGCGCTCCTCCGGAACATGAACGTCCGGCGGAGCCTCTAGAACGTGGCTGGACAGGTGGGCCGCAGCCACGCCGACTTGGTCCACGCGGCGATCGCGGGACGACTGGGCGCCCGCACGAGCGAGATCCGCGAGCTGGCGAAGGCGCTCCACAGTTAGTTCTTCAACGAACGAGACTGTCAACGAGCGCTGGTCGGTCCAGTTTTTCCCACCGTGCTTATATTGACGAGTAACACTTTCTGTCGTACGAATGCGTAGGGAGCCCGTCGGGGCGTGATAAGCGACATACACGCTGTAGGGCTGCATAAGTAGATAGTTGAGGTTAGCGCGACGTACCTCGACGCTGAACGAACCGTCGGCGTTCAGCGTACTCTCGGTTCCCTTAAGTTGGACATGGACTCGGGCGTTAGTCGCACGCTCATCAGCCACCACCTCGATCTGGCAGTCTGTCCCATAGTCCTTTCGGTCGGCCCCCTGGAGAATGAAAGCGCCACTTTCCTCGAGCCGCATTTGGAATATGGCAACCGCCTTGTCCTCAATCTTGTGATTCCGGTCGCGATATGGTAGTTCGTCAAAGTGGCTCATCGGCTCAGCTTGTTAGGGACGTTATTACATTGCTGTGGAAATACATACGGAGTCTTGATAAAGCCAAATCATGCTGCGGCTAGCATGGATTAACACCCGAAGTCTGTGTCGGCGTCGTTTATCTTATCAAGGAGTAACTTCCATTTCTTATAGCCGCTTGCACCAAGTTCTGTTGGCATGGAATGGCCGTAGCCGAAGGGGAAAAGTCTCATCCTTGAGACGTGGAGGTGGCCGGTTATGGCCGCTTCCCGCTATCCGACAATCCGTTGCTTCTCGACCAAAGCGGATACTCGTACGTTGAATTCGCGGCGATATGTTGTCTGACTCAATGGGGTTCAGCAGGCCGGTCGCTACGGCCGTTCCACCTCGTACAACCGGGCGCAAGCACTCCGGTCGATTTTAGCCATCACGCACCCCAACTTTGCTCAGGAGCCCCATGTTCGACCACGTGAAATTCGGCGTCACCGACTACACCGCGAGCAAGGCCTTCTTCCTCAAGGTGCTGGAGCCGCTTGGCGTAACGGTGGCGTCGGAAGGCCCCCCATCATACGGCGTCGAACTCTGCCCCCCAGGCAAGCCCTCCCTCTGCCTCTTCCAAACCACCGAAAAACCAGCCCACCTCCACCTCGCCTTCAAAGCCGAAACCCGCCAGCAAGTAGAAGCCTTCTATCGCGCAGCCCTTCAGGCCGGCGCCAAAGACAACGGCCCACCCGGCCTACGTCCGCACTACCACCCCAACTACTACGCCGCCTTCGTCATCGGCCCTGACGGCCACAACATCGAAGTCGTTTGCCACGAGCCCGAGGCCGAGCCGGAAGCCGACGCTAAGCCTACCGCTGCACCAAATCCCTAACCCCCTGCCGACAAAGACTGACGAAATGCTGGGCCGCCGATGACTGACCGCGCCCGGGATGGAACGCCAGAATCGCCCGAAACCGAACCGCCCCAGCAAACGGAACGCTCCTGAGCCCAAGCGCCAAATAGGTCCGAGCAACCAACGGATTCGTGACCGCAAGCCCCGCCCCCGCCAGCACCAGCGCGCACTGCGTATGGCTATACGGCGTCGTCGCGACGAAGCGGGGCGCGATATGGTGTTCGGCGAAGGCAGCTTCCAGTTGCCGTTGGGCCGGGTCCGCGGCGTCGAGGCCGATCAGTGGGGCGTCGGCCAGGTCGGTGACGCTGACTCTGGCGCGGGCCGCGAACGGATGGGTTGCGGGCACGATGCAGACGGCTGGCACGGCGTAGAACTCGGAAGCCGTCAGGCCGCTGGTGTCGACCTCATCGCCCATGAAGGCCAGGTCGAGTTCGCGTTGGAGCAGGCGTTCGCGCAGCGCGCGAGAGCTGTCTACCTCGAGCCGGCAATGGCTGCGCGGATAGTTGTGCGAGAAGCTGGCGACGGCCATGGGCATCACGCTGGCGGCCATTGCGTGCAGGGCGCCGACGCGCAGCACCGTGTCCTCGTGCTGGCGGAGCAGGTCGATCTTGCGTTGGACGGCGTCGAGGCCGATATAGACGCGTTCGACTTCGTCCATCAGCGCGGCGGCCTCGGCGGTCGGGACCATGCGGCCCTTGCTGCGGTCGAACAGGCGTAGCTGCGCGATCTTTTCGAGTTGCAGCACGGTCTGGGTGACCGCCGGCTGGCTGATATGCAACGCCTCGGCGGCGCGGCGTGCGGAGCCGAGGCGCATGACCATGCGGAATACCTCGATCTGCCGGGCGCTGATGGACGGTTCGCCGGTGTCTCTGGCCGCCTCTTTCATGTGGACCCTATAAGTTCGTCTTATCAAAAAGCCACGACAGCTGTCATCGCTGGAGCATGGCGCGCCGTAGACTTCGGCCTATGCAATCGTTGTCTATCGCCATGTCCCTCGACCGTTCATCGACGCCGTTCCCTGCCTTGCAACCGACCCTGAATCCGGCGCTGCACGCGCTGCAATGCATTAGCTGCGAGGCGATCTATCCCGTTTCGGACCTGCCGGAAGGCTGCCCGGCCTGTCACAGCCGGGGCCGGCCCAGCAGCGTCGAGGCGGTCTACGACGCGCGAGCGTTCGATTTTGCACCAAAAAGCACAGGTTATCGCTGGGGGCATTGCCTGCCGTATCTGAATGGCGTGACGCTGGGCGAGGGCGACACGCCTTGTCTGCCGGTCCCTGCGCTGGCCGAGGTGGCGGGCGTTGCGTCGTTGTGGATCAAGAACGAAGGCGCGAATCCGACCGGCTCGCACAAGGACCGCATGTCGTCCCAGGCCGTGAGCCGCGCGATTGCGGTTGGCGCGAGCGAAGTGGTGCTGGCCTCGAGCGGTAATGCCGCGGTATCGGCCGCGGCTTACTGTGCGGCGGCGGGCCTGGCCTGCGAAGTCGCGACTTACCGCGATTTGCCGGCGATCTTCGATGCGGCGCTGCGTTACTACGGGGCGCGACGCATCGTCTGCGAGACCGGCCATGCGCGATGGGAGCATGTGCGCCGCCGCGTGCAGGATGATGGGGCGTTCGCCTTGACCAACTACAGCATTCCGGCGGTGGGCAGCCCGGTGTTCGGGGTCGAGGGCTATCGCGCCGCGGCGCTGGAATGGGCGCACCAGGGCTGCGAGCCGGACCACGTGATCGTGCCGACCGCGCGTGGCGATCTGCTGTGGGGCATCTATAGCGCGCTGCGCGATCTGGTGGCGGCGCGGCGGCTCTCTCGCGTGCCGAAGCTGTGGGCGGTCGAGCCGTTTCCGCGGCTGTCGCGGGTGCTGGCCGGCGAGCCGCAGCAGGGCGATTTTGCGGGCGCGACGCAGCAGTTCTCGACCGCCGGCTCGACGGTGACCGCGCAGCAGGTTCAGGCGGTGACGCGTTCGGGTGGTGGCGCGGTGGTCGTTGGCGACGAGGCGGCCCGTGCCGGCACGGCCGCGTTGGCGGCGGCGGGATTCTGGGTCGAGCTCTGCGCGGGGGCAGGACTTGCCGCGGCGCAAACGCTGCGCGCCGACGGGCGCATCGACGCATCGCAATCGGTTCTTCTGATGTTGACGGCACGGGGCGATCGCGACCCCGCGCAAAGCTGATCCCTACACTGGCTGGAGTTTTCCCATGACGTTGCGCTATTTGATCGCCTCCCTCGCAATCTGCCTGACTGCCCATGCGCCGGCGGCAATGTCCGCCTATCCCGAAAAACCCATTCGCATCGTGGTGCCCTGGGCCGCGGGCGGCAGTACCGATGCGCTGGCGCGCGCCGTGGCGCAGCGAATGAGCGAGTCGATGGGCCAGCCGGTGGTCGTGGAGAACCGGGCAGGGGCCTCGGGCCGCATCGGTGCCGAGGCGGTGGCCAAGGCGGCGCCGGATGGCTACACGCTGGGCGTCATCGAACTGGCGCATACGGTGGCGCCGGCCGTGTTCCGCCAGATGCCATACGACCTGCTGCGCGATTTCACGCCGGTTTCGCTGCTCGGGGAATCGCCGCTGGTGCTGTTCGCCGATAGCACCCGCTATCGGGCCGGCGAGGCGCAGCGCTTCCTTGCCGATGCGCGCAAGCAGGGCAAGCCGCTGCAGCTGGCCACGAGCGGCAACGGCACGATCAGCCATCTGGCGGCCAAGATGTTCGAGGCGCAGGCCGGTGTGCCGATCGATGCGGTCCCCTATCGGGGCTCCGCGCCTGCGCTGACCGACGTGTCGGCCCAGCTGGTCGCCGGCCATTTCGCCACGCTGGCAAGCGGCAGCAGCCTGCTTGGCGCGGGCAAGATCACGGCGTTGATGGTGACCGGACCGGCGCGCATTCCGGCGCTGCCCAATGTGCCGACGGCCGCGGAGGCCAAGCTGCCGTCGCTGCAGATCAGCCAGTGGTGGGCCATCGTGGCACCGGCACGCACGCCGTCGACCGTGGTCAGCAAGCTGGGCGACGAGGTACGTGCGGCGCTTGCCAATCCGCAGACCAAGGCTCGCCTGGATAGCCAGGGCATCGACCTGAAGGCCTCGTCGCCCGCGCAGCTCGGCGACCGGCTGCGCGGCGAGGTCGATCGATGGGCGGCACTGGTCAAGCAGGCGGGAATTCAGCCGGAATAAGTCAGCCGGAATAAGCCAGCCGAAATAAGTCAGCCGCGTCGGCCGGTTTCGGCGATCGCCGCCAGCAGATCGTCCGCGTGCACCATGAACTCTCGTACTTGCCGCAGGGTCCGGTATTGATTCAGCACGGCGCTCCACTGCGGCGATTCGATCAGTTGATGCCAGACCGGCTCGAGGTCGCGCGAATCCGCGTGCTGCTGGTCGATCAGCTTGCTGGCGAATGCGAGCGTGGCGGGTGCCGACAACAGCTGCATCCGGCTGGCGGCACTCAGCATGCGCGGAGTGGTTTCGGCAGGCGCATCGCTGCAATACAGGATCCGATTCGAAAGATCCGCTTCGTCGGTCGGCAGGGCACGCAGCGCGGCACCACGAAGGCGTACCGCTCCTTGCTCGGTCTGGAACGTATAGATGACGTGCTCTTCGGCATGTGCGAGCAAGCGCAGGCCACGCAGCAGCCGGGGCAGGTCCGTGGTCGCGGCGTCCGCCGAGGCTTTTGCTTCCACTAGCAGGCAGACGTCCCAGGCCGGCGTATCGTCGCCGGCGTCATCGGCCTTTTCGCGCGCTGTCTCCGCGCGCCTCAGCAACACCGCATCCCATTCGGTCTTCGCCCGCTCGTGGCTGGCCGGCAGCGATGCCGGCACGCGCATCGAGGTGACGACGCGGTAGGGTGCCGACGAGCCCTCCAGTTCGTTGAGCCGCTGCGCCAACGCGCGCAGCGCCTGTGCGGCCAGCGCTTCGACGGCGGCCCCGCGCTGCCGCGAGGAGACGCCCTGCGCCGTCGCGGTAGCGGTTCCCGAGCGCGGACCCTGACGGTCCCACAGCGATCGATATTGGCGGACGAGCTCGTCCGAGAGCAGCGCTTCAAGCCGCCGCAAACGCTGCAGTGCGGGGCTTTCCAGCAGTTGCATCAAGCCGTGATGATCGGGCGTGTCGTTGGCGATCTCCGGCATCGCTAGCAGAGTGCGAACGGCGTCCTGCAGATCGGACCACGCTGACGCGGACGCAGCAGCATGGAGCTTCGCCATTGCCTCCCGCAGCCGACGCGCCGCGATCCGCTGCTGCTTGTTCGGGTGCGCCACCGCGTTGACGGCCGCCAGCACGGCCCTGCGGTCCTGATCCGCCCGGGCCGCAAGCGACGCGTACTCGCGCACATGGGCCACCCGGTGGCGAAGCGCCATCGCCTGGAATGCCGGATCGCCGGCATCCGGCCGGATCGCTTCGCGCACCATGCGCGCGAGCGACTCGACGAACAGATGCTTCAGCGCCGCGCCCGGGATTTCTCCGTTCGCCAGCGCGAGGCGAGCCTGCTCGATGGTGATCGCCAGCGCTGTCGCCGGATTGGCCTCATGAATCCGCTCCGCTACGGCAGCGATCGGCGGCAGGCGATACCGCCGTGCGACGGTGCGCAGCGTGTCGGCGAGCATGGCGGGCAGTGGCGGCAGGGACATGAGCGCAATGGTAGCAACGCCGGCACCGGGACGCGCCGCGCCGTCCCGGCGGCCGCCACACCGCTTGGCTCAGCGTGCGCGTGCGAGGTTGCCCAGGTGCCCCAGTACGTCGTCCAGCTCGGCGTTCAGCGTCGCGATCAGCTCTGCCGCGGGCAGCGAACGTGCCAACGGTGCGGCCTGGCCGGCCCATTGCGCGGCGAAGTCCGCGCTGCCCTTCGCCTTGGCCGCGGCGTGCAGCGCCTTGCCGGCGTCGTAGGTGATCGGGTAATCAGGGATCGGGGGCGCGTCGGCGGCGATGCCCAGTTCGGTGAATCGATTGACGAAGCCGCGCGCGGCGCGTCCGGAGATCGCGCGCGTCAGCGTTGTGGGGCGCGTCTGGTCCGCCAGCAGCGCTTCGCGATACGCGGCGTCGGCCACCGTTTCGGGGCACGCGACGAAGGCGGTGCCCAGCTGCGCGGCCACGGCCCCCAAGGCCAGCGCGGCCGCGATGCCGGCACCGTCCATGATGCCGCCGGCGGCGATCACCGGCAGGCTGGTCTTGCGCACCAGCAGGCGGACCAGCGCCATCGTGCCCAAGCCTTCGTCGAAGGCCTGCGTGTCGACCACGCCGCGATGGCCGCCGGCCTCGATGCCTTGCGCGACCACGGCGTCGATCCCGGCCGCTTCGACCTGGCGTGCTTCGGCGATCGTCGTCGCCGACGCCAGCAGCACGATGCCGGCCTCGCGCAGCGCGTCAATCCATGCCTGTTTCGGCAGGCCGAAGTGGAAGCTGACGACGGCGGGCTTCTCTTCCAGCAGCATCTCGTACATCGCGTCGTCGGCGACGAAGCTGCGATAGATCTCGCGCAGCGAGGCCGGCGGGGTCGCGCCGAATTCGGCAAAGCTTGGGGCCAGATAGTCGAGCCAACCGCGCTCGCGCTGCGCATCGGCCCGGGCCGGCGCATGGCAGAACAGATTGATGTTGAACGGGCGATCGGTCAGCGCGCGCGTGTCGCGGATGGCCTGGCGGGCGGCATCGGCGTTCATCGCGCCGACGCCGAGCGAGCCAAGGCCGCCGGCGTTGGAGACGGCCGCGGCCAGTGCCGGCGTGCTCACGCCTGCCATCGGGGCCTGGATGATCGGCGTCGACATGCCTAGCCGGGCCAGCAGGCCGTTTGCAGCGGAAGAGGGGGACATCGGATGCTCCTTCGGGATCGGGCCGCTTAGCCTTGTCGCAGCTCGTGCAGCAATGCCTCGTAGGCGGCGGTGGTGAAGCCGGCGCGCTTGACCAGGAAGGTATGCGCGGATCGCACCGGCACGGTGTGAAAGTCGTCGCGGTCCGGATGCAGGGCCAGCAGGGACTTCGGCAGGATGGCGAAGGCCGAGCCGGCGCTGACGCAGGCCAGGATCGCGTGGTAGGACGGCATCTCGCGCACCGTCAGGTTGCGGCGCAGCGCTTCGTCGGCTTGCGCGAGCCATTCCTCCGCGCAGCGGCGATACGTGCAACCGCGCGAGAAGCCGGCCAGCGTGCGCAGCGTGACGTCCTGCGGCCGGCGCACGCGTGGATGGCTGGCGGGCAGTACCAACACCAGTTCTTCGGTGAACAGGAATGCGCCTTCGAGGCCCGGCGCCATGTCTTCCATCGACAGCTGGCGTGGCGAACCGATGCCCGGATGGGCGACGATCGCGCAGTCGAGCTGGTGCGAGGCGACGGCATCGGCGAGCGCCTGGGCGGTGCCGGTGCGGATCTCGACGTCGACCAGCGGATAGCTTGCGTGATAGCGGGCCAGCGGTTTGGGCAGGCGGGCGGCCGCGGCGCTTTCCATGCTGCCCAGCCGCAGCTTGCCGGTGGGAACATCGTGCCGCATCGCTTGCCGCGCTTCCTCGGCCAGCGCTAGCAGCCGCTCCGCATAGCCAAGCAATTTTTGCCCTTCGGCGGTCAGCGTCATCCGCTTGCTGTCGCGCTGGAACAGCGTGACGCCGAGGCTGTCCTCCAGCTGCTTGATGCGGGTGGTGACATTGGACTGCACGCGATCGAGCGCGCGCGCGGCGCGCGTGACGCTTTGCTCCTGCGCCACGGCGCGGAAGATTTCCAGTTCGGCCAGTTCCATCGGATGCGGCGCGGCGTATCGAGCCGTTCTCAATTAAGGAATGAATACGGATTAAATATCCTGTATCGAGATCGATAAGTCAAGGCGGCCCACAAAGCAAAAAGGGAGAACGCAGTACGCGTTCTCCCTCCTGAAGCAATCGGCAGGGTGGCCCGGCGTGGCCGGCCCCCCTAGGCCCGATCAGAAATCCTCTGCATCCACATCGTAGTTCGCCGGCTCCCAGCGGATCGCCAGCAGCGCCAGCAGGCCGGCCAGCGGAGCCAGTGCGATGACCCAGAACACCTTGGTGCTCAGTGCCGCGGCCAGTACCGGGAACAGGAACAGCGACAGCGTGGAGCTGGCGCGCATCAGCGTCTGGTTGAAGCCGACGCCCACGCCGCGCAGCGAGGTCGGGTAGCTCAGCGACGCATAGGTCATCGTATGCGCGCCCGGACCGAAGCCCTGGCCCAGCAGGAACACGGCCAGCAGCGCGATCGCCGCCACCACTTCGGTCACGCCGTCGGGCTTGCCGACCAGCGCCAGGCCGACCAGCGCGGCCAGCTGGAACGCGTAGCCGACCACCGTCAGCTTCCACGCACCGACCCGCGGCACCAGCCGCACGCCGATCAGCCCGCCGACGAAGGCGAACAGCAGGTTCAGCGCCAGCGAGATCAGGATGGTGTTCAGCATCGTCTGCGCCAGGAAGCTGGCGATGATCACCGGCAGGCCGAACGCGACCGCGTTATAGGCGAACGACGAGGCGATCGACATGATCGTCGCCAGCACCGTGCGGCTGCGGTAGACGCCCTGCAGCAGCACCGCGTAGTTGCCCCAGGACGCCGCGCGCTTGGCCGGTTTGGCCACTGCATCGGGCGCGACCACCGCGTCGATGCCATAGGACCGCTTCAGGATCCGCGCGGCGCCTTCCAGGTCGCCCTGGTTGGCCGCCCACACCGGCGATTCGCTCATGTACTTGCTGCGCACCGCGATGATCACCAGCGCCGGCACCGCGCCGAAGCCAAGGATGATGCGCCAGAGCAGGCCGCTGTGCGACTCGGGCAGGACCGCGTAGCACAGCAGCACCAGTAGATAGGACACGCAGATCGCCGCATACCAGGTCGGGCACCACATCGCCACCCGCGCGGCCTTGTTGCCGCGGCCCTGCAGCTTGGAGAACTCGGCGAGGAAGGCCATCGCCACCGGCAGGTCGATGCCGACGCCCAGGCCCATCACGAAGCGGGCGCCGGCCAGCACGTATTCATTGGGGGCCAGCGCACAGGCGATCGCCGCTACCACGAAGAACAGCATGTCGGCCATGAAGACGCGATAGCGGCCGATGCGGTCGGTGAAATAGCCTCCGAGGAAGGCGCCGACGATCGCGCCGAAGGTGATCGCGGACGCGACCATGCCGGTGCCGGCCGGCGTCAGGTTGAACTCGCGGGTGACGTCCTTCAGGCCGAAGGCCAGCGCGCCGAGGTCGTACGCGTCGAGAAACACGCCGCCCAGCGCGATCGCGACCACCATGCGGGCGTTGCTGGCCTGGGCGCCGCCCTGGTTGACCAGTTGCGAGACATCGGCGGCGGAGCGGATGACGGCTTTGTTCGGTGGGGCAGCGCTGGCGGTCGCCTGTTGCGCTTCGGCGGGGGAGAGGGTGAGGTCGACGGACATGGGAATCGTGATGGGAGCATGCGCCGCACCGGCAGGGCGGCGGCGCGGCGAATGCTACGCCAGCACGATCGGTGATCCAAATGACTTATTGTTATATCTTTAAGGACGCGGGAATTCTGGCCTCGGCGATTCGCGTCCCATGTCTCAAGCCCCGCCGCCGGTGCTTCCCTCGAAGGCCGAGCGCAGCGACGCGACATCGAGCTTCTTCATCGGCAGCATCGTCTGCACCAGCCGATCGATGGCCGCCTGGTCGCCGGAGCGCATCAGCGTCTCCATGTCGGCCGGCACGATTTGCCAGGAGACGCCGAACGGATCCTTGCACCAGCCGCACGCCTCGGCTTCCGGTACCGCGGATAGCTTGGACCAGTAGCGGTCGATGGTCGCCTGGTCTTCGCAGTGCACCATGAACGAGATGGCCTCGTTGAAGCTGAAGCCATGCGGAAAGCCGCTGTCCATGGCTGCCATCCAGGTATTGCCGAGCCGGAAATCGGAGAACATCACCGTTCCCGCCGGATTGGGCTCCATGCCGGGACCGTAGCGGACCAGTTGCCCGGCCTGCGAGCCGGGGAAGATCTCGCGCCAGAACTCGCCTGCTGCCTCGGCCTTGCCGCAGGCTTCGCCGGAAAACATCAGCGCCGGCACGATCGGCGGACGGGATTCGCCGGAGGGATCGGTCAGCATCAGCTGCCAGGACAGGCCATAGCGGTCCTGCACCCAGCCGAATCGTTCGCTGAACGGATAGGCGTCGAGCGGCATCAGCGCCTGGCCGCCGTCGGTCAGTTTCTCCCACGTGGCGTCGAGCCGTTCGCGCGCCTGCGGATCGCGGCCCGGATCGAAGTAGACAAAGAAGGAAATCGACGGATTGAAGCGGAACATCGGCCCCGCGGAGATCGCCATGAATGGCTGGCCGCACAGCGTGAACCGCACGATATCGCAGTCTCCGGAGGGCGTATTGTGGATCTGCGTGACGAAATCGACGGCCGAATCCGGAAATACCGATACATAGAAGCGCGCCGCTTCCACTGCCTCGCGGTCGTACCAGAGGTGCGGAATAAGAGTGACAGGCGCGGTGACGGGCGTGGTCATGTCCCCAGGCTCCTTTTCAGGCGTTTCAAAATGCGAAACGGCGCCATGTCGGCCGCCGTTTTTCGCGACAAAACTCCAGAGTAGTCGCCCCTCGTGCGATCGACAAAGCCGCCTCATAAAAAAATCCCCAGGGCGGGAGGTCCCCTGGGGATTGCCAGTTTGAGCTTGCCGCGCCGTGCTACTTCTGCACCGCCGGCGCCGGCGTGCCCAGCGTCGTCTGGTGGCTGGCCGAGGCCGAACGCCGGTGGTCGATCATCGAGACCGCGAGCGCGGCGATCACGGCG
The DNA here is from genome assembly GCF_021213615.1 of Cupriavidus sp. UGS-1. Taxonomy (NCBI): domain Bacteria; kingdom Pseudomonadati; phylum Pseudomonadota; class Betaproteobacteria; order Burkholderiales; family Burkholderiaceae; genus Cupriavidus; species Cupriavidus sp. UGS-1. Next base: position 101,184 of record NZ_JAJQJF010000013.1, on the reverse strand, counting down.
GGAATCGCGATGGCGACGAAGTTCTGCTGCAGCGGCAGCGCCATGCCGACCAGCATGCCGATCACGATCGGCGCGAGGATCGCGCCGCTGCGCCCCACGCCCGAGGCCCAGCCGATGCCGGTGCCGCGTGCGGCCATCGGATAGAACTGCCCGGCATAGGCGTAGGTCACGATCTGCGTGCCGATCGTCGATGCCCCGGCCAGGCCGACCAGCACGAACAGCATCGGCGTCGGCACGGGATAGCCGAGCAGCGTGATCGATACCGCCGCCAGCGCATACATGCCGACCAGCACGTGCTTGATGTTGAAGCGGTCCGCCAGCCAGCCGCCGCCGACCGCGCCGATCATCGCGCCGAAATTGAGCACCAGCACGAAGGTCAGTGCCGAGCCCAGGCTGTAGCCGGCGCTGGCCATCAGCTTGGCCAGCCACGAGCTCAGTGCGTAGACCATGAACAGGCACATGAAGAACGCGACCCAGAACATCACGGTGCTGAAGCCGCGGCCATCCTGGAACAGCTTGCCGATCGGCGCCTCGCCGGCCTTCAGCTCGGGCAACGCGAAGCGGTCGTCGGCTTGCGGGCGATACGCCGATTCGAGGCGGCTCAATACGTTCTTGACCTCGTCCAGGCGTCCGGCGCGGATCAGGAAGGGCATCGATTCCGGCAGCGACTTCATCACCATCGGGATCAGCAGCACCGGCAGTCCGGCGGCGATAAACACCGATTGCCAGCCGTAGCTCTCGATCAGGCCCTTGCCGACCACCGCGGCCAGCATGCCGCCGACCGAATAGCCGCTGAACATCAGCGTGACCATGGTGCCGCGGATCTTGCGCGGCGAGTACTCGGTCATCTGCGCGACGACGTTGGGCATCACGCCGCCGATGCCAAGGCCGGCCAGGAAGCGCGTGACGCTGAACGTCACCGGATCGCTGGTAAAGCCCGCGGCCGCGGTAAATACGGAGAACAGCAGGATGCAGATGGCGATGGCCCAGCGCCGGCCGATTCGATCGGCGATGGTGCCGAGGAAGATCGCGCCGAACATCATGCCGAACAGCGCGGAGCTGACCATGAAGCCGGCCTGCGTCGCATCGACGCCCATCGATTGCATGATCGACGGCAGCGCGATGCCGGCCACGGCGAGGTCATAGCCGTCGAAGATGATGATCAGCGCGCACCAGAACAGCACGAGCCCATGAAAGCGGTTGAAGCGGGCCTCGTCGGCCAGCTGGTGGACGTCGATTTGACGCATGGTTGTCTCCTTTGCCGAGCTCGGACGGCTCGCTTGTCATCGTGGATCTGAATACGCCGTCGTCCCCGCGCAGGCGGGGAATCAGCGGCTCTGCTTCGGCCGTGGTTGAAGCCACTGGGCCCCCGCTTTCGCGGGGGCGACAGTCAAAGTCGTTGATGCACCCATTCGTCGTCCCCGCGAAGGCGGGGACCCAGCGGCTCTGCTTCGGCCGTGGTTGAAGTCGCTGGGCCCCCGCTTTCGCGGGGGCGACAGTGGGAATCGCGGGGGCGACAGATGTAATGGGCCCTACTGCACCGTCTCGCCGACGAAATCGACGATCGCCGCGATCAGCGCGTCCGGCTGGTCGCGATGGGGCGAATGGCCGCAGTCGGGCAGCTCGAGCAGGCGCGTCTGCGGTACGCGGCGCGCGATGCCGCGGATCTGCTCGAGCGTGCCGTACTCGTCGTCGAGCCCCTGCACCGCCAGCAGCGGGCAGGTTATGCCGGCGATCTCGGCCTCGATCGACCAGTGGCGGAACGGCGGATGCAGCCAGATGCCGTTCCATCCCCAGAATGCCGAGTCCGGGTCGTCGTGATAGCGCGCCAGCCGCTGGCGCAGATCGGTGTTCAGATAGGCTTCGCGCGCCTTCTCGATGCTGGAGACCGACAGGTCCTCGACCAGGATATGCGGCGCCAGCACGATGGTCCCGGCCACGCGCGACGGAAAGCGGGCGGCGTACAGCAGCGCGATCGAGCCGCCATCGCTGTGTCCCAGCAGCCAGGGTGGCTCGGCCTCGGCATCGATGCCGAGCGCCGTCAGCAGGGCAGGCAATACCTCGTGCGCCTGGCGGTGCATGAAATTCGGGTGCCACACCTCGTCGGCGGCCCGCGGCGTCGAGCGCCCATAGCCCGGCCGCGAATAGACCAGGCCGCGGCAGCCCAGCGCCTCGCAGACGCGCTGCGGAAAGTCCCGCCACATCGCCACCGAGCCCAGGCCCTCGTGCAGGAAGATCAGCAGCGGAGCGCCGGCGTTCCGCTCGCCCAGCCGCTGGTACTCGATCCGCACCGGGCGGCCGGCCCAGTCGATCTCGGCGAATTCGACCGGCGCGCTCATTGCAGCCCCGCCAGGGCCAGTTGCCCGTCGGAAGCAATCAGCACGTTCGATCCGACCGCGTCGGCGCCGCACTCGCCTTGCCGCCGATCTTGCCCTGGCCCTTGCTCTTGTTCCCGCTCGCGCAGCCGGAAGCGCTGGATCTTGCCGGTCGCGGTCTTTGGCAAGCTATCGACGAACTCGATCAGCCTCGGGTACTTGTAGGGCGCCAGCCGTTCCTTGACGAAGGCCTTCAGTTCGTCGTCGCCGCACTGCGTGCCGGGTTTGAGCACGACAAAGGCCTTGGTGCGCGTCAGCCCTTGCGGGTCATTGACGCCGATCACCGCGGCTTCGAGCACCGCGGGATGCTGCATCAGCGTGGCCTCGACCTCGAACGGCGATACATAGATGCCGCTGACTTTCAGCATGTCGTCGCTGCGGCCCGCATAGCAGTAGGTGCCATCGGCGTTGCGCACGTACTTGTCGCCGCTCTTGGTCCAGCTGCCCTGGAAGGTCTCGCGCGACTTGTCGCGGTTGCCCCAATACATCAGCGCCGCGCTCGGTCCCTGGATATAGAGGTCGCCGACCTCGCCATCGGGTACCGGCCGGCCTTCCTCGTCGCGTAGTTCGACGGTGTAGCCGGGCACCGGCCAGCCGGTGGTGCCGTAGCGGACCTGGCCCGGGCGGTTCGACAGATAGATATGCAGCATCTCGGTCGAACCGATGCCGTCGATGATCTCGCAGCCGAAATGCGCGGTGAAGCGCTGGCCCAGCTCCGCGGGCAGCGCCTCGCCGGCCGAGGAGCACAGCCGCAGCGCCACCTGTTCACGCGCGGGCAGCGCGGGGGAGGCCAGCATGCCGGCATAGCCGGTCGGCGCGCCGAAGAACACCGTGGCGCGGTGGTCGAGCCAGCGCCGGAAGATTGCCTCGGGCGTGGGGCGCTCGGCCATCAGCACCACGGTGGCACCGACGCTGAGCGGGAAGGTCAGGCCGTTGCCCAGGCCGTAGGCGAAATACAGCTTGGCCGCCGAGAAGCAGATGTCGTGCTCGGTCAGGCCGAGAATGGGTTTGGCATAGAGCTCGGCGGTCCAGTACGGATTGGCCTGGCTGTGCAGCACGCCCTTGGGGCGGCCGGTCGAGCCGGAGGAATACAGCCAGAAGCCGGGGTCATCGGGGCCGGTGGCCGCCGCCGAGGGCTGCGGCGCGTGCTCGGCGATCAGCGCATCGAGCGAGCCCGTGCCGGCGGGCAGCGCACCCTCCGGGCGCGACACGATCACGTGGTCGACCTCATGGCCGCCTTCCGCCATCGCCTTCGCCATCGCCTGCTCCAGCACCGGCAGCAGCGCCGCCGACACCAGCGCCGCGCGGGCGCGGCTGTGCCGCAGCATGTAGGCGTAGTCATTCGGCGTCAGCAGCGTGTTGACCGCGACCGGCACGATGCCGGCGTAGATTGCCCCGAGGAAGCAGACCGGCCAGTCGCTGCAGTCGTGCATCAGCAGCAGCACGCGTTCCTCGCGCCGCACGCCGAGGGATTGCAGCGCGGTCGCGAAGCGCCGTATGCGTTCGGCGAGTTCGTCGTAGCGCAGCCGGCCGTGGTCGTCGATATAGGCGGTCTTGTCGCCGCGATGCTTGTTGGCGTCCAGCAGATACTGGGCGAAGTTGAAGGGCGTGGTGGGCGCCACCACCGGCGGCGGGTCGGAGCCCGGTGCGCCTGTCGTGATCGTGGTCGCGGTAGTCGTCGTCGCGGCTGCCATGCGTTGTCTCCCCATCTGTTCTACGAATGCTTGCGATACGGCAAATACTGGTACTGGTACTGCGTGTCTCCTTACAGCCGATCCAGCAGCGCCGTGCTGGCCTGCACGGCGCTGCGGCGATGGTAGAAGTTCAGTGCGCGCAGACCGCCCAGCTCTTCGCCGCCACCGGCGCGGCCGGGGCCGCCATGCAGCGATTGCGGCATGACGTTGCCGTGGCCGGTCTGCAGTTGCGCGACATCGGGCGAGATCACGTGGACACGGCCGTGGCTGTCGGCCAGCTGAAGCGCCGCGGCGGCCAGTGCCGCGGGGTCGCTGCCATAGAGCGACGCAACCAGCGAGCCTTCGCCGCGGCGTGCCAGCTCGAACGCATGGCCGGCGTCGATGCCATCCTCGCCTTGCCGCTCGCGATAGGGCATCAGCGTGGCGACCGGGCCGAATACCTCAATCTGATGGACCAGCGCGTTGCCGTCGGGATCCCGGGTGCCCAACAGCGTCGGACCGATGCAGCAGGCCACGGCCGGGTCGGCGTCGATCAACGGCTGGTTCGCGCCATCGTGCAGCGTTTGCGTTTGCGCCTGCAATTGCGCCAGGCCCTCGCGTACCGTGGCCAGCTGCGCGCGGCTGACCAGCGCCCCCATGCGGACGTCGGCGTTGCGCGGGTTGCCGACGGTGATCTCGCGCAGCCTGGCGGCGATGGCTTCCGCAGTCGCGTCGTACAGCGACTCGGGCACCAGCACGCGGCGGATCGCCGTGCATTTCTGTCCCGACTTGACCGTCATCTCGCGCACGACTTCGGCGGCCAGCAGCGGCAGCGCATCGTCGCCGCCGGCCTCGCGCGGCAGCAGCAGCGCCGAGTTGACGCTGTCGGCCTCGATATTGACGCGCACCGAGCGCTGGGCGATCGCCGGATGCGAGCGGATCCGCGCGGCGGTCTGCGCCGAGCCGGTGAACGACACCACGTCGAAGGGCTCCAGCGCGTCGAGCAAGCCGTCGGCACTGCCGCAGACGATCGACAGCGCGCCCGGCGGCAGGATGCCGGCCTCGACTACATCGTGGACCATCCGGTGCGTCAGCCAGGCGGTCGACGTGGCCGGCTTGACGATCACCGGCACGCCGGACAGCAGCGCCGGCGCGGCCTTCTCCCACAGGCCCCACGAAGGGAAGTTGAAGGCGTTGATGCACAGCGCGACGCCGCACGTGGGCACCAGCACGTGTTGCGACTGGAACAACGGGTCCTTGCCGAGCCGCGCCGCCTCGCCATCGAGCAGATAGCGCCGGTCGCCGAGCGTCTCGCCCAGCTTCGCATAGCTGCCCAGCGTGAAGATCGCGCCATCGATATCGACCGCGGAATCGCGCTTGACCGTGCCGCTGTTGGCGGTCGCGATCTCGTAGTAGGCGTCGCGGTGTTGCTGCAGCACCTGCACGATCGCGCCCAGCAGTTGCGCGCGCTTCCGATACGTCAGCGCCCGCAGCGCGGCGCCGCCTTGCTCGCGTGCAAAGGCGAAGCCCTCGGCCAGATCGAGCCCGGTGGCATCGACGCGCGCCAGTTCATCGCCGAGCACCGGATCGAACAGCGCCGCGCCCTTGCCGCTGCCATGCTGCCAGCGGCCGGCCAGATAGCTCGGTAGCGACCCGCTCATGCTGCCTCCTGTCGGGTGAACTCGATGCGCCCTTCGGGCAGCAGATAAAGGACCAGCGCGCGCCCGTTCGACACCGTGGGGCGATGCGCGCTGCCGGGCGGGCAGACCAGCCAGCCGGCGGGCCGTCCGTCGAAGCGGGCCTCGCCCTCGATCGGCATGATCAGGTCGATCTCGCCATTGGGATGGGTGTGATGCGGGCCGGCGATATCGTTCATGTCGACCACGTCGACCGAAAAGCCGTGCAGGTCGTCGGCGGGTTTGAAGATGCGGCCATAGCGGATACCGCCGCCTTCGCGATCGCACAGCCAGCCTTCGGCGACGCCGGTTTCGCAGGCGGCCTTCAGCGCGCGGTAGGGCTCGGTATCGGGGCCGTATTCGGCGTTGAGCCAGGCATCGAGCGCGGCGTCGAGCGGACGGCCGGCCAGGCGGGCGGTCAGTTCGGCCAATTGCTGGCGGAAGGCCTGGGCGGCCGGTGGGAGGGTGGGGGACATCGGCAAGTGCTCCGTCACGTCGGGGAAAACCTAACCGGTTTGCACGTCGGCTTTTGATGCATTATTGTGCATGGGCGAACCATAGAGGTCGACGCCGGCGCTGTCAAGAACTATATTGCAGGAGTGTCGACGGATGCGCTAGGCAAAGACTGCGCGCGCGAAGGAAAGCTGATGTTGTTGTGGGCCTGCGGCCACGCCGCCTGCGTGCACTATATGAAGTAAAGCGCAGCATGGCCGCTATCCGAGTACATGCACAATAATTCTTGACGTCGATCGAGATGATGCACTATGATGCGTGACATCGGAGTCCAATCCATGCACTATCGTGCTTTACCGCACGAGGCGCACAGGCTGAACAGACAGCGATGTCAGCACAGAGAACAGGAGACAATGCCGTGACCCAGGTCCCCCGCGTCGACTACCAGACCGACCCCTCCCAATACAAGCACCTGAAGCTGCGGTTCGATGGACCGGTCGCCACGCTGGTGCTCGATATCGACGAGAACGCCGGCCTGCGTCCCGGCTACAAGCTCAAGCTCAACAGCTACGACCTCGGCGTCGACATCGAACTGAATGACGCGCTGAACCGCATTCGCTTCGAACATCCCGAAGTGCGCAGCGTCGTGGTGACCAGCGGCAAGGACAAGGTGTTCTGCTCCGGCGCCAATATCTTCATGCTCGGCGTCAGCAGCCACGCGTGGAAGGTCAACTTCTGCAAGTTCACCAACGAGACCCGCAACGGCATCGAGGATTCCTCGAAACACAGCGGCCTGAAATTCCTCGCCGCGGTCAACGGCGCCTGCGCCGGCGGCGGCTACGAGCTGGCGCTGGCCTGCGACGAGATCCTGCTGGTCGACGACCGCTCGTCGGCCGTCAGCCTGCCCGAAGTGCCGCTGCTCGGCGTGCTGCCCGGCACCGGCGGCCTGACCCGCGTCACCGACAAGCGCCATGTGCGCCACGACCTGGCCGATATCTTCTGCACCACCACCGAAGGCGTGCGCGGCCAGCGTGCCAAGGAGTGGCGCCTGGTCGACGACATCGCCAAGCCGGCGGTGTTCGCGCAGAAGGTACAGGAGCGTGCGCTGGCGCTGGCCGCGCAGAGCGATCGCCCCGCCGACGCGCAAGGCATCGCGCTGACGCCGCTGGAGCGCACCGTCGAGGCCGATGCGCTGCGCTATGGCTACGTCGACGTGCAGATCGATCGCGCCGCGCGTACCGCGACCTTCACGATCCACGCGCCGCGCGGCCCGCAGCCGGAGACGCCGGCCGCGATCGCCGAGGCCGGTGCGGCCTGGTATCCGCTGCAGCTGGCGCGCGAGCTCGAGGACGCGATCCTGTCGATGCGCACCAATGAGCTGGGGATCGGTACCTGGCTGATCAAGACCGCCGGCGACGCGGAAGCCGTGCTGCGGATGGACGCCACGCTGCTGGCGCATCGCGACCACTGGCTGGTGCGCGAGACCATCGGGCTGCTGCGCCGCACGTTCAGCCGCCTCGATGTGTCATCGCGCAGCCTGTTCGCGCTGGTCGACGAGGGCACCTGCTTCGCCGGCTCGCTGCTGGAACTGGCGCTGGCCTGCGATCGCATCTACCACCTGGCGCTGCCCGACGACGAGGCCCGCGCGCCAAAGATTACCGTCGGCGAAACCAACTTCGGCCTCTATCCGATGGCCACCGGCCAGAGCCGCCTGGGCCGCCGCTTCTACGACGAAGCGCCGGCGCTGGAAGCGGTGCGCGCCAAGGCCGGCCAGCCGCTCGATGCGGACGCCGCCTTCGCGCTCGGCCTGGCGACCTCGAACCCGGACGACATCGACTGGGCCGACGAGCTGCGCATCGCGATCGAGGAACGCGTGGCGATGTCGCCCGACGCGCTGACCGGCATGGAGGCGAACCTGCGCTTCAACGGCCAGGAGACCATGTTCACGCGCATCTTCGGGCGGCTGACCGCCTGGCAGAACTGGATCTTCCAGCGGCCCAATGCCGTCGGCGACAAGGGCGCGCTGAAGGTCTACGGCAAGGGCGACAAGGCGGCATTCGACTGGAACCGCGTCTGACTGGATGTCGTCCCCGCGAAAGCGGGGACCCAGCGGCTTTCAGCGACGCAGAAAGCAAGCCACTGGGCCCCCGCGTTCGCGGGGGCGACAGGGATGGCAACGACACAGCGACATATCACCGGGAGACCAACGATGTCCGGTATCAACTACAGCGAGAAGATCCCCAACAACGTCAACCTCAGCGAGGACCGCACGCTGCAGCGCGCGCTGGAGCAGTGGCAGCCGAACTACCTGAGCTGGTGGAACGACATGGGCCCGGACGGCTCGCAGAACTTCGACGTCTACCTGCGCACCGCGACCAGCGTGGATCCGCAGGGCTGGGCGCAGTTCGGCTACGTCAAGATGCCGGACTATCGCTGGGGCATCTTCCTGAATCCAGCGGAGCAGGGCCGCAAGATCCATTTCGGCGACCACAAGGGCGAGGACGCCTGGCAGGACGTGCCGGGGGAATACCGTGCCAACCTGCGCCGCATCATCGTGACGCAGGGCGATACCGAGCCGGCCTCGGTCGAGCAGCAGCGCCATCTGGGCCTGACCGCGCCGAGCATGTACGACCTGCGCAACCTGTTCCAGGTCAATGTCGAGGAAGGCCGCCACCTGTGGGCGATGGTCTATCTGCTGCACAAGTACTTCGGCCGCGACGGCCGCGAGGAAGGCGAGGCGCTGCTCGAGCGGCGCAGCGGCGAGCAGGACAACCCGCGCATCCTGCAGGCGTTCAACGAGCGCACGCCGGACTGGCTGTCGTTCTTCATGTTCACCTACTTCACCGACCGCGACGGCAAGTTTCAGCTGTGCGCGCTGGCCGAGAGCGCCTTCGATCCGCTGGCCCGCACCACCAGGTTCATGCTGACCGAGGAAGCGCACCACATGTTCGTCGGCGAATCGGGCGTGTCGCGCGTGATCCAGCGCACCTGCCAGGTGATGAACGAGCTGAAGACCGACGATCCGGGCAAGCTGCGCGCCGCCGGCGTGATCGACCTGCCGACGATCCAGCGCTACCTGAACTTCCACTACAGCGTGACCATCGACCTGTTCGGCGCCGACGAGTCCAGCAATGCGGCGACCTTCTACAGCACCGGCCTGAAGGGCCGTTTCGAGGAAGGCAAGCGCAACGACGACCATCTGCTCAAGGACAGCACCTATCGCGTGCTGCAGGCCGCCGGCGGCCAGCTGGTCGAGAAGGAAGTGCCGATGCTCAACGCGCTGAACGAGGTGCTGCGCGACGACTACATCAAGGACAGCGTGGCCGGCGTCGAGCGCTGGAACCGCGTGATCGACAAGGCCGGCATTCCGTTCCGACTGAAGGTTCCGCACAAGGCCTTCCACCGCAATATCGGCGCGCTGGCCGGCGTCAAGGTGTCGCCGGACGGCCGCGTGATTTCGGACGCCGAATGGCAGGCCAATGTCGGCCAGTGGTTGCCGACCGAAGACGATCGGGCGTTTGTCGCCAGCCTGATGGGCCGCGTGGTCGAGCCCGGCAAGTTCGCCAACTGGATCGCGCCGCCGGCGATGGGTGTCAATCGCCAGCCGGTGGATTTCGAATACGTGCGGTTCAACTGAGCGACGGCGAGAGCAACGGCAATATCGGCGCAACAGCGCCAGCAACAACGACAGCGACCGCGCGTGACCGAACGCAGCGCCGAGCCGCGGCAGCATCTGGAGACGGCCATGGATATGGCAGACATGCAAATCATCAAGCAGCATCTGATCGACCCCGAGATCTGCATTCGCTGCAATACCTGCGAGATGACCTGCCCGGTCGGCGCGATCACGCACGATTCGCGCAACTACGTGGTCGACGCCGACAAGTGCAATCTGTGCATGGCCTGCGTGTCGCCGTGCCCGACCGGCTCGATCGACAACTGGCGGATGGTGCCGCGCACGCGGCCCTATACGCTGGACGAACAGCTCGGCTGGGACACGCTGCCCGACGAACTGAGCAGCGAGCAGCTGGCCGCCAGCGGCGTGGGCGCCGAGGCAATTGCCGAGGCGCAGGCGCTGGAGGCGGTGGAGGAGCCGGTCGATCCCGCGCTGGCGCAGATCGCGCCGTTCAACAGCGCGCAGTACGGTGCGACGCTGCCGCCGTGGTCGGCCGCGCATTGCTACACCAATCTGTACGGGCCGAAGTCGGCGATCAAGTCGGTCACGGCCACCGTGGTCGGCAATGTGCGCGTGACCGAGGTCGGGCGCGACTACGACACCCATCATCTGGTGCTGGACTTCGGCGCGATGCCGTTCCCGGTGCTGGAGGGGCAGTCGATCGGCATCGTGCCGCCGGGCGTCGACGAGCAGGGTCGCCCGCACCATGCGCGGCAGTACTCGGTGGCCAGCCCCCGCAATGGCGAGCGGCCGGGCTACAACAACCTGTCGCTGACGATCAAGCGCGTGCTCGAGGACCATCAGGGCAATCCGGTGCGGGGCGTGGCCTCGAATTACCTGTGCGACCTGCAGGTTGGCGACACGGTCGAGGTGATCGGCCCGTTCGGCAACAGCTTCCTGATGCCGAACCATCCGCGCTCGAATATCGTGATGATCTGCACCGGCACCGGCAGCGCGCCGATGCGGGCGATGACCGAATGGCGCCGCCGGCTGCGCAAGTCGGGCAAGTTCGACGGCGGCAAGCTGATGCTGTTCTTCGGCGCCCGCACGCAGGAGGAATTGCCGTACTTCGGTCCGTTGCAGAACCTGCCGAAGGACTTCATCGATATCAACCTGGCGTTCTCGCGCACGCCGGGCCAGCCCAAGCGCTATGTGCAGGACCTGATGCGCGAACGCGCCGCCGACCTGGCGCAGCTGCTCGCCGATCCGGACAGCTATTTCTATGTCTGCGGGCTGAAGAGCATGGAGGAGGGCGTGGTGCTGGCGCTGCGCGATATTTCCGAGCAGGCCGGTCTGGACTGGGAGGCGGTGGCCGCTTCGCTGAAGCGCGAAGGGCGGCTGCATCTGGAGACGTACTGAGCTTGCGTATTGCCCTGACCGGGGCTTCGGAGGTTCACAGGGCCGGCCGCCGCGCAAACGCGGCGCCGGCCTTGTTCTTTTAATCGTTTAATCGTTTAGTCGTTTAGTCGTTTAGTCGGTCCAGCTGGGCCGATGCTCGCCCAGATCGGCGACATGGTCGTCGCCATCGGGCAGGCCGAGCGAGAAGCGCACCGGAAAACGGACCGCGATGCGATCCTGGTCCGGGTCCGACACCGCACGAATCGTGCCGCGTGCCTGCACGTGCGGGTCCTGCAGCAGCTCTTCGGCATTCAGCACCGGCGAGATCGGCAGATCGACGCCGGCCAGCAGATCGAGCCATTGCGCCAGCGTGCGGCTGACGAAGATCTGCGCCAGCAGCGCGTTGACCTCGACCTTGTGGCGCTGGCGACCGGCCCGCTCGGCGAAGCGCGGGTCCTTCAGCGACGGGAATTTGTCGCCCAACGCGTCGCGCAGGTTCAGCCAGAACTTGTTCTCCAGAATGCCGAGCGCCAGATGGCGGCCGTCGCGCGTCTCGAACAGATCGTTCTCCGGCACCACTGTGGGAGAGCGCAGCGGGGCGTCGGCATGCTGTTGCGCGGCCCAGGCGCCGTGGGCGGTCCACGACAGCATCGCATCGTGGATCGAGACATCGAGATGCTGGCCGCGCCCGTGCTGGCGCGCGCTGAGGATGGCGACGGTCAGTGCCAGCGCCGCGTAGCTGGAGGCCGCATAGTCGGACACCCGCACGCGCGGCCGCGCGACCTTGTCGCGCACCTGTACCGGCGCGGCCCAGTAGCCGGCCAGCGCCAGATAGTTCAGGTCGTGGCCGGCATGGTCGGCATAGGGCCCGGTCTGGCCGAAGCCCGAGATCGAGCACAGCACGATGGCCGGATTGGCCTTGGCCAGCTCGGCGTAATCGAGGCCGAGTCGCTGCATCACGCCGGGACGAAAGCCCTCGACCACCGCGTCGGCATCGCGCACGAGCTCGAGAAAGGCCGCCCGTCCCTCGGCCTGCTGCAGATCGAGCGCGACCGAGCGCTTGCCGCGATTGAACTGCGCGAACACCGAGGCGCTCAACGCGCGCGAGGTATCGCCGACGCCGGGCCGCTCGACCTTGATCACCTCGGCGCCCAGCTGCTGCAACTGCAGCGTCGCGTGCGGGCCGGGCAGCAGCTGGCTCAGATCGATGATCCTGACGTCCTTCAGGCAGGACCAGTCCGGCTTGGCCGATGGCTCGTTCGATGGCTTGGCCGATGTCATTGCCGGGACTCGATCAGCCGATATCGGCCGTCATGCCGATATCGCGCATCAGCGATGCATAGCGCTTGGTCTCGGCGGACACCATCTCGCGAAACTGCGCGGGCGACGCGCTGCGGCGAAGTTCGCCCGCGCTGGCCTCGAGCAACGCGTCGAGCTTGCCGCTGGCCTGGACCTCGTTGATCGCGGTGAACAGGCGCTGCGTCAGCGCCGGCGGCAGGTCGGCCGGCGCGAACAGGCCGCTCCAGTTGTCGAGCACGAAGCCGGGCGGCAGCGCCTCGGCCAGCGTCGGTACATTGGGGAAGTAGCGCGAGCGCTCGGCCGTGGTCACCGCAAGGGCGCGAACCTGGCCGTTGCGCAGGTACGAGGTGGCGGTGCTGAGCACCGGCATGCCGAACTGCGTTTGCCCCGTCAGCATCGCCGTCAGGATCTCGGGCGCGCCCTTGTACGGCACGTGGACCGCTTCGGTGCCGGTCTGGTGCAGCATCGATTCGACGGCCAGATGGGCGATGCTGCCCTTGCCGCCGGAGCCGTAGTTCAGCTTGCCCGGTGCGCGCTTCATCGCGGCGATCAGTTCAGCCGCTGTGCGGTACGGCGAGTTGGCCGGCACCACCAGCGCGGTCGGGCCGCCCGACAGCGGCGCGATGCAGGTGAAGTCGCGCGCCGGGTCGTACGGCATCTGCTTGTACATATGGATGTTGATCACGTGCGTGTTGGCCAGCACGCCGAGCGTGTAGCCGTCCGCCGCGGCGCGCTTGAGCGCGCGTCCGCCGATGATGCCGCCCGCGCCGGGCATGTTCTCGACGACCAGCGGCTGGCCGAGCTTGGGCGCGAGTTCGGCCGACAGCGCGCGGGCCATGTTGTCGGGCGAGGTGCCGGCGAGGAACGGCACGATCAGCCGGATCGGCCGGTTCGGATAGTCGCTGGCGGCGTACGCGCGCGGCAGGATGCCGCCCAGTGCCGCGGCGCCCGCGGCGGCCAGCCATGTTCTGCGATGCATTTGCTGTCTCCTGTACTGATGGCGCAGTCTGGGGCTGCGTCGATCGTTGCCTGGTTGGGGATCGTGGTGGGATGGCAACCGCCACCCAACAAACCCCTGCGCTACCTATCGAGCCTTCTCGCCCGCAGGCCCTTTCCCCGCCTGCTCCATCAGCGGCTCCAGAATCGCCCGCGCAATGGTATTGCGCTGGATCTCGCTAGTGCCGGTGAAGATGCGGAACATGCGCAGCTTGCGGAAAGTCTGCTCGACCGGATGGCCTCGCGTGACCCCCACATTGCCGTGGATCTGCACTGCCTTGTCGGCGATCTCGAAGCAGCGCTCGGACACGAACAGCTTGCAGGCCGCGGCTTTCATCCGCAGGTCGGCGCCGCTGTCGGCCAGCGCGGCGGTCTGCGCGATCATCGCCTCGCACGCCCACAGCGCCGCCGCCATATCGGCGAGCATATGCTGGATCGCCTGGAACCGCGCGATCGGGCCGCCGAACTGCCGGCGCTTGCCCGCGTACTCGACCGAAGCGCGATACACGCTGGTGGCAAGACCCAGCATGCTCGGGCAATGCAGCAGCCGGTTGACGTTGATGCGGGACATGCTCAGCTTGAAGCCGTTGCCCTCGCCGCCAAGGATATTGCTGCGCGGCACCCGCACATCGACCATGCGGATATCGGCGTCGATATGCTGGCCCGACATCGGCGTGTATTCGGTATCGACGGTGACGCCCGGCAGATCGAGATCGACCAGCACCGCGCTGATCGACGGTGGCGTGGTGCTGGCGTCGGTCACGCACAGCACGATCGCGAAGTCGGCGAACGGCGCGCCGCTGATGTAGTGCTTGTGGCCGTTGATGACCAGCTCGTCGCCGTCGACGACCGCGGTCGTCGAGATGCTCATCGCGTCCGACCCCGAATGCGGCTCGGTCATCGCGAAGCAGGTCGAGCGCTCGCCGCGGATCACCGGACCGAAATAGCGCTCGATCTGCTCCGGCGTGGCGTACTTCAGCATATTGCCGACGCGCGGCGGACCGCCGAGGTCGCCCAGCACATGCGGCGCCAGCGAGCAGCCGCTGGCGGCGATGTCGGCCTTCAGCGCGCACTGCTCGGCGATATTCAGGCCCTTGCCGCCCAGTTCGACCGGCAGGCAGGCGGCGTACAGACCCAGCTCGCTGGAGCGTCGCCACACGCGGCGCAGCACCTCCTTCGGCCACGGGTCTTCCGAGCCCAGGCCGAGCTCGCGCTCCATCGGCCGCAGTTCCTCGTCGATAAAGCGCCGGATGGCGGCCCGCGTCTCGACCAGCACGGGATTGGTCAGGTATTCGAACATGGCGTCGTTCCTTGGTGTCTTGGGCGGTGGGTCGCGCGTCAGTTCACGCGCCGTTCCTGACCCTGCCAATAGCGCTCGCGCACCAGCTTGCGGGCGAGCTTGCCGCTGGCGTTCTTCGGCAGCTCGCTGACGAAGTCGATCGAGCGCGGCGTCTTGTAGTCCGCGATGCGCGCACGGCAATGCGCGATCAGGTCAGCCGCGCTCAGTTCGCGCCCCGGCCACAGCGTGACCACGGCCTTGACGCTCTCGCCCCAGGTCGCATCGGGCACGCTGATCACGCAGGCTTCCATCACGTCGGGATGCTGGTACAGCGTCGCTTCGACCTCGGTCGGATAGACGTTGAAGCCGCCCGAGATGATCATGTCCTTCTTGCGGTCGACCAGGTAGATGAAGCCTTCCTCGTCGACACGGGCCAGATCGCCGGTATGCAGCCAGCCGTCGATCAGCACCTCGCGGGTCAGTTCCGGTTCGCCCCAGTAGCCCTGGAACACGTCCTCGCCGCGGATCACCAGTTCGCCGATCTCGTCGCCGCTGACTTCCTCGCCGCGCTCGTTGACCACGCGCACCTCGGTCTCGCCCATCGCGCGGCCGCACGAGGCCAGGCGCTCCGGACGATTGGCCAGCGCATCGGCATGATCGGCGGTGGACAGCCGCGTGACGCCGGAGGTCGATTCGCTGGCGCCATAGCCCTGCGACAGGATCGGGCCGATGCGCTCCCACGCCTCGCGAATGCGGGCCGGGGCCATCGGCGCGGCGCCATAGGCCAACGTCTTCAGGCTGGACAGGTCGGCAGTGGCCAGCGACGGCTCGGCCAGCACCATATTGATCATCGCCGGCACCATGAACACATGGGTGATGCGCAGGCGCGCGATCTCGGCGAGGAAATGCGCCGGCTCGAACTTGTCGAACAGCACCAGCGTCGCGCCGCAATACAGATAGGGCTGCATCAGCATGCCCGACGCGTGCGTGACCGGGCCGATCAGCGCCAGCCGGTCGCCGGAGCGGGCGGGGCGGTCCATGCCGAGCACGATCTTGCGCAGCGAGGCGATGCGATTGCCGTAGCTTTGCATCGCGGCCTTGATCTTGCCGGTCGAACCGGACGAGAAGTGCAGCACCGCGAGATCGGACGCCTGCGGCGTGTAGTCGGGCGCCCGGGTGTCGCCACGGCTGACGACATCTTCGTAGTCCAGATAGCCGGGCGCCGCTTCCCCGATTGCGATAAAGGTCTCGACCGAGCCGAAGCCAGCCGTCTGCGGGTTGTAGCCGGTGTAGCCCCGGCCCGCGATCATCACGCGCGGCCCGCAGTTCTCGACCACCTGGGTTGCCTCGGCGGCGGTGAAGCGCGGATTGAGCGCCGCCTTGACCAGCCCCGCCTTGAACAGCGCGCATTCGATCTCGACCAGCTCGGTGCAATTGCGCGACTGCACCGCGACGCGGTCGCCCTTGGCCAGGCCCAGTCCCAGCAGCGCATTGGCCAGCCGGGTCGAGCGCTCGTCCAGCTGGCGATAGCTGAGCGCGCGGTCGCGATACAGCACCGCGGGGCGGTCGCCCCAATAGCGCGCGGCACGCCGCAGGAAATAGGCGAAGGTCATCGATGTCTCCTTGATCTGCTTTGGCGCAGTTTGGAAGACGCGAGACATCACTACAATGCTGCATTGGAAATAAAGCCATAACCGACGGGAATGCGAGGGAAGCGGCATGGAGACACGCGATCTGGAGTACGTGCTGGAGGTGGCCGCCCATGGCGGCATCGGTCGGGCCGCCGAGGCGCTCGGCATGAGCCAGCCGGCATTGACCAAGGCGGTGCAGCGGGTGGAAGGGCAGATCGGCCTGCCGCTGTTCGAGCGCAACGCGCTTGGCATGCGGCCGACCCAGGCCGGCGCGGCCTTTATCGAGCGCGCCCGGCGCATCCGGCTGGAATATGAGGACGCGCTGGCAGAGATGCGCGGCATCCGCACCGGCGAGCAGGGCGTGTTGCGGCTGGGTTATTCGCCGTCGATTCCAAACCCGGTGGTGCTGGACGCGTGCCGTCAGCTGATGCAGGAGCGTCCGGTCGCGCGGTTGCGCTTGACCAGGCGAATGGCGCGCGACCTGATGGATCCGCTGCTGGCCGGCGAACTCGATCTGGCCATCGCCCCCGTGCCGCGCCAGCGGACCGACGAGTTCGTCGTCCACGACCTGTTCGACGACACGCTGGCGGTGGTCGCCGACGAGTCGCACCCTTTGCATCGCAAGCGCGGCCTTATGCTGGCCGACCTGGTCGATCAGGAATGGCTGCTGCCCGGCGCCCATATCCTGCTGCGCCAGCAGCTCGAGGCCGCGTTTCAGCAGCGTGGCCTGCCGCCACCGAACCTGCGCGTCGAATCGGATTTCGGCAGCGCCTCGCTGTTCTATCTGATGCGGGGCACGCGGATGCTGAGCATTGCCGGTGCGCAGATGGCCCGGCCGCTGGCGGGTTTTCGTGCGTTGCGGCTCAGCAGCGAGGAGCTGGATTTGCGGCGGCGGGTCGGCGTGATCGCGCGCGCCGGGGCCTACCTGTCGCCGCTGGCGCAGCGGATG
This sequence comes from Cupriavidus sp. UGS-1, assembly GCF_021213615.1. Classification (NCBI taxonomy): domain Bacteria; kingdom Pseudomonadati; phylum Pseudomonadota; class Betaproteobacteria; order Burkholderiales; family Burkholderiaceae; genus Cupriavidus; species Cupriavidus sp. UGS-1. Next base: position 83,839 of record NZ_JAJQJF010000013.1, on the reverse strand, counting down.
GTGGCGATCCTGCAGGCGAGGGCGATATAGGACAGTGCGTCGGCATGCCGTGTCTTCGGCAGGGAAGGGAAGGGAAAAGAAAAGGGAAGAGAAATGGGAAGAGAAATGGCACGCCCGCCCGCCGCTATACTGAGGCACCGTTGCACCGACCATTTGTGGACGACAGCACCATGAATATCTGGCTATTTCTCGTTCCCTTTGCCATTGCGGCCGCATTGCCGGGGCCCGCGCAAGGTGCCATGTTTGCCAGGGTCGTCAGCATGGGCACCGCGTCTGCCTGGTCATTTATCGTGGGCATGGTGGCGGGCAATGCCGTCTGGCTGCTGGCGGCCGTCTTCGGGCTTTCGGCGCTCGCGGTCCGTTTTGCCACCGTGTTCGTGGTGGTCAAATGGCTTGGCGTGCTGTTCCTGCTCTATATGGCATGGCGGCTGTGGAAGTCCGATGGCCACCGCGCGGCGCAGCAGCCGGCGCGTTCGGGCAGCGGTTTTCTGGCGGGCGCCTTCCTGACGCTTGGCAATCCCAAGGCCATGGTGTTTTTCGGCGCGGTATTGCCGCAGGCATTCGATATGACGGCGTTGACGGCGGGGCAGATCGTGCTGATCGTGACCCTTGGCGTGGCCGTCGATTTCCTCGTGCAATTGTTCTACCTGATGCTGGCGCGGCAGACCCGGACCTTCATTTCCTCCCCGAAACGCGTACGGATCGTCGACCGCACCGCGGCGGCGATGATGGCCGGCTGCGCCGGCGCGATTGCCGCGAAAACGTAGGGGATTCCAGTCCCGCGTTTTGGTCGTCCGAGCAAAAATACAACGGACACAGAGATTTAAAAAGATTTCATATCGGCAAGCCCTTTGTTGTTGTATTTGTATTGGCCAGAACGGGCTGCATAAATACAAGGTCGGCGCGAGCCAGCGCCAATGCCGATACGATGAAATTCTCTGTCTTTCTGCTCGGAGCCGGAACCATCGCCGTAATGCTGATGGGCGCGGCACAGGTCAAGGGCACGCTGACGAACGCGCCGATCGCCGCGCTGGCCCCGGGTTTTCACGCCGATGGCGATCATTTTGGCGGCAGGCCCTGCGCCGAGCCGTGCGCCGAGTTGTTCCAGGGCTATGCGTGGGCGTTGATGCACGACGTGCGCCATGCCCGGTCCTGCGAAGCGGTACAGCCGGACTTTCGCGCCGGCTGCATGCAGTACGTCGATGATCTGAACATGCGGCGCAGCGCCCGGGCCGTTGCGCAGCGCCAATCCGGCCCATCCGACATCCCGGCGACGGGCGGGTCCGCGAAACCGATCGGACCCACGCCGACGCTGGTGCTGCCAGTCTCTACATCCGGTACCGCAACGTCGCCATGACGCTGCGCGGCGCGCCCGGCAGGTTCAGGTTCGGGCTCGAACCGTGGCCCGAGACGATATAGCCCTTGTCGAACAGGTTGTACAGGTTCAGCTGCAGCTCCATCGGTCCGCGCCGGTACCACGCCATCATGTCGGCCGTTACATAGCCGGGCAGCGTCACCGTGTTCTGCGGATCGGCCATGCGCGCGCCGACCAGGTTCAGGCCGCCGCCGATGCCGAAGCCGTGCCCCAGCTCCTTGGTGACCCAGACATTGCCGCTATGGCGGGGCGTCAGCGTGGCACGCTTGCCTTCGAGCGCGCTGGTCGAGCGGGTGACCTGCGCGTCGAGGAAGGCGTAGCCGGCCAACACCTTCAGGCCCCGGCCCAGATCGCCGGCGACGGTCAGCTCGGCGCCGTCGGTCCGCTGTTCCCCGATCGGCATCAGCGCGGTGCCGGTGGCGTTCGCGACCTTGATATTGGTCCGTTCCAGCCGGAATACCGACACCGTGGTGCTGAGGCGGCCGTCGAGGAAATCGTATTTGGCGCCGATCTCGGTATTGCTGGTTTTTTCCGGGGCCAGCTCGGCGTTATTGGCGGCCAGCGAGAAGGCTTCGCCCGACGGCTGGAACGAACGGCTCCATGACAGGTAGTACGACTGCGCCTTCGACGGCTGCCACACCAGGCCCGCGCGCGGGCTCCACGCGTCGTCGGTACGCGCCAGGCCGCGCTGGTTCGGGCGGCGATCGACGGTCTCCTGCTCGAAGCGGTCGTAGCGGATGCCGACCAGCGCCTTCCACTGTTCGCTCAGCGTGATCATGTCCTGGGTATAGAGGCCCAGCGTCTTGAAGGTGCCTCGGTTGGTGGTGCCCGGCGTGCCGCCGAGCAGCCGCGGCAGCGTCGGCAGCACCGGATGGAACAGGTCGACGGTGGCGACGTTGTTGCGCGAATAGTTGACCAGGTCCTTGTTTTGCTGGCCGACCTCGACGCCGTACAGCAGTTCGTGCTTCATGCCGAACAGCGTGGCCTTCTGCGTCAGGTCGGTCTGGTTGAACCAGCCATGCTCCTCGCGGTAGACGTTGGAGCGGTTCAGCGACACCGTGCGCCGCGCCGCGTTGACGGCGCCGGGCAGCGTGTTGTTGCGGTCCAGCGAATAGTGGTAATAGCGCGTCGCGTTGCGGATCGACCATTGGTCGTTGAAGCGATGCGTCAGCGTGGCGGTGCCCGAGTACACGCGCGACTGGCTGTAGTCGGCGTCGCGTGCATTGGCCGCGCCGTAGTAGGTGGACGCCGGCACCTCGACCGGACGGCCGTTGAACGCCGGGATGCCGAAGTCGGTCACGCGCCGGTCTTCCAGATAGTCGGCCTGCAGCAGCAGCTTGGTATCCGGTGCGAGCTTCAGGTCCAGCGACGGCGCGATCGCGGTGCGGTCCAGAAACTGCTGCGAGCGGTAGCTGTCGGCGCGCTGCACGGCGCCGGTGATACGGAACGCGGCCGCGCCATCGCCGAATACCCGGCCGACGTCGACCTCGCCGCGCCGGTCGGCCCACGAGCCGTAGCTCAGGCTCAGGTCGGTGATGTCCAGGCCGGGCTTCTTGGTCACGCGGTTGATCAGGCCGCCCGACGAGCCGCGGCCGTACAGCACGGCGGCCGGTCCCTTGATCACCTCGATCCGCTCGACGTTCGACAGGTCGCGGAAATACAGCGCGTCGTCGCGGATGCCGTCGACGAACTGGTCGGCGATCGCGGTGAAGCCGCGGATCGTCACCTGGTCGCGCTGTCCATCCCCATGCGAGAAGCCCACCCCCGGCACATTCTTCAGCGTGTCCTGGATCGAGGTCGCGTGCTGGTCGCGCATGACTTCGGCCGTCACCACGTTGACCGTCTGCGGCACGTCGCGCAGCGGAACATCCATCTTGGTGGCGGTGACGGTATCCGGCGGGTTGTAGCCCTCGCCCAGCTCCCGGCTTGCGCTGGCCTTGACCTTCACTTCGGGCAGCGTTTCAGTGGCCTGGGCTCGGACCGCGGCAGGGGAAAGAACGGAGGCCGCCAGCAGGGCGGCGGTGATCGGGTGACGCTTGGCTCGCATTTTGTAATGAACTGTAATATTTTGACGGAATGCGAATTATTATCATTACAAGATATGCGGTCAACTGCCTAATCACCCATTCGTGGGGTGCGGCCAACGCAGCGTCCGCGGGTGAGTGTCTCTTTCGGTACTCCGTGATCCCGGTGGACGGCGATGAACGGCGCGTGAAGCGGCGAAGAATTCACGGCCAGCACCGTTCAGGAACACGCGGCGGGCGTATGCTTGCACGGTAGTCAGCCGTCCTGTCACCCATGTCACCGCTTCGCTCGCCCCGCCAGTCTTCCACTTCCCGTGATCCGCGCAGTTCCTCGCCGTTTCGCCATTTCCGCCGCTTCTTGCCCGATCCCGAACGGTTGCAACAGCACCGGTGGCTGCGCTGGATGGGGCCGATCCTGCAGCACCCCCGTCTATGGCATGTCAGCCGACGCGGCATCGCGCTTGGCGTCGCGCTAGGCCTGTTCTTCGGCCTGCTGCTGCCGATCGCGCAAATTCCGATGAGCGGCGCGGTGGCGGTCGCGTTGCGTGCCAACGTACCGGCCGCGGTGGCCAGCACCTTCGTCAGCAATCCATTGACCTTCGGCCCGATCTACTACGCCGCGTGGCGGCTGGGCAGCGCGGTGCTGGGAGAAGGCGGCCCGCCTCCGGCGCCGGAAGCGCTGGCGGCGGTCGCGGAGCCGGGCGCGATGGTCAATCTCGTTCCGGGAGGTGCCGCGCCGGCGGCACAGCCGGCCCAAGTGGAAAAGGAGAGCTGGTGGACGGAAACCCGCCGCCGCCTGCTGGGCGTCGGCAAGCCGCTGCTGCTGGGCCTGGCGCTGACGGCCACCGTGACCAGCGTGTTGTTCTATTTCGGCGTGTCGTGGGTGTGGGCGCTGCGCACGCGCCGGATCCGGCGCCGGCGTGTGAAAGCGGCGCAAGCCGAAGCGAAACTGGGTGGCCGTGGCCCGCGCGCCAAGCCGTGAACAAGGCAGCCATCGGTCGCCCGGGTGGCCTTTTCGGCAAGTGATGCCCGCGATTTTGCTTTAGCTGTTGCTTTCCGGCATACGCATTTCTACCTAATGTTGCATTGCGTCAATCCTTTGCCTACAATTCGGGAAAACCCCATAAGGGTTATCCCTGAAAGGAAGGACGCCATGAACACCCAATCCGATATCAAGCTGACCGATCAACTGGAACGTGACCTGATCGAGCGTGAACTCGACGCTCCGCGCCTGGGCTTCGCCTACGACGTCAAGCGCGCCATCGCCGCCGTGCAAGGCGTGCTGGCCCGCCTGCAGTCGGACGCCCGCAAGGCCAAGATCGTCTTCGCGAACGGCTAAGCAGCCGGCTCGACCCCTGCATCGCGATAGTCCCCCGCTGTCGCGCTGCAGTAAGCAGTAGGGTCGGCCAATCAAAAACCGGCCCGGTATCGGCCTCGCAGCAATGCGCTGCGGGACCGATGCCGGGCCGGTTTTTTTGTTGGGCCGATCAGCGTGTGCTGCTTTCCGATTCGTTCGGCGTTCCGTTCGTACCGTCGCCGGCGGCCGCTTCCGCGCGTGCAGGGATTGGGGCGGGGCGGCTCACCGCCGCCGCGGCGGGACGCGGCTGCCACGACACGCTGATGTCGCCGTTGACGAAGGTCTGGCAGGCCAGCCGGTGGCCGCTCGCCAGCTCCTGCTCGGTCAGCAGTTTTCTCTCCTTGGCCTTGACCTCGTCGGTGTGCTCGAGGCCGCTGTCGATGTGGCACTTGCAGGTCCCGCAAAGGCCGCCGCCGCACTTGAACGGGATGCCGCCCTGTTCGCGCAGCGAGACGCGCAGCAGGTTGCTGTTGGGCGGGGCGGTGGCGGTCTTGCCGTTGTTGCTGACGAAGGTGATCTGGATCATGGCGATGCGCTGCGAGAGAGCGTGTTCGGGATTTCGGGATGTCGGATGTCAGATGGCGACCAGCGTCAGTTCCATGCTGCCGAACGAGGCGAGCCGGCGCAGTTCCTCGCGCGCCGCTTCGACGGTGGCGTACTTGTCCAGGAACTTGGTCGGGACGTGGTTGACGATGCCGGGCGGCGTTTCCTCGACCACGCGGACCTTGGCCTCGTGCTCGAGCCGGGCGATGACGAAGCGCACGGTGGGTTTGCCGTAGAAGCGGTACTCGTAGCGTTCCACCGGCGTGACGCCGTCGACCGGCTCGGTGCGGAACTGGCCGGGGCGGCTGGTCAGGATCACGTACATGGCTTGCGACTCACGATGCAGGCCATCAGGCCTTGATGCCGGCCGGTACGCGGCCCGCGGCGCCGGCGGCTTCCTCGGCCGGCGACAGTTCATCCTGCGCCAGCTCGATGTCGTGTTCGATCCAGAGCTGGCAGATCAGCCGGTAGCCCTGCTCGAGCCGCTCGCCCAGCTGCTTTTTCTCTTTCCAGTTCGGCGGCGGCAAATGTTCGGCGCCGGAGAGCACGCGGCAGGCGCATTTCGAGCACTTGCCCATGCCGCACTCGTAGCGCAGGTTCGGATAGGGAAACTGCCGGATCCCGGCGCGCACGACCAGATTGGTACGAGGTGCGACCTCGTCGCTGTGAACCTGGCCGTGCCGGTGAAGAAGAACCTTGGGCATGATGTCGTCCTGCTTGTTGCTGTCTACTTGGCTATCTGTCTAGCTATCTGCGGATGGGAGGCGAGGGCGGCGGCCGCTCAGGACCACAGCAGCATCGCGGCCACGGTCGAACACGCCAGCCCGATCACCACCGGAATCAGCAGCGCGCGCACCGCGTCGAGCACCGGCACCCGGGCGAAGCCGGCCACCGCGATCAGCGAGGACCAGGCGATCAGCGTGCCGCCACCGGTCCAGACCGCGCCCATCTGGCCGACCGCCGCCAGCGTGGCCGGATCGAAGCCCACCACCGGGCCCAGTGCGCCGGCCAGCGTGCCGGTCAGCGGCAGGCCGGCGAAGCCGGAGCCGTCGATGCCGGTGATCATGCCGACCAGCAGCACGCCGAACGCGACCAGCATGTGGTTGTCGGGAATCAGGTGCTGATACGACTGGATCAGTTCGAACAGCAGGCTCGGGGCCTTGCCTGGCGGCAGGCCGAGGATCTGCGCGGCAGTCTCGCCGGCGCCGACGAAGAAGAAGCCGGCGATCGGCAGCACCGAACCCATCGCCTTGAAGGCGAACACGAAACCGTCGGTGATGTGCTCGGGGCAGACATCCAGCATCCGGCGCGGGCCTTCGGCGGCCAGCGTCGCCAGCATCATCAGCACCGCGGCCACGCCGCCGACCAGAGCGGCGGCCTCGCCCCCCTTCAGGTCCTGCACGCCGGTGCCGAGCTTGGGCAGCACCATCACGGTGACCACCGCCAGGAAGGCGATCGGCGTCACGATGGCAAAGCACTTCGACCATTTGATCCGCTTGCGCTCGACCATCGACAGGCTGGCCTCGATATTCGATTCGGTGGCCAGCGGCTCCTCATGCGCGGTGGCGCGGGCGATCTCCGCCTTGTCGAAGGTGCCACCGCCGCCGCCGTCGTCACCTAAGCCCAGCGCGGCCCCGCTGGCGCGCTGTTGCCAGCGGTCCAGCAGCGTGCCGCTGGCCGGGACGATGTGCTTGCGCATCGACAGGTAGGCCAAACACAGCGCGATCGCGCCGGTGATGATCGACAGCGTCAGCGCGCGGTCGGCGACCACGGCCGCGCTGACTGCGGCGCCGGCCGCCTTGGCGCTGATGCCCGGGGCGACGCCGATCACATAGTCCGACGACAGCGCCATGCCCTGGCCGGCAATCGCGATCGCCATCGCGCCCGCCAGCGGCGGCAGTCCGGCCGCGATTGCCGCTGGCAGCAGGATCGCGGAGACCAGCGGCACCGCGGGCGTGGGCCAGAAGAACAGCGAAATCACATAGGTCACGCCGGCCAGGATGAAGAAGGCGCTGTGGCCGTTCTTCATCACCACGCGAAACGGCTCGACCATGCGGATATCCGAGCGCAGCGTCTTCAGCGCGTTGAGCAGCGCGGTCATGAAGGCGATGACCAGGAAGATATTGAACAGCTCCTTGGCGGCCACCAGGCTGGCCGAGAACACGCCCGCCAACGCGGATACCGGGCTGCCGGTCAGCGCGAACACGACCAGCGCGGTCCCCACGATGGAGGGCACGACGACATTGGCGCGCAGGATCATCGTCAGCACGATGACCGCGACCCCCATGAGATATATCCAGTGCGCGGCACCGATCACGACTTCGTGTTGCATGAAAGCTCCGTGGGGCGAGAGGTGGTTCGTCTAGCTCGACCGTCCTTCGGGTGGGGGTCTGAACGGTATACTATATTCCGCACGGCTACGCCGACAAGCGAAATCGTATACGGATATACGCTGATACCGGGGTGGGGTAGATCGCCGGAAAGGCGCACCAGCACTGGGATTGATGCCCTGCGAGCAGCACCGTTGCGGTGCGCCGGTCACGGGGTGGCTTGCGTTCTGAGGGATGCGTTATGTAGACTGTATACCACTACGGGCGGCCCGGGCATTTTGCAGCCGGCCATTGCCCGTCTCTGAGACGTGCCGCCTCGAGGCGGTCCGCTCCTCCAACCCCTCTTCCTCATGACCACCACGCTGCCCGCGCTGATTGCCAGTCTGTTGCCGACGCTGTCGCCGGCGACGTCCTTGCTGCCTGACGTGCCGCTGTCCGAATACGGGTGGATGGGTGCGACGATCTTCGCGGGCGCCTGCCTGCAGGGCGTGGGCGGCATCGGCTTCGCGATGCTGGCGGCACCGCTGGCCGCGATGTTCTTTCCGCAGCTGGTGCCGGGGCCGCTGTTGGCGATGGGCGGCTGCCTGTCGCTGCTGGCCGCGCTGCGCGAGCGCGAGGCGATTGCCTGGCGTTTGACCGGAACCGCGTTGCTGGGCCGCACGCTCGGCGGCCTGATCGGCGTGCTGGCCATTGCCTGGCTGCGGCCGCAGTGGCTGGCGGTGGTGTTTTCGTTGTCGATCCTGCTGGCGGTGGCGCTCAGCGCCCTTGGCTGGCGCGTGCGGCCCTCCGCTGGGAATCTGGCCATCGCCGGCACCGCGTCCGGCTTCATGGCGACGCTGACGTCGGCGGGCGCGCCGCCGTTCGCCATCGTGATGCAGCACATGAGTCCGGCGGCGATGCGCGCGACGGTCGGCTGCATTCTCGGTGGCGGCGCCGTGTTGTCGCTGGCGATGCTGGCCGGCGCGGGACGCTTCGGTATTGCGGACCTGACGTTGAGCGCGCTGCTGGCGCCGTTCCTGCTCGCCGGGTTTGCGGTGTCGAGCCGGCTCAAGGCGCGTGTGTCGGCGGTGGCCGTGCGCCGGTTGCTGCTGGCTTTGTGCGCGGCGGGCGCGATCGCCGTGCTGGTCAAGGTGGTGGTGCAGGGCTGAGCTGCCTGGCCCCCTCTACCTCGCTTCAACTTCAACTACATCCATCCACCATCGCAGGAGACCCGATGCAGCACATCACAGACGAAATGGTCGATCGCCACGTCGCGCCGGAAGACGTGCAACGCATCATGCTGGAGGCGTTCCGCAGCTTCGGCCAAGGCAAAGCCGCCATGCAGCAGCGCATCCGTACCGAGGCGGGCGGCGTCAAGCTGTCGACGCTGGGCGCGGTGATACCGGATCAGGGCGTGGCCGGCGCCAAGGTCTACACGACCATCGACGGGCAGTTTTCCTTCGTGATCCTGCTGTTCTCGACCGAGGATGGACGGCCGCTGGCGTCGTTCGACGCGGGCGCGATCACCCGGCTGCGCACCGCGGCTTGCACGGTGGTCGCGGCGCGCCATCTCGCGCGGCCCGATGCTCGCACGCTGGCGCTGTTCGGTGCCGGCACGCAGGGCGCCGCGCACGCGAGGCAGTTGAGCGCCGCGTTGCCGCTCGAGCGCATCCTGCTGTGCGATCCGTATGCGCCGGCCGATCTGCCGGAGCGGCTGAGCCAGAGCTGCGGCATTCCGGTGCTCGTGACGGAGAACGAGGCTGCGGTGCGAGAGGCCGACATTGTCGTCACAGCCTCGCGCTCGACCACGCCGCTGTTTTCCGGGGAGGCGATCAAGCCCGGGGCATTCGTGGCGGCAATCGGTTCCAGCCTGCCGCATACGCGCGAACTCGACGACGTGGCGCTGTCGCGCGCCTCGGCGGTGGTCGTCGAATGGAAGCCACAGTCCACGCGCGAAGCCGGCGACATCGTGATGGCGGGGCAGGGCGTGCTGCCCGAGTCGAAGCTGATCGAGCTGGCCGACGTCGTGCTGGAGCGCGCGCAGCCGCGGCGAAGCGACGACGACATCGTCATCTACAAGTCCGTGGGCGTGGGCCTGGAGGATGTGGCATTGGCCGGGCTGGCGTGGCAGCGGGTGCAGGCGGCGGCGCGATGAGTCGTTAAGCCACTCGGTCGCCGCCTGCGCGGGGACGACATGGAAGTGTTCCGTCGTCCCCGCGAACGCGGGGACCCAGCGACTTGCTTCGCGGCCGAACTCCGACTCGCCAGAAACCCAAGGTAAACCCCGACGAATAAAGCCGCCCAGGCCCTTGTCCGTCCCGCTTAAATGTATATAGTATACAAACATCGGATGAACGATCCGTCCGACCCAACCATCCCGAACCGTCAGCCAACAAGGAGCCCCACATGGCCGAACTGATGAACCGAGAAGAATTCCGCGCCGCGCTGGAAGAAGCGATCAAGGGCAAAAGCGCCAACCAGGCGCCGTTCAGCAAGGCCTGGGCCACTGGCAAGCTGAGCCGGGCGCATCTGGCCCGCTGGGCCGAGAACCACTATCACTATGTCGGGCCGTTCGCCGATTATCTGGGCTACATCTACGCCCGGATGCCGGATCGGTATACCGAGGCCAAGGATTTCCTGCTGGCCAATATGTACGAAGAGGAAATCGGCGGCGACCGCCACACCGACCTGCTGATCCGATTTGCCGAGGCCTGCGGCACGACCCGTGAGCGCGTGATCGATCCCGACAACATGTCGCCGACCACGCGCGGCCTGCAGTCGTGGTGCTATGCGGTGGCGATGCGCGAGGATCCGATCGTCGCGGTGGCCGGCCTGGTGGTCGGGCTCGAGTCGCAGGTGCCGTCGATCTACCGCAAGCAGACGCCGACGCTGCGCGAGAAGTACCAGTTCACCGACGAGGAGGTCGAGTTCTTCGACCTGCATATCGTCTCGGACGAGATCCATGGCGAACGCGGCTACCAGATCGTGCTCGAGCACGCGAACACGCCCGAGCTGCAGCAGCGCTGCCTGAAGATCTGCGAGATCGGCGCCCAGATGCGGCTGCTCTATACGACCGCGCTGTACTACGACTACGTCGCGCATGAGCTGCCGCTGCCCGAGCTGGAAATGGCTGCCTGAGCGCGACGCTCGAACCGTGCCGCGCGGCGCCTACCGGCGCCGCGCTCTTTCCCTGACCGCCTGATGAGCGCCGCAAAGATGGAACCGTTCTACAACTACATCGATGGCGAATGGACCGCGTGCCAGTCCGGCCGAACCTTCGACAACATCAATCCCGCCGATACGAACGAAGTGGTGGGCCGCTTCCAGGCATCCGCCGCCGAAGATGGCCAGGCCGCAGTGGCGGCCGCCGCCGCCGCGTTCGAGGGCTGGAAGAACACGCCGATCGGCCGCCGCGCGGCCATCCTGAACCGCGCCGCGCAGCAGCTCGAAGCCAATGCCGACAGCGTCGCGCGCGAACTGACGCGCGAAGAGGGCAAGGCGTTGAGCCTGGCGCGCGACGAGGTCCTGCGCTCGGCGCAGACGCTGCGCTTCTATGCCGTCGAAGGCCAGACCTTCACCGGCGAATCGTTCCCCAACGACGACGGCGACATGCTGGTCTACACGCAGCGCGAGCCGCTGGGCGTGGCGACGGTGATCTCGCCGTGGAATTTCCCGATCTCGATCCCGGCACGCAAGATCGCGCCGGCGCTGATCACAGGCAATACCGTGGTGTTCAAGCCGTCGTCCGATGCGCCGCTGAGCGGCTATCGCTTGGCCGAGGCGCTGATCGACGCGGGCCTGCCCAAGGGCGTGCTGAACTTCATCACCGGCAGCGCCGCCGACGTGGGAGCCGCGATCACGCAAGCCCCGGCCGTGCGTGCGATCTCGTTCACTGGCTCGACCCGCGCCGGCGAGCAGATCCATCGCTCGGTGCCGCTGACCACGCGCACGCAGATGGAGCTGGGCGGCAAGAATCCGCTGCTGGTGATGGAGGACGCGGATCTCGACCAGGCCGTCGGACTGACGATCAAGGGCGGTTTCTCGCTCAGCGGCCAGGCCTGCACCGGTACCAGCCGCGTGCTGGTCGCCGAGTCCGTGCGCGACGCCTATACCGAGAAGCTGCTGGCCCGCGTCAAGACACTGAAGATCGGCAGCGGCCTGACGCCCGGCATGGACCTGGGTCCGCTGGCCACGCGCAACCAGCTCGACAACGTGCTGCGCTATATCGACATCGGCAAGTCCGAGGCGACCCTGCTGTGCGGCGGCGAGCGGCTCGGCGGTCCGGAGTTCGACAACGGCTTCTACGTGTCGCCCGCCGTCTTCACCGATGTCACGCAGGACATGCGCATCGCGCAAGAGGAGATCTTCGGGCCGGTGATCGCGATCATCGCGTTCAGCGACTACGCCGACGCGATCGCCAAGGCCAACGACAGCGAGTACGGCCTGGCCGCGGCGATCGTCACGCGCAATCCGCGCTACATGCATCGCTTCGCCGCCGACATCGAGGCCGGCACCGTCAAGATCAACCGCACCACCACCGGCAATCTGGTCAACGCGCCGTTCGGCGGGCTGAAGCGCTCCAGCACCTCGACCTTCCGCGAGTCCGGCCGCACCGGCCTCGAGTTCTATACCCAGATCAAGACCGTCTACCGCGGCCTGTAAGCACTACGTATCGCAGCATCGCAGCATCGCTACACCGTATCGACCAGGAGAACATCGCATGAAACAAGCCATCAAGCTCGAACTGCGCGAAGCGCGCCATATGGTGGCCGCGGCCATCGCCAAGTCCGAGGAGATCGGCGTGCTCGAATCCATCTGCGTGGTGGACGAGGGCGGCTATCCGCTGGTGCTGGAGCGGATGGACGGCGCCCGTATCACCGGGCCGCAGATCGCCTGGAACAAGGCCTTTACCGCGGCCGGCCACAAGCGCTCGACCCATCTGTTCACCACGCCGCCGAACGGGCCCGCGCTGCCCGGCAACGAAGCCTTCGGCATCCAGTGGAGCTTCGAGGGCAAGTTCGCCGCCTTTGTCGGCGGTTTTCCGATCGTCGTCAACGAGCAGGTGATCGGCGGCATCGGGCTGAGCGGCGGCAACGGCGAACAGGACACGCAGGCGGGCCTCGCCGCGCTGCAGGCGCTGCAGGAATTGCTGGCACCGCAGGACCTGAAGGTGGTGGTGCAGGCCGATATCAAGCGCTGAACCGAGCGCTGACCCAAGCGCTGCACGAAGCGCTGAACCCCCGCCGCATCCTTCAACCGGCCATTCGGAACGCATCATGTCTCACCGCATCCAGATCCTCGAAACGCAGCAGGCCTTTTTTGTCGAGCGAGGCGAAACGCTGCTGCAGGCCGCGCTCAAGGCCGGTATCGCGCTGCCGCACGATTGCCAGCTGGGCGGCTGCGGCACCTGCCGGATGAAGCTCGTCGAAGGCGAGGTCCGCTACGAGGAAGAGCCGATGGGGCTGGCGCCCGACGAGGCGGCGGCGGGCTATGCGCTGGCCTGCCAGGCGCAGCCGGTTGGGGATCTGGTGATCAGCACCGCGCGCGAGGACGAAGCCTGCGCCGAGCCGATGCGGCATCGCGCGCGCATCGAGCAGGTTTTTCCGCTGACGCCGACCGTGCTGCAGGTCCGGCTGGAGGTGCCGGATCTCGACGCGGCGCTGGACTATCGGCCGGGCCAGTACCTCAAGCTGATCGCGGCAGAGGGGCAGGCGCGCAGTTTCTCGATGGCGTCGGTGCCGCAGGGCGGCAGCATCGAACTGCATGTGCGCCGCATTCCGGGCGGCGCGGTCACCGACCGCATCCTGCCGGGCCTGGCGCCCGGCGATGCGGTCGAAGTCGAGCTGCCGCACGGCAACTTCTTCTATCGCGCGCGCGACTATCGTCCGTTGCTGATGGTCGCGACAGGCACCGGCATCGCGCCGATCAAGGCGATTCTCGAATCGCTGATGGACGATCCCGATTGCCCGCCGGTATCGCTGTACTGGGGCATGCGGGAGGAGGGCGATCTGTATCTGCACCAGCAAATCGAGGGCTGGACCGAGCGCCTGTACGACTTCCGCTATGTCCCGGTGCTGTCGCGCGGCGCAGGCAGCTGGCAGGGCCGCCGCGGTTATGTGCACCACGCCGCGGTCGACGATCTCGGCGACCTGTCCGAGCACGCGATCTACCTGTGCGGCTCGCCGGACATGATCCGCGACGCGCGGCAGGCCTTCCTCGATCGCGGCGCCAGCACCGAGCATATCTACGCCGACAGTTTCACGTTCCAGCGGGACTGAGGCCCGGCGGCCGTGGAGGGGCGGCGACCGCGCCGCTTCGTTCGGTAGCTGGTATACAATGACGCCAGCCTTTGGCGCGGGCTCGCACCGACCCGGTGCCTCGCCGCAGCGCCTGGGTCCCCGCCAATTCGCGCGCTGTCCAATCCGATCGCCTCGCCATCCGCCATGTCCCTCCGCCCGTCCGTTTCCGCCGCGCCCGATCAGGAAGTCGTGAGCCTGGGCGCCAGCCATTCGCCGCTGTTCGCGCTGGTCACCGACAAGCTGCGTGAGCGCATCCTGAAGGGCGACTACGAGCCGGGCGAACGCCTGGTCGAGAACAAGCTGTCGGCGGAACTGGGTGTGTCGCGCATCCCGGTGCGCGAGGCGCTGCGGGCGCTAGCCAGCGAAGGGCTGGTGCTGATCGAACCGCGCCGCGGCGCCTCGGTGGCCAAGCTGTCGCCCGATATCGTCCGCGAGATGGTGGAGGTGCGCGCCACGCTGGAGGGGCTGAACGCCAAGCTGGCCGCGCAGCGGCGCGATCCGGCGCTGATCGCGGAGCTCGAGGCGGTGTTGCAGCAAGGCATGGAAGCGGCGGCCCAGGGCAAGGCCGACGAACTGCTGACGCTGAATTCGCGCTTTCACGAGGTGCTCGGCAATATCGCCGCCAACAGCGTGCTGCAGGAAATGATGCGCTCGCTGCGTGAGCGTACCGCGGTGCTGTTCGGGCCGGCCAACACGGTGCGCGCCCGCCAGAACTGGGACGAACACGCGCAGATCCTGCAGGCGGTGATCGCCGGCGATGCCGATCTTGCGGCCCTGCTGGCCGCGCGGCATGTCTACAGCGCGGCCAAGGCGGCCGAGCTGCCGGTCGGCGAGCAGCACGCCGCCTGACGCCTGTTGCCTGACGCATGTTGTCTGAGGCCTGTTGCCGCCGAGGGCTGTTGCGGCCTGACGCCTGTTGACTGACGCCGGCGGCAGGTCCTCCGGTCTCTCTGCCTTTTCTCTTTTCCCTTTCGCGATTCCTCTTTCCCGATTCCTCTTTCGCGATTCCTCTTTCCCGATTCCTCTTTCGCGATTCCTCTGTCGCGATTCCTCTGTCGCGATTCCTCTGTCGCGATGCACCATGGGCGCGGTGCGCCTTGCCGCCGTGCCCCGGCATCGGCCGCGCGCACGGGTCCGGGGCGTCCGGCGCACCGTCATGGCGCAATGCACAAAAATTGTGTATACTGTCGACTGTTGTAAACGCAATAGAGAAAGACCATGACTTACCGCGACACCAATGCCCGGGCGTCGTACCTGAAGACCCCGGTCGGCCAGCAACTGCTGCGCCACTACGCGGCCCGCGACGCGGTCCGCCACGCGACGCCGCTGATCCCGCTGCGGATCGCCGACGTGCTCCGCTTTGTGCAATGCCTGTTCGACCGCGCCGGCTGCGGGCATCGCCCGGCATAACGGCGAAGACCGATACAGCGCTCACGTCGTTCCCGCGCAGGCGGGAATCCAGTGTCTTCAGAAGCCTCGGGGTTCCCGCCTACGCGGCGACGACGACGGCGCAAGCAATATGAACCGCCCTTCGGGGCGGTTTTTCTTTTCCGGCCGCTCTCGTGTGCGGCACTGCTTCGAATGCGCGGCACCGCATCGTGCCGCGATCTTCCCGGACCGATTCTTGCGTCCAGCGCCAGCCACGTACCGACAGCCCGCCAGCGGTGCGAGGGTTTCCGCCAATGCCGACGAGCCTTGGTCCGCCCTAAACTATTGCATATAGTATACCGACGCAGCACTTAGCCTCGCCTCCGCCAGAGGGGCAGGCGTGCTGCCGTCAGGGTCGCGGCATAGAACAACAGGCAACAACAAGAACAGGAGCCGACGTGAGCCTGCCAACGTCCCCGTCCATCCCGGCCCGCGCCGGTGCTTCCCTGCGCCAGCAAACAGCCGCCGCCCCGCCCGCCGCGCGCTATCGCCCGCTATGGCAGGTCGCCGACGATCTCGCCGAGGGCCGCACCATCGCCGAGCAACTGCTCGATCTCTGTCACGCCGCCTGGGCCGAACGCAATCCGCTGCTGAACGCCATCGTGCTCGCCGACTTCGATGCCGCCCGGGAGCAGGCGCGCGCCAGCGATGCGCGCCGCCGCCAGGGCAGGGCGCTGGGGCCGCTCGATGGCGTGCCGTTCTCCGTCAAGGAATCGTTCGACGTGGCCGGCTGGCCGACCACCTGCGGCAATCCGGCGCTGCGCGAGCACGTCGCGCAGCGCGACGCCACCGCGGTCCAGCGGCTGCGCGAGGCCGGTGCGGTGCTGGTCGGCAAGACCAATGTGCCGCTCGGCCTGCGCGACTGGCAAAGCTATAACGCGGTCTACGGCACCACGCGCAATCCGCACGATCCGTCGCGCACGCCGGGCGGTTCGTCGGGCGGCAGCGCGGCGGCCGTCTGCGCCGGCATGAGCCTGTTCGACATCGGCTCGGACATTGGCTCGTCCCTGCGCAATCCCGCGCACTACTGCGGCGTGTTCTCGCACAAGAGCAGCCACGGCATCGTGCCGCTCAGCGGTC
Source organism: Cupriavidus sp. UGS-1 (assembly GCF_021213615.1). NCBI lineage: Bacteria > Pseudomonadati > Pseudomonadota > Betaproteobacteria > Burkholderiales > Burkholderiaceae > Cupriavidus > Cupriavidus sp. UGS-1. The sequence continues at coordinate 67,424 of NZ_JAJQJF010000013.1, read as the reverse complement.
ATGGCACCGGCGCGGCGTCGTTCGGCATCCGGGACATCAACGTCGCGGGCCCGATCGCCCGCAGCGCGCGCGATCTCGAACTGGTGCTGCAAGCGATCGCTGGTCCGGAAGGCGCCGACGCGCAGGCTTTTCGACTGGCGTTGCCGCCGTGCCGGCTCGATTCGCTGGCGCAATTCCGCGTCGCGGTGCTGCCCTCGCACCCGCAGGCCGAGGCCGACCGCGAGGTCAGCGACTGCATCGAGGGGTTGGGCCGCTGGCTCGAAGGGCAGGGCGCCAGCGTTGCCTGGCATGTACGCCCGTCGTTCGACGCCGAAGAACTGTGGCGTGTCTACGTGCTGCTGCTGCGCGCGACCACCTCGGTCCATATGCCGGACGGCGCGTTCGCGGATGCCATCCAACAGGCCGCGGCCGCCACGCCGGACGATGCCCGCTACGCGACTCTGCAGCATGTCGGCGCAACGCTCCGCCACCGCGACTGGCTGCTGCTGCAGCACGCACGCGAGCGTTTTGCCGGGGCCTGGCAGCGTTTCTTCGATGACTACGACGTGCTGCTGTGCCCGGCGGCGACGACGACCGCCTTCTCGCTGAACGAATCCGGCGAGCCCTGGCAGCGCCATCTGGACGTCAACGGCAAGCCGCAAGCGATGACGACCCAGCTGTTCTGGGCCGGCCATTCCGGACTGTGCGGACTGCCCTCGACCGTCGCGCCGATCGGCCCCGCCAGCAACGGCCTGCCGGTCGGCGTGCAGATCGTCGCCGGACGCTACCGCGACCTGACCGCGCTGCGCTTCGCGAATCTGCTGGAAGCGGCGGGCTTCGCCTTCCGGCCGCCGCCGGGCTGAGCACGCCTCGCTGACACCACGCAAACACCAGGCAAACACCCCACCGAATTCGCACGCCGCGCGGCGCGCCACGCCGCCGCGATGCCCACACTGACAAGGAGCGACGATCATGCTGGACTGGTTCAAAGAGCTATCGCGGATGGAGCGCAAGGGGTTCTACGGCGCGTTTCTTGGCCATGCGGTCGACGTGTTCGACTTCATGATCTATTCGTTCCTGATCTCGACGCTGCTGACGCAGTGGCAGATGAGCAAATCGACCGCGGGCGCGATCGTCACGTGGACGCTGGTGTCGTCGCTGGTCGGCGCGATCGGCGCCGGCATGCTGGCCGACCGCTATGGCCGCGTGCGCGTGCTGCGCTGGACCATCGTGGTCTTCACCGTCGCCTGCTTCCTGTGCGGGCTGGCCAATTCGCCCGAGCAGCTGATGCTGTTCCGCATGATCCAGGGCATCGGCTTCGGCGGCGAATCGTCGCTGTGCATGGTGCTGGTGACCGAGATGATTCGCAATCCGGCGCACCGCGGCAAATACTCGGGCTTCACGGCAAGCAGCTATTCGTTCGGCTGGGGCGCGGCAGCGCTGGCCTATGGCCTGACCTTCAGCCTGTTCCCGGCCGAGACGGCCTGGCGGGTCTGCTTCTTCCTGGGCATCGTGCCGGCGCTGGTGGTCTTCTATCTGCGCCGCAACCTCGACGAGCCCGAGGTCTTCGTCAAGACGCGCGCCGAGCGGGCCGCGTCGCAGGGCTCCGCCTGGCTGGAGCTGGGCCGGCTGGTGCGGCGGCCGCTGCTGCGCAAGACCGTGCTGTGCAGCCTGCTGTCCGGCGGCATGCTGGGCGCCTACTACGCGATCGCGACCTGGCTGCCGACCTTCCTGAAGACCGAGCGCGGCCTGTCGGTGTTCGGCACCAGCTCCTATCTGGCGGTGACGATCCTCGGCTCGCTGGTCGGCTATGTGGCCGGCGCCTACGCCACCGACCGGCTGGGACGGCGGCCGACCTATGTGCTGTTCGCCGCCGGCGCCTTCGTGATGGCGCTGATCTATATGGTGATCCCGGTCTCCAACCTGTCGATGCTGTTCCTCGGCTTTCCGCTGGGCGTGCTGATGCAGGGGGTGTTCTCCGGCATCGGCGCGACCATCTCGGAGTCGTATCCGAACGATATCCGCGCGACCGGCTACGGCGTCTCGTACAACCTCGGCCGGGTGATCGGCTCGTTCTTCCCGCTGTCGGTCGGCTGGCTCAGCTCGGGCCGGACCTCGTTGCCGCTGGCTATCGCCATCGTCGCCGGGGCCGGCTATGCGCTGGTCGTGTTCGCCGCGCTGATGCTGCCGGAGACCACCGGCATGGATCTGGACAAGGCCGGCGGCGACGAGGCCGACCGGGACGACAAGGTGCCGGGCAAGGTCGGTTTGGCGCCGGCGCCGGGCATCGGCGGAACCGCGGCCTGATCAGTCCGAAATGACATCGAACCGGGGGAACGGGCAGGGCGGAAACGCCCCGCCCGATATCCAGATCGTCACGTTTTCGGGAACAACCTAGGGCTAACCCTGTCCATGCGATTGCATTCGGTTACAATGCCGCACTTGCGTCTTATTACGCAGAGCACTAACCGTCATATTTTTGGCGTAGTGCCTCTGCCCGCATACCGACGCCAACTTCCCCTTGATGCGAGCCTTTCTACCGTTTCTGATCGCGGCCTGCCTGTTCCTGCTCTCCTTCGGAGCGCAGGCGAGCACGCGTCTGGACGCGGCGGCGGGGCTCGGGCAAGGACAGATGCGCGTGGGGCCGCTGGTCTGCAGCATGGCCGCGGTCGCCGCGGTGGCGGCCCGGGCGGTTTCCAGCGATGACGACGGCAGCCGCATCGTCGCCCCGGGCGACGACGGCATCCATGCCGACGACGACGTCGCCGAAGCCGCCTCCCACCCGGGCTACTGCAATATCTGGTCGGCGGACCTGCTCGATCCGCCCGACGTGCTCGACGAAATCGAGGAATCGAGCGCGCTGTTCGCCTTGCCGGCGGCCCCGCTCGAACTGCCTTCCGGCGATGTCTCTCCGCCTCGCCACGGCCGCGCGCCGCCACTGCCTGCGGCGCTGTTCAAGCCCCCCATCTTCTCCGCCTGATTGCTGACGCGCCGGTCCGGCTCCGTATCGGACCGGTCGCGCCTCCTATCTGCGTGTCTTGCTCGCGGCGTTCGCTGCCGTGGGCCGTGTGCTTGTCGCGGTAACGCCGTCCGCGCGTAGCCGGCATGCAGTGGTCCGGCTTTTTCTCGTTGCCATGAAGATCTCTACGCTTACCCTGATAGCGTCGCTTTCGCTTGGGGTGTCGTCGGCCTTTGCCGCCGATGCCTTCTCGCTGGAGCAACTGCTTTCCCTGTCCCAAAACTCGAACAAGGGCGTGGCCGCCGCGCATGCCGGCGTGGACGCCGCCAGCGCCGCCGTCACCAGCGCGGGCGCCTATCCGAATCCGCAGGTCGAAATGATGTACGGCCGCCTGCGCGGCCGGCAGGCCGGCGTCGCCGAGGGCAACACGCCCAGCTTCTCGATCACGCAGCGCCTCGACTACCCCCAGCAGCGCAGCCTGCGCCGCTCCATCGCCGAACGCAATCTCGACGCGACTGAAGCGGGTCTGCAGGCCTTCTATGCGGACCTCGCCGGCCGCGTCAAGACCGGCTACTTCGGCGTGCTGCGCCGGGAGAGCGAACTGGCGGCGGCACGGGAAGACCTGGCGATGATGAAGCAGGTCCATTCGCGTGCGCGGCTGCGCGTCGAGGTCGGCGAGGCGCCGCGCTATGAGCTGATCCGGGCCGAGACCGAACTGCTGGCGGCGCAGAAATCGCTGCAGAGCGCCGAGTACCGCGTCGACCAGGCCAAGGCGGCGCTGCGCCAGCAGGTCGGCGGCGCGCTGCCGCCGAAGTTCGCGCTGGCCGGCAGCCTCGGCCAGATCCCGAACGTGCCCGATCTGGCGGTGATGCGGGAGCGCCTGAGCACGGCCAATGCCGAACTGGTCCAGCGCCGCATGGAGCTGGAGCGCGCCAATCTGGCCGTCGACTACCAGCGCTCGCTGCGGTTGCCCGAGCTGGCGGTGCGCGCCAGCACCACGCGCGAGCCGGACAACAGCGTGTCCCAGGTCGGCCTGGTGCTGACCATCCCGTTGTGGGACCGCCGCAAGGGCCCGGTGGGCGAGGCGGTCGCGCAAGCCACGCAGGCACGCAGCGCCTATGAGCTGCGCGAATTCGAATTGGCGCAGGAACTCGAGTCGGCGTACCGCCAGCTCGAAATCACGCAGGCCCAGGTCACCGCGCTGGAGTCCGGCATCGTCCGTGAGGCCGAGAACGCGCTGCAGGTCGCGCAGGCGGCCTACCGCTACGGCGAGCGCGGCATCCTCGAAGTGATCGATGCCCAGCGCACGCTGCGCAACGCGCGCAACGAACTGATCGCCGCCCAATACGACCAGCAGATGGCCGTGATCCAGATCGAACGCCTGCTGTCGATGGCGCCCGGCATGTCCACGCCCGGCGTGACCCCGGGCAGGACTTCGGACGTGACTCCGGATGTCAGCCCGGCTATGACCCCGGCCGTGACCTCCGCCACGACCCCGGCCATGACCCCGACCGCCGCGACCCTCTCCACCGAACCGAACAAAGACTGACCATGCGCCCCATTTCTCTCCGTACCCTGGCGGTGGCTGCCGCCATGATGTTGACGCTCGCGGCCTGTTCCGAGGAGCCGCCGCCCGCAGCCGAGGCGCCCAAGCTGCCGCCCGGCGTGGTCAAGCCCGAGCCCTCGTTGCAGCAGCAGCTGAAGGTCGCGCCGGTGACCGCCAGCCCGTTCAGCGAGATGCTGCACGTCGCCGGCCGCATCGATTTCGACGAGCAGCGCGTGGCCCGCATCGGCGCCTCGGTGACCGGCCGCGTGACCGACCTCTACGCGATGCCCGGCCAGGAAGTGAAGGCCGGCCAGGTGCTGGCGCGCCTGCACAGCAGCGAGCTGGGCGCCGCGCAGATGTCCTACCTGAAGGCCTTGGCGCAATCGCAGCTGCAGGCGCAGAACGCCGAGCGCGCGCGCCAGCTGTTCGCCGCCGACGTGATCGGCCGCGGCGAGCTGCAGCGCCGCGAGAGCGAATATGCGATCGCCCAGGCCGAGATGAATGCCTATCGTGACCAACTGCGCGTGCTGGGCATGTCCAAGGCCGCGATCGCCGAGCTGTCCAAGGGCGGCAGCATCAACTCGTATTCGCCGGTGTATTCGAGCATCAGCGGCACCGTGGTCGAGCGCAAGGTCGCCCAGGGCCAGGTGGTGCAGCCCGCCGATTCGCTCTATACGGTGGCCGACCTGTCGCGCGTCTGGGTCGTGGCCGAGGTGCCCGAGCAGCAGGCCGCGCTGGTGGCCGAGGGGCAGACCGTCGAGATCGACGTGCCGTCGCTGGGCGCGGGTACGGGCCGCAGCCGGATCGCCGGCAAGCTGATCTATGTGGGCCGCACCGTCAATCCCGAATCGCGCACGGTGCTCGTTCGTACCGAACTCGAGAACCGCGAGGGACGCCTGAAGCCGGCGATGCTGGCCAGCATGGTGATCGCCAGCCGGCCGACCGAGCGGCTGGTGGTGCCGGGCTCGGCCGTGGTCCGCGACGGCAACGAGGAACAGGTCTACGTCGAGCAGGGCGAGGGCCTGTATCGCGCCGTGCCGGTCAAGCTCGGCGCGGAGAGCGACGGCATGCGCGTGGTGCAGAGCGGCGTCAAGGCTGGCGACCGCATCGTGGTCAATGGCGCGTTCCATCTCGATAACGAGCGCAAGCGCCTCGAGCAAGGTTGACCACGATGATCGAATCCCTAGTCCAAGCTGCCATCAAACAGCGGCTCGTGGTCTGCGTGATCGCGGTCGTGCTGTTCTTCTTCGGGCTGCGCGCCGCCGGCAAGCTGTCGGTCGACGCGTTCCCCGATGTCACCAACGTGCAGGTGCAGATCGCCACCGAGGCGGCCGGCCGCTCGCCCGAGGAGGTCGAGCGCTTCGTCACGGTGCCGATCGAGATCGCGATGACCGGCCTGCCCGGCCTGGTCGAGATGCGCTCGCTGAACAAGGCGGGCCTGTCGCTGATCACGCTGGTGTTCACCGATGCCACCGATGTCTATTTCGCGCGCCAGCTGGTGATGGAGCGGCTGATCGAGGTCGGCGGCCGCATGCCGGAAGGCGTGACGCCGGTGCTCGGCCCGGTGTCGACCGGTCTGGGCGAGGTCTACCAGTACACGCTGGACCGCGCCGATGACGGCGACCGCGAGCTGACGCAACAGGAACTGTCCGAGCGCCGCATCGTGCAGGACTGGGTCGTGCGCCCGCTGCTGCGTTCGATCCCGGGCGTCGCCGAAATCAACTCGCAGGGCGGCTACGTCAAGCAATACCAGGCGCTGATCAATCCGGACCGCATGCGGCACTACGGCATCTCGGTGCAGCAGGTCTACCAGGCACTCGCCAACAACAACGCCAACTCGGGCGGTGGGGTGCTGCCGCACTACGCCGAGCAGTACCTGATCCGCGGCGTGGGTCTGGCGCAAGGCGTTGAGGACCTGAAGAGCATCGTGCTGAAGGAGATCAACGGCACGCCGGTCTACCTGCGCGACGTCGCCGAGGTCACCATCGGCCATGAAGTCCGGCAGGGCGCGCTGATCAAGAACGGCCAGACCGAGGCGGTCGGCGGCATCGTGATGATGATGCGCGGCGGCAACGCCAAGGAGGTCGTCAGCCGCGTCAAGCAGCGCGTCGCCGAGATCAACGAGCGCGGCATGCTGCCCGGCAAGCTGCAGATCGTGCCGTACTACGACCGCAGCGAACTGGTCGACGCCGCGTTGTGGACGGTGACCAAGGTGCTGCTCGAAGGCGTGGTGCTGGTGGTGATCGTGCTGTTCCTGTTCCTGGGCGACCTGCGCTCGTCGGTGATCGTGCTGGCCACGCTGGTGCTGACGCCGCTGCTGACCTTCATGGTGATGAACCAGGTGGGGCTGTCGGCCAACCTGATGTCGCTGGGGGGGCTGGCGATCGCGATCGGCCTGATGGTCGACGGCTCGGTGGTGGTGGTCGAGAACGCGTTCGAGCGATTGGGGCGCAAGGATGAGCTGAGGCTGTCGAAGACCGAGGTGCTGGTCAAGGCGGTGCAGGAAGTGGCGACGCCGGTGATCGTCGGCGTCGGCATCATCATCCTGGTGTTCCTGCCGCTGATGACGCTGACCGGCACCGAGGGCAAGATGTTCGCGCCGCTGGCCTTCACCATCGCGATCGCGCTGGCCATCTCGCTGGTGCTGTCGCTGACGCTGTCGCCGGTACTGTCGTCCTACATCCTGAAGGGCGGGGCCGAGCACGATACCCGCGTGATCGCCTTCCTGAAGCGCCACTATCTGCGGATGCTGAAGGTGGCGATGGCAAACAGCCGCAAGACCGTGGTCGCTGCCGTCGTCGCGTTCCTGGGCACGCTGGCGATCGTGCCGCTGCTCGGTTCGTCGTTCATGCCGGAGATGAAGGAAGGCTCGATCGTTCCGGCGATCGACCGCGTGCCCAACATCTCGCTGGAGGAATCGATCAAGCTGGAGAAGGAGGCCAACAAGCTGGTGCTCAGCGTACCGGGCGTCAAGTCGGTGGTCTCCGGCGTCGGCCGCGGCGAAAGCCCGGCGGACCCGCAGAGCCAGAACGAGTCGACCCCGATCGCCAGCCTGAAGGACCGCGACGAGTGGCCCGACGGCTGGACGCAGGACGACATCGCCGAGCAGATCCGCCAGAAGCTGCGCGCCATTCCGGGCGTGCAGATCGTGATGGCGCAGCCGATTTCCGACCGGATCGACGAGATGGTCAGCGGCGTGCGTTCGGACATCGCGGTCAAGATCTTCGGCGACGACCTCGGCAAGCTGCGCGAGCTGGCCGGCGAGGTCGCCCGCGTGGCCGGCGGCATCCAGGGCTCGCAGGACATCCGCATCGAGCGCATCACCGGGCAGCAATACCTGTCGATCGACATCGACCGCCAGGCGATCGCGCGCTACGGGCTCAATGTCTCGGACATCCACGACATCATCGAGATCTCGATCGGCGGCAAGCGCGCCACCGACATCTTCGAGGGTGAGCGCCGCTTCAGCGCCGCGGTCCGTCTGCCGGAGCGCTTCCGCCACGATGTCCAGTCGATCCGCCAGCTGCTGGTGACCACGCCCGACGGCATCCAGGTGCCGCTGCAAAGCGTGGCGAAGATCGAGGTCAGCGACGGCCCGGCGCAGATCAGCCGCGAAATGGCCAAGCGCCGCGTCGTGGTGATGATCAACGTCAAGGACCGCGACCTCGGCGGCTTCGTCGCCGAGCTGCAGCAGGCGGCCGACAGCAAGGTCAAGCTGCCCGAAGGCTATTACTTCGAGTGGGGCGGCCAATTCCAGAACATGGAACGCGCGATGGGCCACCTGAAGATCATCGTGCCGATCACGATCGCCGCGATCTTCTTCCTGCTGTTCCTGCTGTTCAACTCGCTGCGCTTCGCCACACTGATCATCACAGTGCTGCCGTTCGCGTCCATCGGCGGCATCATCGGCCTGTTTATCACCGGCGAATACCTGTCGGTGCCGGCGTCGGTGGGCTTTATCGCGCTGTGGGGTATCGCGGTGCTGAACGGCGTGGTGCTGGTGTCCTACATCCGCAATCTGCGCAACAACGGCATGGACCTCGACGAGGCGGTGATCCACGGCGCCACCATGCGGTTCCGTCCGGTGATGATGACGGCGACCATCGCGCTGCTGGGCCTGGTGCCGTTCCTGTTCTCGACGGGGCCGGGCTCCGAGGTGCAGCGCCCGCTGGCGGTGGTGGTGATCGGCGGCCTGATCACGTCGACGCTGCTGACGCTGGTGATGGTGCCGACGCTGTATCGCTGGTTCGACGACCGCAAGCCAAATCCGGCGACGGACGAGCCGGTGTAAGGTCGCTGTCGCCGCCCCCGCGAAAGCGGGGGTTCAGCGACTGACCTGGCTTTCGAAGCTCACAATCAAAGTCACTGGGTCCCCGCGTTCGCGGGGACGACGGAGTTGGCAGAGGTATGCCACCCACCGTCGTCCCCGCGAATGCGGGGACCCAGTGGCTTTCACCCAGCCCACCCCGTCGTCCCCGCGAATGCGGGGACCCAGTGGCTTTCATCCAGTCCTATTCATCCTGCGCCAGCCGATGCACCGGCTCCGGCAGTGCATCGAGCAGCGGCTTGCCAAAATACTGGCGATCGCTGACCGCCAGCTGCTTCAGTCCTTCCCGCAGCAGCCGCAGCGCCTTTGCCGCCGGCCCCAGCTGGCCGGCATGCGCGGAATACCACGCCAGTTCGAACCACAGGCTGCTCTGCTGCAGCAGCGGATACTTGCGTTCGCCGCGCTGCGATTCCGCCAGGCGCCAGGCGGCGACCTCGTGCCAGGTGTCCGGCCAGGCGGGGCCGGTGAAGGCGTCGGCGAACGGCCCGGCCAATTGGCGCAAGGCCGCCACGCCGATCGGTGCGGTCGCCTGGAATTCGGCCAGCGTGGGCCGCGGCGCGGTATGGCAGGCGCCGCGCGCGATGCGCATCAGGTAGATGGCGTTCCATGCGGACGGATGGCGGTTGCCGGCGCCGCGGCCCAGCCATTCGGACAGGCCGATCCACTGGATCGCGCGCTCCGCTTCTCCATCACGCAAGGCGCCGGACCATCCGATGCCGGCCTCGCCGAACAGCCATAGCGCCATGCCGATATTGGCGGCCACATGCTGCGCGGCATCGGAGACGTTCGATTCGAACGCCGCGGCCAACGCCTGATCGAAATGGGTGGCGGCCTGTTCGGCCAGTGCGCCAGCGGTCGCGGCGTCGTGCGGGGCAGCGGCCAGCGCATTGGACCGCTGGATCAGCGCGGCGAGGTTGTGCCATTCGAAGCGGACATGCGGGTGGGCCTGCACCAGCGTCGCACTGGGCTGGTTCTGCGCCAGCGCCTGCAGCACGGCCAGCGCGCCGGGCAGGTCGCGCTCGTCGTAGGCGCACCAGGCGGCGACGATGCCTTCCATCGCGTCGAGATAGTCGTTGCCGGCGATGGCATGACCGCGCCGGCGCCGCTTCAGTGCGCGCAGCATCTTGCGGGTCTGTGCGCGATCGCCGAGGCGGCGCCACAGCAGCGCCTCGTTCAGCGCGACGAACGCGTGTTCGAACTCGCTGGCGGCCAGCCGCCCCGCGGCGCGGAATGCGGTCAGCGCAGCGGGGGCGTCATGCGAGCCATTTCCACCTGTCCCGCCGGTCTTGGCCGCATCCTCGCGCGACAGCGGCGTCAACAGCCGCCCCTCACGCAACGCCTGCTTGCCGTCGACAAAATGGCGCCAGAACGACAGGTCGGTCTGCGTAACCATCCGCTGCGGGATGGGCGCCTTGCCCTGGCCGGGCCCGTCGCGATCGAGGCCGAGAAACGCCGCAATTTCCGCGGCGCCGGCCGGAGCCCCGTCGACCACGCAGACGATGCGCTGGCGTTCATGCGCGGCAAGCCAGAACGGCCCCTGGCTGCGTCCCTCCAGATTCAGAAAGCGCGGATCGCGGCTGGCGTCGTCGCCCCAACCGACCGCCAGCTCCCAGCGCGCGAAGTCCTGGAAGGCCCGCGTGATCGCCATGCGCAGGGTGCGCGCGTTGCTCATGCGCTCGCGCAGGTCGTCGGCGTAGACCAGCGGCCGGTGCGGCGCCTGTTGGGCCGCGTAGTGCAGCCGGACCAGCAGCCATACCGACTGGTAGGGCGCCCGGAGGCCATTGACGGTTTGCGGGGCGCACAGCTCGATTAGCAGGGGTTCGGGCATGGAGGCGGGCACAGAGAAGCGGAATCGGGCACAGGGACGTGACAGCCGTGACAGCGGATGCAGATTGTCGCACGCACCGCGTTGGACTGGCGCATGCCTGTGGCTACGATGCGGGCTGTCCGGTCGGTGTCGCGCCACGCCGCCCGGACCGGCGCGCCATTCCCAAGTACAAGGAGAGACCATGAAGTCCCGAACGAACGAGCAGCCTCTGCATGGGCAACGTCTGTATCGCCGCCGTCTGCTGCAATTGGCCGGAGGCGCGGCGTTGCTGCCGGCCGCCCGGCTGGTGCAGGCCGACGACATCGCCCGGGTGGTGCAGCGGGCCGAGACCGCGGCGCCAGCCGAAGCCATCCGCGAGGATCTGATGTCCCACTTCCGCGAGCTCGATGTCGACGGCTGCTTCGCCATGCTCGACGTCAAGGCGAACCGGCTGTCGCTGGTCAACGCGCCGCGCGCGAAGACGCGCATGGTGCCGGCCTCGACCTACAAGATTCCGAACAGCTTGATCGCCTTCGAAACGGGCGTCGTGGCCGATCCCGACCAGATTCAGCCGTACGGCGGCGGCAAGACGCGATTTCCGCAGTGGCAGCGCGACATGAACCTGCGTGAGGCGATCGCGATGTCGAATGTGCCGGTGTACCAGGGCGTCGCGCGCCGCATCGGCATGCAACGAATGCAGACGTGGGTCGACCGCCTCGACTATGGCAATCGCGATTTGGGCAAGCAGGTGGATCAGTTCTGGCTGCGCGGGCCGCTGGCCATTTCGGCCGTGGAGCAGACCCGTTTTCTCGCGCGGCTGGCGCAGCAGCAGCTGCCGGCCTCGCGGCTCAGCCAGCAATGGGTGCGGGAGATCCTGAAGGTCGAATCGGGCGGCGACTACGCGCTATTCGCGAAGACCGGCTGGGCGATGGACGCCGGGCTGAACCACGGCTGGTGGGTGGGTTGGGTCGAGCGCAACGGTGGCGTGTTTACCTTCGCGCTCAATATGGATCTGCAGCGCGAGGAACTGGCGCCAAAGCGCCTGACCATCGCGCGAGCGCTGATGGTAGAACTGGGCGCATTGCCCGCGGAAGGCGGGTCGGCGCGCAAGACGAGTTAGCGCGGGGGCTTGCCGCGCCTGTCGGATGACGACGGTGCGCGGGCCTCACGCCTACGAGGCGGTGGTCAGACTGTCGCGTCCAGCCGACGCGCGAGCTTTCGCCACGGCGGCCTTGCGCTTGCCCTTGGTGAAGCTCGACAGGCCGTCGATCACATCGCGCCCGTAGGCGACGGCCGCTTCGATCGCCTCGCGCGGGCTATTGGCGCGGTGCGAACGCAGCGCGGGCAGTCCGGTCGACGGCGCTCCGCCCAGGGCAATGATATTGATCGTTGCCTCGAAGCTGTCGCGCGCGGTGCCCGACTTGCCGGCCTGTTCGGCGGTGTGATGGACGTGGGCCGAGAGGCGATAGCCCTTGTAGACGGCGTGGTTGGCGTACATGGTGGACTCCTTGGTAATGCGCGCGCTCAATGGCGGCGCAAGCGCGCAATCGCGCGTTCGCCCGCTTGCCGGGCAACCTGCTTGGCCTGCGCTTCCGTGCGATGCAGCGTGTCGCGTACCGCGACGTTTTCGAGCACCCGCTCGCGGCCGCTTTCATAGCGGCTGACGATGTAAGTGGCGAACCACTGGCCGGGGCTTTGCTGGATCGGATGGACGGCGACGGTGTATTGATTGTGGTTTTGTTGTGGATTCATGTGATTGGAATGGGGCGGTCCCTTGCCCTGTCCGGTGGATCCGCGCGCGAATGCGTCAGCGTGAGAAACGACGCGTGCAGGCGGACTTCGGGCGCCGTGGCGCGTGGTGACACGCGCGACTTGCGACTTACCGAAAACGGCGATGGTCACTGCGCGTGATGCCGGCTCGGAGTGAGCGGGAACATCCGCGATGCGATGACTGATTGGGAACGCTTGGGTGGTGAATGCCGGACGTCAGGTCGGGCGGCGGGGCCCTCGGGGCCAGCCGGACAGTGTCTTGTCTTAATAATCTGTCCGGGTTTTCGCCTCTTGGGGCGAAGGCACACACTATAGCACGGTTACCTCGCGAGCACGGCGGCGCTGGAATTGCCGCCGTGCTGACGCGGGTCACATCCTCACAGATGCAGCACGCCCCGAATCGTCTCCGCCAGATCCTTCGCCAGGAACTTCGACACATACGCATCCGCGCCAACCTTGCGCACATGATCCTCGCTGGCATTGCCCGACAGCGACGAGTGGATGACCACCGGAATGCCCTGGAAGCGCTTGTCCGCCTTGATCTTGCGGGTCAGCGTGAAGCCGTCCATTTCAGGCATTTCCAGATCGGTCAGCACGCAAGCAATCTCATCGCGCACCGCGCGTCCGGCTTTCGCCGCGTGGGTGGCGATGTCGTTGAGCTCGTCCCACGCTTCCTGGCCGGTCTTGGTCATCACCACGGACACACCCATCGCATCGAGGCCCTGCTCGATCAGGCTGCGGGCGAGAGCGGAATCGTCTGCCGCGAGGATCTTCGTACCCGGACGCAGCGAGAGCTTCGGTCCCACAGTCGAAGGATCGACATCCGGCTGGCTGGTCGGCAGCACGTCGCGCAGGATCTGTTCGACGTCGAGCACCTGCACCAGCCGAGCGTCCGGGGTGTCTGCATTGAGCTTGGCAATGCTGGTCACCAGTCCGCCCTTGGTGCTGGCCTCGGCCGACACGACCTCGTTCCACTCCAGCCGCACGATCTCCTCGACACCTTCGACCGCGAAGCCCTGCGTTGAGCGCGCGTACTCGGTGACCAGCAGGATGCCGCAGCTGCCGCCCTGTGGCTGGCATCCAACGATTTTGGCCAGATCGATGACCGGGATAACCTGTCCCCGAATATCCGCCATGCCAAGCATGGCCGGCGCGCCGCCCACCACCGTGGTGATTTTCGGCATTACCAGAATTTCGCGAACTTTGAATACATTGATCCCGAAAATCTCGTTCTGACCCGACCGCTCCGCATTTCCTAGCCGGAACAACAACAATTCGAACTGATTATTGTTGGTCAGGTTGGTCCGCTCGTCGATTTCCTTCATCAAGCCGCTCATGACTTCCCTTTGCTCCTCGCGACGCCCGCACGAGCGGTGGCGCTGTGTCTTGTCAATGTCACACGAACGTCGAGCCGGGATACGCGCCCGGGCCGCTCGTGGTACGGACCATTAACGGCCTCGGCGCGCCAACCTTGAGCGGCCGTGTCTGCACCAAGACAGGGAATTTTGTAAACAGATATTTACTTAAGTCAGATGTAAAAACTTCTGAAGGCAGATTTTCAAATTCGCCGCTATGATCCCGTGTGCGTCGATGTAACACCATTGATACATCAATTACAAATAGACATCGTTCCCGGTACGCGCTCGGCTCGCGTGGCCGGAACGAGGCAAGGCAGCACCCGCGCGGTTTGCGGGATGTTTCCTGCTACGGGTAGAGCAAGAAGGGGCGGTTAGACCGGGTAAACCGGCGAATCGGGTAGGAGTAGTAGCTATGCACGAGCCGAATAGGGTGCAGTGGCGTCAACCCAGGCGCCTGCTCCCGACTGGCATGCGTTCGCGTCGCGGCGAAGGCATGCTGTCAAGTTGCGTCCATTCCACTTTGCAGTTCATCGGACCGCGAGGACGAGCCGTTCGTCCCGTTGCGACCGCGGTCGACGTTCGCCGTTTCCTGCTGCGTTCCGCCACAGGCGCTTTGCCCTGATGGCGGTCCTCGGCACGACCGTTTGATTCGTGCGACAAATTTTCCGCAGTTCACATTCGTTTTAATTCCTGTTCGCGGTCCGTCGCTATCATCGGCAACGAGCCCTTCGATGTATTTTCTTTAATACAAAGAATACATTTGAGGTGCATTGTTCCGGTTTGACGAAGGCTTACGCCACCAGAACAACAAGGCCACCGCTAATCCCGACCCGTAACGGATGGGAACTCGGTAGGGCCACAGCGGCGAAATCGGGACGGGACCAGGCAATTTGGTATGGAGAAATTCGAGATGCTCGAGCCGAACACCACAGCCCTGTCGCAAGGCTGTGACGCGCCCCTGGGCCACACCCTCCGTGTGGGCCGCATCGGCGTCCGCACGCCGATCGCCGCGCTGGCTATTGCCGCATCCGTGGGCCTTGGCGCAGTCGCGACCAATGCCGCGGCGCAAGCCGCACCGGCGAACGCGCCGCAAGGCGCTGCCGCAACGTTCCAGAAGCAGGCCGCCGACCTCGGCATCAAGTCGTGCGCGAACCTGTTCGCCGCGCTGGGCGAGAGCCTGACGCGCGGCACCACCTACGCGTCCAACGCGTCGACGCAAAAGGACGCACCGAACGATCACGCCGCGCAAGCCGTCGTCGGCATGCGCTATGACACGCCGAACTACAAGGGCCAATCGGCCGGCGTTATCTTCACGTCGCCGACCAAGACCGGTTGCGAGGGTGGGCTGGTGCGCGTCGCACCGTTCCCGCAATCGTGTCCCGATGTCGTCAAGCAGCTGCCGCAAGGCAGCTCCTTGGCCACCACGCTGTCCGGTACGCCGCTGTACAACCTCGGCGGCAACCAAGGGCAGGCGCTGCTGGTTCCCAGCGGCTCCAGCTGTGTCGTTGTCACGGTCGCAAGCGCCATGGATCGCCGATGAAGTGATCCAGGCAGCGGGCGCACCGCTTCTCTAACGCATCGGCCGCTTCAGGCCGGGCGTCTTTCTTATTCGATTTGGGGATCGAAACCCGGCTGGCGCCGGGGAAGGGGGGCTTTTTGTCTTCGCAAATGGCCCATGTCAGTTTGGCGAACTTTCTGGGGGTAGTCGCCATGCATCAAACCACTACGGTATGGCTGGCCAGTGCTCGGTCCAGCCTTGGCAATAACACAATCGCGCGGAGGGCTTTGGCATGAACAAGTCCTATCGCACGATCTGGAACGAGTCTCTCGGCGCGTGGGTTGCAGCCTCGGAGCTGACCAAGGCGCGCGGCAAGCCCAACAAGAGCGCGGTAGCTCTGGCCGTTGGGGCGATGCTGATCGGCGGCATGTCGCCGGCACTGGCGGGGCCGCAAGGCGGAGATAGCGGCGTAAACACCGGCGTAGGTGGCGCCATCGCGGTGTCGTCGAACATTGCTGGTTTTGATCCAGCCCGCGCATGGGCTGGCTCCATTGCGATTGGCGCTGGCGCGTTTGCCGATTCGATCAACGATACCGACGCGGCTTTGGCTGCCGCCAACGGTGGGATCGCCATCGGCAATGGCGCCACAACAGGAACAAATACGGGCAACCGCCAGGTTGCACTCGGTGCGCGCGCACAGGCATTCGGCACGGACAACGTCGCCCTCGGCACGCAGGCAAGTACCGCAGCGGGTACGGTCAATTCGGTGGCCATCGGCAATGCGGCTTCTGTGACGGCCAGCAATGCGCTGGCCTTCGGCTCTTCCTCCGTGGCTGGCGGCCTGAATTCCATCGCGATCGGTTTCCAGGCGAACGGGTCCGGAGCGGACGCTATTGCATTCGGACGCATGGCACAGGCAACGAATGCTGCGGCCACATCGCTGGGCAATGCCGCGGCGGCGCGGGGTAACAGTTCACTGGCACTTGGTCCGCAAGCACTTGCGATGGGCGACAGCACGGTCGCCGTTGGGCAGGGTGCAGGCGCCGGCTCCACCGTGGCCAATAATGGCTCCATTGCAATGGGGGTGGCAGCGGGCGCACTCGTTAGCGGCGCACAGAACACCGCCATTGGTGGAGGTGTTCCGAGCGCCATGCGTGGCGCGGGTTCCGGCGTATCAGGCGCGCGAAACGTCGCGGTAGGTGTAGGGGACGGCACCGTAACATATGACGGCACGCTGGACGCTGCCGCAGGTAGCCTGGTTTCGGGCAACGACAACGTAGCCATTGGTACCAATGCGGGCATCGGCGTCACCGCGAACGCAACCACCTCGATCGGCTATAACGCGAGCGCAACGGCCGAAAAAGCAACGGCCCTCGGCGTGAACAGCGTCGCGTCTGCCACAAACGCCATCGCGATCGGCGACGCGGACGCGACCGGTGGTGCCTCCATTGCTGCTGGTTACGGTAGCCAAGCGCAAGGCGTTACCTCCACGGCGCTTGGCTACAACAGCCGCGCGATCGGGGACAACACAACCGCTGTAGGACAGAGTGCCGGCTTGGGTTCAACTGTTGGCAGCACCGGCTCCCTAGCGCTAGGCGGGGCAGCCGGCATGAACGTCAGCGGTGCGCAGAACGTCGCTGCGGGTGGGGGCATCATCAGCGTCATGACAGGTGCAGGTTCGGGTGTTACGGGCACGCGGAACGTCGCCGTGGGCACCGGAGATGGCTCCGTCATGTATGACGCGACCTTCCAGGCTGCCGCCGGCAACAACGTGACGGGCAATGACAACGTCGCCATCGGCACGAACGCCGGTATCGGCGTTAGCGCCAACGCGACGACGTCGATCGGCCTCAATGCGAAAGCGAACGGCCTCAACGCGATCGCGATGGGTACGGGTGCGCAGGCTACCGGCGCGAACAGCATCAGCATCGGTACGGGCAACGTCGTCAGCGGCGCGAATTCCGGTGCATTCGGCGATCCCAGCACCATTACCGGTACGGGCTCCTACTCGCTGGGTAACAACAACACCATCAACGCGAACAATGCGTTTGTGGTCGGCAATGGCGTGACCATCCCGACGGGCCTCGATGGTTCGGTGGTGTTGGGCAATGCGTCGACGGTTGCAGCCCCGGTGCCGACGGCCAGCACCGTCATCAGCGGCACAACCTACAACTTCGCCGGAGCCGCGCCGACGAGCGTCGTCTCGGTCGGTGCCGCCGGTGCCGAACGCCAGATCCAGAACGTCGCGGCAGGCCGCATCGCCGAGACCTCGACCGACGCGATCAACGGTTCGCAGCTGTATGCGAGCAACCAAGCCATTTCGGCGGCAATCGCGGGCGCCGCGACGCATTACTACAGCGTGAATGACAACGGCACTCCCGCGGCGAACTACAACAACAATGGCGCTACCGGGCTCAATGCGATGGCGGCCGGCGTCGCTGCGACGGCGACGGCGAATATGGCCACCGCGATCGGTTATCAGGCGCGGAGCGAAGGGGCGTCCTCGGTCGCGATTGGTCACGGAGCCAACGTTACCGGCGCGTCGAGTACCAATTCCATCGCTATCGGATCCACTGCGACGGTGACCGGGTCAGACTCCATTGCGATAGGCGATGCCGCGCGCGCGCTGGCGCCGAATGCCTACAGCTTCGGGACTGGCGCGACGGCATCCGGGACGAACTCGATGGCGATGGGCCCAGGCGCCACTGCATCGGCAGATAATGCCAGCGCGTTCGGCCCGCACAGTTCCGCGACGGCCGTCAACGCTACCTCCCTGGGCAACAGCGCCCAGGCCGTAGCGACCAATTCGACCGCTCTCGGGACCGGCGCGGTCGCCAACAACGCGGGCGACGTGGCGCTGGGCCGGGGTTCGGTGACGGCTGCGGCGGTCGGTACGCCGGATGCCGTGATCGGGGGCAACACGTACACGTTCGCGGGCACTACGCCAACTTCGACGGTCAGCGTGGGTACACCTGGCTCGGAGCGCACCATCACCAACGTCGCGGCCGGGCGCCTGAGCAACACGTCGACCGACGCGGTGAACGGCTCGCAGCTGTACGCGACCAACCAGCAGGTGACGCAGAACACCACTGCGATCTCCAACATCAACAACGGCGCCGGCATCAAGTACTTCCACGCCAATTCGACGCTGCCGGACAGCCAGGCCATCGGTACGGATTCGGTCGCGATCGGTCCGAACGCCGTCGCCAACAACGCTGGCGACATCGCGCTCGGCTCGGGCTCGGTGACGGCAGCAGCGGTCGGCACGCCGGGTGCGACCATCGGTGGCAACGCTTACACCTTCGCGGGTGCCACGCCGACCTCGACGGTCAGCGTCGGTGCGCCGGGTGCCGAGCGGACCATCACCAACGTCGCGGCGGGACGCCTGAGCAACACCTCGACCGACGCGGTGAACGGCTCGCAGCTGTACGCGACCAACCAGCAGGTGGACCTGAACACCGCCGATATCACCAATCTGAACAACACGATCGACAACATCAACAACGGCGGCGGCATCAAGTACTTCCACGCCAATTCGACGTTGCCGGACAGCCAGGCGCTGGGTGCAAACTCGGTGGCGATCGGCCCGAACGCCGTCGCCAACAACGCCGGCGATATCGCGTTGGGCGCGGGTTCGGTCACTGCTGCCGCAGTGGGTACGGGCGGCGCGACCATCGGTGGCAACGCCTACACCTTCGCCGGTGCCACGCCGACCTCGACGGTCAGCGTGGGCGCGGTGGGCGCGGAGCGGACCATCACCAATGTCGCGGCTGGCCGCCTGAGCAACACGTCGACCGACGCGGTGAACGGCTCGCAGCTGTACGCGACGAATCAGCAGGTGGACCTGAACACCGCCGATATCACCAACCTGAACAACACGATCGACAACATCAACAACGGCGGCGGCATCAAGTACTTCCACGCCAATTCGACGTTGCCGGACAGCCAGGCGCTTGGCGCGAATTCGGTCGCGATCGGTCCGAACGCCGTCGCGAACAACGCCGGCGATATCGCGTTGGGCTCGGGTTCGGTGACGGCAGCGGCGGTGGGTACGTCGGGTGCGACCATCGGTGGCAACGCCTACACCTTCGCCGGTGCCACGCCGACCTCGACGGTCAGCGTGGGCGCGGTGGGCGCGGAGCGGACCATCACCAATGTCGCGGCGGGTCGCCTGAGCAATACGTCGACCGACGCGGTGAACGGCTCGCAGCTGTACGCGACCAACCAGCAGGTGGACCTGAACACGGGCAACATCGCCACCAACACGACCAATATCGCCAACCTGAACAACATCATCGGCGATATCAACAACGGCGCTGGCATCAAGTACTTCCACGCCAATTCGACGCTGGCCGACAGCCAGGCGCTCGGCACCGACAGCATCGCGGTCGGGCCGCAGGCGGTCGCCAACAACACGAACAGCATCGCGATGGGTAACGGCGCCGTCTCGAGTGTCGATGGCGGCGTGGCGCTGGGTTCGGGGTCGGTGTCGGATCGCGCGCTGGCGCCGGTCAGCGGCACCATCACGGCCGGTACCGCGATCGTTCCGTACAACACCACCGACGTGAACCTGGCCGGTGCGGTGTCGGTCGGCAATGCCGCGACCAACACGCTGCGCCAGATCACCAACGTGGCCGACGGTACCAGCGCGCATGACGCCGTGACGATCCGCCAGCTGCAGGGCGCGATCGGCTCGGTGACGGCCACCGGTACCAAGTACTTCCACGCGAACTCGACGCTGGCCGATTCGCTGGCCGTGGGTGTCGACTCGATTGCGGTGGGTCCGGAGACGATCGTCAACGGCGACAACGGCATCGGCATGGGCCGCAACGCCCAGGTCGCGCAGACCGCTCCCGGCGGTACCGCGATCGGCCAGAACTCGCTGGTGTCGCAGGCCGACGGCGTCGCGCTCGGTACCAACGCGCAGTCGCAAGGCATCCAGTCGCTGGCGCTGGGCGCGGGCTCGCAGGCGGTGTTTGCCAACAGCGTGGCGCTCGGCGCAGGCTCGGTGACGACGGTGGGCGCGCGTAGCGGCTACATCGGCTACGGCGTCGGCAGCCAGAACTCGGTCGGTGAAGTGTCGGTCGGCAATGCAGGCGCCGAACGCCAGATCACCAACGTGGCAGCCGGCTCGGCCCCGACCGATGCGGTCAACGTCAGCCAGCTGAACCAGGTCGCGCAGAACACCGCGACCTCGCTGGGCGGCGGTGCTTCGTACGATTCGACCACGGGTTCCTACACCGCGCCGACGTACTCGGTTGGCGGCGCCACGTATAACAACGTGGGCGACGCGCTGGGCGCACAGGACACCATCGTCAAGAATCAGGGTGACAGCATTGCCAACCACCTGGGCGGCGGCACGACCTACAACCCGGCAACCGGCACCATCGGCGGCGGCTTCACGGTCAACGGCAAGACCTACGCCAACGTGGCCGACGCGATCGGCGACACCGCCGGTCAGGTCGAGAACTCGATCCAGTACGACAACTCGGATCGGTCGCAGATCACGCTGGGCGGCACCAACGGGACGAAGATCACCAACGTCGCGGCGGGCAATATCAGCGAGAACTCGACCGATGCGGTCAACGGTTCGCAGCTGCACCAGACCAACACCACGGTCAACAACCTGGTCGAGGGCAAGATCGGTATCGTCAAGCAGGAAACGAGCAACGGTCCGATCTCGGTCGGTGGCGACACCGGCGGCACCACGGTCAACATGGCCGGCAAGGATGGCGATCGCCGCATCACCGGCGTGGCCGAAGGCACGGCGCCGACCGATGCGGTCAACGTCAACCAGCTGAACCGCATCAGCCAGGGCATCGACCAGAAGTTCGCGGGCATGGACAGCCGTATCCGCGCGGTCGAGAACCGGGCGAACGCCGGTATCGCGTCGGCGATGGCGATGGCTGGCCTGCCGCAGGCCTACCTGCCGAACAAGAGCATGCTGGCCATCGGTGCTGCCACGTTCAACGGTGAAACGGGCTACGCGCTCGGTCTGTCGCGAGTCTCGGACAACGGCTCGTGGGTCTACAAGGCGTCTGGTGCCGCTTCGTCGCGTGGCGACTACGGTGGCGCGGTGGGCGTCGGCTATCAGTGGTAAGCCGCACGGGATTGTCCGTGTAGCACGGGCGTGCGCCAGTCCCCCAGCTGGCGCACGCCCGACCACTACCCGATCATCAACGTCCCGCCGGCGCGATGACGCCATGCCGGGACAAGGAGTTCGAAACCATGTTTGATTCGATGAAACGCCATGCCGCACCCTGCGCCGCCTTGCTCGCGGCAGCGCTGCTGGCCGGCTGCGGCAACCTGAGCAAGATCGACGACAAAGGCCACACCGCTGCGCCGGTCTGGCCGAAGATGGATGTCGAGAACATGACGCTGCTCGAGGGCATCCATCCGGACCCGAACAGCCTCGCGCTGGTCAAGGCCGGCATGACCAAGGACCAGCTGTATCACCTGCTGGGCCGCCCGCACTTCCTCGAGGGCTTCTTCTTCGTGCGCGAATGGGACTACCTGTTCCATCTGCAGACGCCGTCCGGCGACAAGGCCTGCCAGTACAAGGTCCTGTTCGACCGCGACACGCGCGCGCAGGAATTCCTGTGGCGCGAGAAGGAGTGCGAGGAAGCGGCGAAGGCGTTGATCGCGAAGGCGAAAGCCTGACGCGTTGTGTTGGAAGCCGCTGGGCCCCCGCGTTCGCGGGGGCGTCGGAAGAATAGCCGTCGTCCCCGCGCAGGCGGGGACCCAGCGACTTGAGGTAGCATTGCCGGGCCTGTTTATTCGAGCAGACCATAGATATCTTGATCGGGCCGGTAACGGCCCTTGTTTTTTGGAGTTGCCATGTATCGCGCCGCATCGGTTGCCGCTTCCGTTCTTGCCGTGTTCGCCCTCGGCGCCTGCCAACAGATGCCCGCCCAGCAGGGTCAGCAGGCCGCGCCGATGGCGCCTGCCGCTGCGGCTCCTGTACCGGCTCCCGCTTCCGCACAAGCGCAGCGCGCCGCCGCTCCTCAACAGGCAGCGCAGCCCGCGGTTGAGTTCCGCCTGGCGCAGCCGGAACGCGCCCCCAACCTCAACGAACTGCGCATGGCCAATGCGACGTTGTGGGTCGCGCCGCAACCGGTTCTCGCGCGCGGTGATCTGAGCACGGTCGTGCCCGTCAAGGCGAAGGACGGCAAGTCGTACGTGCGCTTCAACTTCACGCAGCCCGGCGCGCAGAAGCTCGCTGCGTTGACGCAGCGGTTCTCCGGCAAGAACCTGGTGCTGACCGTTGGCGGCAATCTGGTGGCAACGCCGCGCATCGGCCGGCCCATCACCAACGGCGTGCTGTTCGTGCCGATGGCCAGCGAGCAGCAGGCGCTGAATGTCGCGGCCGTGATCGGCGGCGCCGGCGCGCCTGCAGCGCGGTAACACGATCCACCGTCGTCCCCGCGAACGCGGGGACCCAGTGACTTGATTGGGGCTGCAAAAGCCGCTGGGCCCCCGCCTTCGCGGGGGCGACAAAGACACGGGGCGACAAAAGACATCCCCGTCGTCCCCGCGAACGCGGGGACCCAGTGACTTGATTGCGGCCGCAAAAGCCGCTGGGCCCCCGCCTTCGCGGGGGCGACAAAGACACGGGGGCGACAAAGACACGCGGGCGACAAAAGACATCCCCGTCGTCCCCGCGCAGGCGGGGACCCAGTGACTTGATTGGGGCTGCAAAAGCCGCTGGGCCCCCGCCTTCGCGGAGGCGACAAAGACACGGGGGCGACAAGACCTTCCCGACTTATTTGCCGATATAGCCAGGCAGTCCTCGCGCCTTCGGACTCCTGGCCGCCTTGACGGCCAGCGCCAGCGCGTAGGCAAAGCACTCCGGGTTGTCCATCGGCCCGCGAATCTCGCGGCGGAAGAAGTCCGCCCATTTGAAATCCGGATAGGCCTGCTTGACCTTGCGATATCCGCCCGCGATGCGGGCGAAGGCCTCGAGGCTGCGATACGGATCGTCGCGCATGCCGGCGACCGAGCGCGGCAGGGCCGACAGCGGCTGGCGCCGGCCATGCTCGTCGTAGGGGTGGACCTGATGGCGGCGCAGCATGTACTCCCAGAACTCGTCCTCGGAGCGGTCGCTCAGGTCCTTGCGCACGAACACCGGGATGATCTCGAAGCCGAGCTCGTGCCACGCCCGCACCCAGTGGTGATGGTCCACGACCCACAGCACGTGCTGCGGTCCCACCACCACGTGAATGCGGTGCTTGTCGAAGAAGGCCTCGAGCCGGTCCTCGGGCTGGCGGCGCGTCGTCTGCATCTTGCGCTTGACATGCAGCGCGCCGACCGTGATCTGGGTCGGCCGCAGCTCCGCGATCGGGGCGCGGAGCTTGCTGCCTTTGGCCAGGGTCTTGGTGCCCACGTGCGCCGTTCCAGCGGGATCAGCGGTTGGTTCCCTTGCCGGTCGAACCGAGCCCGTCGCCGATATCGGGCGTGCTGCCAGAGGCCGAGGAGACCGACGAACCGGATGCGCCCGTCGTCCCCGTCGTGGCCGACGTTCCCGTCGTTCCCATCGTGCCGGTACTGCCCGTGGTGCCGGACGTGCCCATCGTTCCTGACGACAACGGCGAGCCGGTGGACGTGGCAGAGGTCGATCCCGACGAGCCAGTGGTGCCAGAGGTGCCAGACATGCTGCCGCCACTGCTGCGATAGTCGCCGCCGGCCTCCGAACCGGCGCCCGCGCTGCCCATGCTGTCGCGCGTCACGCGGATCTGGTTGTGGACTTCCTGGACGCCGAAGATCTCATCGGCGATATCCTCGATGACGAACTTCTCGTGCCGCTCGCGCACCGTGCCGGTCAGCGTCACGGCGCCGCCGCTGACCTCGACCGAGACCTGGCTGACGTCGACCATCGGCACATCGGACAGCCGCTCGCACAGGTCCTCGCGGATGCGCTCGTCCGAGCGCTGATAGCCCTTCGGGCCGACGCGACGGCGGCGCTGCTGTTGCCCGTATTGCTGGCCTTGCTGGCCGTACTGCTGGGATTGCTGGCCGCCGTATTGCTGCCCTTGCCCGTACTGCGATCCGTATTGCGAACCGTACCCCGACTGATACTGCGAACGCCCCCGGCCGCCGGATTCGTAGCTCTCCAGGCCATAACCGCGGCCGCCCTGGCCGGAACTGCCGCCATAGCCCGAGGTACCGCTCTGGCGATAGCCGGGGTCGCCCGGATAGGTCCGCTGTCCGCCGCTGTACGACTGGCCGCCGCTCGAACTGCTGCCGTAGTAGCCGCCGCCATAGCCGGCCTCGTTGCCGCGACGCAGACGTTCCCGCGCCTCGAGGTCGCGCCACGTGTCGCCGCCGCTTCCGCCTCGCCCCTGCTCGCGCCCATAGCCGCCGTACTGCTGGCCGCCATAGCCCTGTATCGAACTTTCACCGGAGCTCTGGCCCATCCGTCCATCATCTCGGCCGGTATCGCGCACGCCGTACATGCCGTAGCGCTCCACGCCGCCGCCGCTGGGGTCGTAGCCGGCATAGCCGCTGCTGTAGGGATTGCGCGCGCCGCCCATGTCGGTCGGGTCGTAGCGGCCCTGGCCGCCGCCGCGATAGCGCGGCGACGATTGCTGTTCGTACGAGGAACCGCCGCCGCCGCTGCGCGAACGATCGCCGCCGCCACGTCCGGCGCCCCATTCATCGCGCCACCGTTCGCGTTCGTTTTCAAAGCGTTGCTGGCCCTGTCCTTGGCCCTGCCCATAGCGCTGTTGGCTTTGACCCTGGCGCTGACCGCCATATTGACCGCCATATTGACCGCCTGATTGGCCACGGCCCGATTGCCCGCGGCCGTATTGCTCCCGGCCGCCGTATTGTTCGCGCGATTCGCCTTCGTCGCCGTACTCGCCAAACCGCATTTCTTCGCCCATATCGTCACCGTCCTTGTCACGCCACCATTCGCTGCCGCTCCCCTGATCCCGCCCCGGACCGCTGCCGTAGCCACCGTAGCCGCCGGGGTAGCGCTGATTGCTGCCGTTGCTCATCTGTCCCTCCTTGCGTACCGAGTGGCGGCACGCGCCGCGCACTGCGCCGGACCATTGCCCGACCGGGTAGAGAACCGCAAGAACCGTACCCTTGTGCGCGAGGGGCGGCATGCGAAAGCGACGCGCGGGATCGTCGTGCAGGACGTGCCAGACCTGAAAAGTTTGCCGCCGGCACTTGTAAAAAGTACGGCGCATGGTGGCGGCGGCGCCGAAGCGCAGTCTCTTTCGTCGTTGGCGTGTCATTGACGTGTCCCGTGCGCCCCGTGCTGCCGAGGCAGGTATGGAACTTGCCGTATGTCGAGATATTGCCGATTGTCCGGCGGGGCGCGCTTTGCTTGCTGCAGGCCGCGATGCCGGGAGGCGCCTAGAGAACTGCCATGCCCGATGTAGCCAGTACTGACCGCGAACGCCTCGCCAGCGTCGCCCGCGAAGTGATCAACGGCAAGTCCGCCAACGGCAATGCCAATGGCGCCGGCAGCGGCTCCTTGGAGGAAGACCGGCCGGGCTGGCGACGCAGGGTGATGCATGCCTTCGAATGGTTTGCCGGTCATGCCACCCGGGGCGCCGGCTCACCGATCGCCTTTGCGCTGGCGGTAGGCGTGGTGCTGCTGTGGGCGGTGACCGGCCCGATGTTCGATTACTCGGAGACCTGGCAGCTCGTGATCAATACCGCTACCACGATCATCACCTTCGTGATGGTGTTCCTGATTCAGCAGACGCAGAACAAGGATTCGCTGGCGGTGCATCTGAAGCTGAACGAATTGCTGGCTTCGCATCGCCACGCCAGCAGCCGGCTGGTGTCGATCGAGGATCTGGACGAAGAGGACCTGAAGAAGCTGGCGGCGTTCTACCGGCAACTGTCCGAGCTGGCCGAGCGCGAGAGCGATATCGAGGAAACCCACGGGCTCGACGACGCGCTGCAGACGCATGTTGCCAAGAAGGAAGCGCGGCACGACCTGGAGGAAGAGGTAGCGGCCGAGCTCGGATCGAAGGAGCGCCGTGGCGACGGTAGCCGCGACGGCGGCACGCCGGGCTCGCGCGGAAGCGGATCGGATGAGGCCGTGTAGTTCGGTGTGCGTGTTGCAAGTTCGACATGGGCTACCGATGCCGCCGTGACGACGGGGCGCGCCAGGTCCGCACGGCACGCGCGGGCGCATTCCTTGCACGACACCGGGAATGTCGTTGCCGAACCCAGGAGCCAATCATGTCGACCATCGTGGCAGGGCGTTTCGAATCCTTCGCCGACGCCGAGCGCGCGGCGCGAGGGCTTTATGGACACGGATTTTCGGTATGGGACGTGTCGATCTTCACGATCGGCACGCCGCAGGCCGCCGAGCAGCTGGCGCGCCCGCCCGGCGTGCTGCTGGCCGCGCGCGTCGAGCCCGAACGGCTGCAGACCGCGGCCGAACTGATCCGCCTGGAAGGCGGGCGCGACCTCGAGCAGGCGGAGGGGCAGTGGGAGAACGGCCGCTGGACGGACTTCGACCCGCTTGGTACGCCAAGGCCGCTGCAGGAGACCGCGCCCCACGAGCGTGCCGGCCAGTTGGGCGAAGGCGCGCTGAACCCGACCGGCAACGAGGATCCGGGCAGCGAGATCGATCAGTCGGTCCGGCAGGACGAGGATCGCCACGGTAGTCAGGCGGGTACCGGTGCAGCCGCGAACGGTGAGCGCGACCTCGGCGTGCTGCTGACGCCGGGCCAGCACACCACCACGCACGAGGGCGTCAGCAAGGGCGACCAGGCACGGATGGAGGGCCAGAGGGCGGGCGAACCGCGGCAGCAGGGTGGCACGGGCGAGACGCCGCCGGCCGGTCTGCGAGCGGAGCAGGGGGCGAGCCAAGGTCAATTCCAGGACCAAGGCCAGGGTCAGAGCCAGGACCAAAGCCAGCACCAAAGCCAGGACCAAAGCCATGGCCAGCACCCCGCCGAACAACAACCGCGCGAAGCGTGGGAATCGGCGCAGTCGCATCGCCAGCCGGGCGAGAAGGACAACGAGCCTGAACTGGTGCGCGGCGCGACGACCACGCCGGAGCCCAGCGGGCCGAACGACACCTTCCGCCAGATCCGCCGCGGGCAGTTCCCGCCGGGTGTCGGGGAGGGCGACCTGCGCGACCCGGGCAGCACCACGCCGGACGCGCCGAAGGTCGACAACCGTTCGTGACGGCCTGAGGGGTCCGCTCCGCGCCGCCCCCAACCAGAGAGACGATGGCGACGACCAACGGACATCCCACTCCCGCCTCCAAACGCCGGATCGCAGCCGAGCTGTGGGCAACGATCTGGCGTTTTCGTGCGCGCGTGGGCGTGGCGGTGCTGTTGCTGGTGCTGGCCAAGGCCGCCGCGGTGGCGGTGCCGCTGGTGCTGAAGCTGGTGGTCGACGATGTCGCCCCGGTAGCCACCGGCGCCGCCGCGATGGCCGGCGCGGCGATCACGATGCCGGTCTTCCTCGTGCTGGCCTATGCCGCGCTGCGCCTGCTCGGCAATGCTTTCAACGAACTGCGCGACGTCGTGTTCGCGCCGGTCACGCAGCGTACCGTGGCGACGTTCATGGAGCGCACGTTTTCCCATCTGCATGCGTTGGGGGCGCGCTTTCATGCGCGCCGCGAAACCGGCAGCGTGATCCGCGACCTGGAGAAGGGCACCGCGGCAATCGGCTTCCTGCTCGGCGTTGCCGTCTTCACGATCGTGCCGACGCTGATGGAGATCGGCTCGGTACTGATCATCATGATCGCCGCCTATGGTGGCGCCTTTGCGGCGATCATCGTCGTCACGTTCTCGCTGTATGCGGGGTACACCTTCGTGATGACGCGGCGTCGGACCAAGGTGCAGCGCAAGGTCAATGCGGTCGAGGCGCAGACCAACAGCAAGGTGGTCGACAGCTTGCTGAACTACGACACCGTCAAGTTCTTCGCGCGGGAGAAGTTCGAGACGAAGCGGTTGTCGGGGCTGCTCGAAGGCTGGGTCGATGCCAGCGTCGAGAACCAGTACGCGCTGTCCGCGCTGCATGTCGGCCAGAGCTGCTGCATTGCGCTGGGCGTGGCGGCAGTGATGCTGCTGGCGACCGAGCGCGTCGTCACCGGCGCGCTGACCGTTGGCGACCTGGTGCTGATCAACGCCTACATCATCCAGGTGGTGCTGCCGCTCAATACGCTGGGCTTCATCTTCCGGGAGTCGAACGACGCGATGACGCAGGTCGAGCGGCTGTTCGCGCTGCTCGATGCGCAGGGGCCGCCGGGCGAGGACCACGATGCGCCGGGCGCGCGGCCCTTGCACGTGTCCCGCGGCGAAATCGTGTTCGAGAACGTCAACTTCAGCTATGACCCGAGCCGGCAGACGCTGTGGGACGTCAGTATCCGCATCGGCGCCGGACAGACCGTGGCGGTGGTCGGCGGCAGCGGTTCGGGCAAATCGACGTTGGCGCGGCTGCTGTTCCGGCTCTATCTGCCGGACAGCGGCAAGATCAGCATCGACGGACAGGACCTGCGGCTGGTCACGCAGCAGAGCCTGCGGGAGGTGATCGGCATCGTGCCGCAGGACACCATCCTGTTCAACGACACCATCGCCTATAACATCGGCTATGGCCGCGAGGGCGCGACCCGTGCCGATATCGTCGAGGCCGCGCGCGCCGCGCAGTTGGACACCTTCATCGACCGGCTGCCCGACACCTACGAGACCCGCGTCGGCGAACGCGGCGTACGGCTGTCCGGCGGCGAGCGCCAACGCGTGGCGATTGCGCGCGCGCTGCTGAAGAAGCCGCCGATCGTCGTGTTCGACGAGGCCACCTCGGCCCTCGATACGCGTTCGGAGCGGGCGATCCAGCGCGAGCTGGCCGAAGTGGCGAAGGGCCGTACCGCACTGATCATCGCGCACCGGCTGTCCACCATCGCCGATGCCGACCACATCCTGGTGATGGAGCATGGCCGCGTGGTCGAGGAGGGCACCCACGATGCGTTGCTGGCGCGGCGCGGCGTCTACGCGCAGATGTGGCGGCTGCAACAGCAGCAGCGCGAACTGGAACGCACCGAGCAGAAGCTGGCGCTGCAGCCGATCCGGCTGGAGGCGATCGTGGCCGCGGTGGTCGACGGTCTGCGCGAGCTGATCGCCGAGCGGCAGGTCAATCTGTTTACCGTGCTGGGCGAGGCCGAACTGCGCGTGACGGGCGACCCTGGTGTCGTGCAGAAGGCGGTGTGGGAACTGTGCCATGCGCTGATCGACGACATGGAACCGGGCGGACGCATCGAGCTGCGGCTCGAGCGGCAGGGCGGCGAGGCGTCGCTGTACGTGGCCGCGCCGGACCGGCAGGCGCCGCTGCCCGATATGCGCGAACTGGAGGGCTTGCTGGAGGACCATGCGGTCCGCCTGACGGTCGACCCGCATGGCCACGGCTATCGGATGGCGATGCCACTGCGGCCGATTCGCGAAGCGCCGGTGCCGCCGCCGGTGGCCCCGCCGGATGTCACATCGACGCTGCCCGCTGCCGATGCGCTGAAGGGTTTGCGCATCCTGGTGCTCGACGACGACGAACCGACCCGCGAGGTGCTGACCAGCACGCTGGAGGACTATGGCGCCGAAGCACAGGCCTTCGGCCGCGGCGACGATCTGCTGGCACTGCTCGACCAGGCCGATCCGCAGCACTGGCCGCAGGTACTGCTGTGCGATATCGCGCTGGACGAGGAGGACGGCTACACCGTGCTGCGGCGCGTACGCCGGCTCGAGACCGACCGCAACGTGCCACTGGCCTGCCGCCTCAGCGCGATCGCGCTGTCCGGCCATGCCGAGGCGCAGGACCGCATGCGCGCGATGATGGCCGGCTTCCAGGTGCACCTGTCCAAGCCGGTGCAGATCGGCGAGCTGGTGATCGCGATCCATTCGATGGTGCGGCATCGCGATGCCGACGCCACGGTGCCGGGGCCGCGAGGTTAGCGCGGGGGCCTGCGGGCCGCGGTCGCGGTTCGTCGAATTTCGCTTGATTTTCCATTTCTCATTTCCCGATCGAGGAGAAACCATGCAGCCTCACGACAGGCCCGACCTGCCCAGTTCCACGCCTTCCCGATCCTCCGCCGACGTTCCCGGCGCCACCGCCTCGCCCGGCATGGCGCTAGGCAGCCGTTTCGCCGATGCGGCCAGCGCCGAGCGCGCCGTCGCGCTGGCGGTGCCGATGCTCGAAGCGGCGGTGCGCGACCGCGAGGTCGGCGAGGGCGGCTTCCTGCATGTGGTGGTAATGGACCCGGGCAAGTGCCCGGCGGACTGCCCGTTCGAGCAGGCGATCCTGTTCGAGTATTCGACGCCGGGACGGGAACGCTGGGACGCCGACTATGCCTGGTACGCCCGCGAGAAGGCCAAGGTCGCCTGGCGCACCGGCATGGCGACCGACCAGATCCAGGCGCGGGCGCCGCACCTGCTGCGCGCCGAAGAATCGATGCTGGGCGGCGCGGCAGTGCTCGACGGCATCGTCGTCGCGGTCAGCGGGGCGAACCCCTGGTACGACGAGGCTTTCGCGCTGAGCGTGGCAGCGCTGCTGCGGGCAGTGGCGCAGCAAAGGCGCAGAGCGGAGAAGTAGGGAGCGACCGGTCCTACATCGGTTCGAGTTTACCCAGCGCCTCCGCACGCCGCCGGTGTTCTCCCTCTCCCGCAAGCGAGAGAGGGGAGCAAAACCGCAAGCCGTACGCAAGCCGCCGGTGTTCTGCCTCTCCCGCTTGCGGGAGAGGGCCGGGGAGAGCCCGACCCGCCGCCACCACCCGCCCTGCAACTTTTACCAGCCACGGCATAAACGCCAACGCCCCCCATGTAACTCCTGACATGGGGGGAACCGTTTCCCCCGAAACGGCAAGCCACGGCGCCATCACGCGTCTGGCATGCAATTCGCTGAAGGCATCCCCACAGAGAACCGGATTCGCCGCCGTCGCACGGAGCGGCGGGCCACCGGAAATGGGGAGCGGTGCCGTGCGTTTCCCCTTTCCGTCCTGCCCGTCGAACGCGCCGATTCCATGCGCGCGCGCATCCGGTCAAGCCTTCCAAGCCAAACTTCAGGAGCCGAAATGACCGATGCGCCAGACGCCAGCCTGCAAGGCAAGACCTTTCTCGTAACCGGGGGAGGGCGCGGGCTGGGCGCCGCGATCTGCCAGAACCTGTCGGCCGCCGGCGCCAGCCTGGTGGTCGCCGATGTCGACGAAACCCTGGCCCGCAACTGCGCCGAGAAGCTCGATGCCAGCGGCGAGCGGGCCTATTCGCTGTCCTTCGACGTGGCCGAGCCGGCCGCCGTGCGCTCGGCCTTCGAGCAGGTGCGCGAACGCAGCGGCCGCCTCGACGGCATCATCAACAACGCCGCCATCGACATCACGCTGCCGGTCGACGAGGTCGAGACCGAACGCTGGCACCGCGTGCTGATGGTCAATCTGTACGGCCCCTATCTGATGTCGCACGCGGTGGTGCCGATGCTGAAGGCGCAGGGCGGTGGCCATATCGTCAATATCGCGTCGACCGCGTCCAAACGCGCCTGGCCCAATGCCTCGGCCTACCACGCCACCAAATGGGGGCTGCTGGGCTTCTCGCACGCGCTTCACGCGGAACTGCGGCCGCACGGCATCAAGGTGTCGGCCATCGTCGCCGGCGGCATGCGCACGCCATTCCTTCTCGACCGCTTCGCCGATATCGACCAGTCCACCCTGCAGGACCCGGCCAATGTCGCGCGCGCGGTGCGCTTCGTGCTGACGCAGCCCGAAGAGACCGTGATCCCCGAGGTCATGGTGCTGCCGATGAAGGAAACGTCGTGGCCCTGATCGACGACCCTGGCGCCGCCGTTCGGGCCGGAGCACGCAGCGCACTCGCCGGACTCCCCGGCGCGGTACTGCTGGACAAGGACGGCACGGTGCTGCAGGACGTGCCGTACAACGTCGACCCCGACAAGATGCGGCTCGCACCGGGCGCCGCGCGCGCGCTGCGCCGGCTCGGCAAGCTGGGCGTGCCGCTGGTGGTGGTGTCCAACCAGCCGGGCCTCGCGCTCGGCCGCTTCACGCCCGAGGCGCTGGCGCCGATGCGTCAGCGCCTGGGCGAGCTGTTCGCGACCCACGGCGCGCGGCTGTCGGGCTTCTTCTTCTGTCCGCACCATCCGGAAGGCGTGGTGCCGCGCTTCACCCGCACCTGCCTGTGCCGCAAGCCCTTGCCGGGGTTGCTGCGCAATGCCGCGACGCTGCTGCATTTCGATCTGCGCCGGTCCTGGATGATCGGCGACATCCTCGACGACATCGAGGCCGGCCAGCGCGCCGGTTGCCACACGATCCTGGTCGATTGCGGCAACGAGACCGAATGGGTGCGCGGGCCGTACCGCACGCCCGAGCATGTCGTTGCCGATCTGGATCAGGCCGCGCGCATCGTGGTCCGTCATCTGGGCGGCACGGTGCGGCACGCCGAACGTTGCCGGGCGGAGGCCTCATGACGATGACGGCATGGCGCGACGCCAAACGCATCCTGTGCGTGAGGCTGGACAATATGGGCGATGTGTTGATGACCACGCCCGCGATGCAGGCACTGAAGGACAGCGACCCGTCCCGTCATCTGACCTTGCTGACCTCGAGCGGCGCCGCGGCGCTGGCCAGCCACCTGCCGATGATCGACACGCTGCTGACGTGGGATGCGCCCTGGGTCAAGGGCAACGGCACCGGCAACCGCACGGCCAGCAGCGTGCTGCCGTGGGCGCAGCGGCTGCAGGCCGCCCGCTTCGATGCGGCGGTGATCTTCACCGTCTACAGCCAGAACCCGTTGCCGGCCGCGCTGCTGTGCACGATGGCCGGCATTCCGCTGCGGCTGGCGCATTGCCGCGAGAACCCATACGAGTTGCTCAGCGATTGGGTGCCGGAGACCGAACCGCAATCGCAGGTCCGCCACGAGACGCAGCGCCAGCTCGACCTGGTGGCCACCGTCGGCGCGGTGGCCTTCGACACGCGGCTGCGCTTTCGCGTGCAGCCGCACGATCGGCGCGCGGTGCAGCGGCTGCTGCAACGCTGGCAGGGCGAGGGCGAGCAAGAAGGCGCCGTGCCCCGCCGCTGCGTGGTGATGCATCCGGGCGCGACCGCCGAGTCGCGCCGCTGGCCGGCGCCGCGCTTCGCCGAGGTCGCCCGCACGCTGGCCGAGCAGGACGGCGCGCTGGTGCTGCTGACCGGCGGCGTCAGCGAGCAGCCGCTGGTCGACAGCGTGTGCCGTGCCGCCGGCCATCCGCGCGTGCTCGGCATCGCCGGCGAACTGACGCTCGGCCAGATGGGCGCGCTGGTCGAGCATGCCGACCTGCTGATCTCGAACAACAGCGGGCCGGTGCATCTGTCGGCCGCGCTCGGCACGCCGGTGGTCGATCTGTATGCGCTGACCAATCCGCAGCACACGCCGTGGCAGGTGCCGCACCGCACGCTCTACGCCGACGTGCCGTGCCGCTATTGCTACAAGAGCGTCTGCCCGCAACAGCACCACCGCTGCCTCAACGATGTCGCGGTCCCCGACGTGGTGGCCGCTGCGCGCGAACTGCTGGCCGGCGCGCCGGCGGAGGCCGCGAACGTGCTGCCGCCGCTGGTCGTACCCGCCCCCGTCATGCCCCCGTTGCCGCCGGTACGCGCCAGTGGCGCGGTGCTGGCCACCTGAATCGGACACAAGGAATCGCGCAGAGGAGCCGCCATGTACACGCTTGGAATCAACGCCGCCTATCACGACACCTCCGCCTGCCTGGTGCGCGACGGCGAGGTCATCGCCGCGGCGGAAGACGAACGGTTCACGCACATCAAGCACGGCAAGCGGCCGGTGCCGTTCACCGCCTGGGAGCTGCCCTACCACGCGATCGACTATTGCCTGAAGGAGGCCGGCATCACGCTGGCCGACGTGGACCATATCGCCTATTCCTTCGACCCCGCGATCATGCTCGGCGAGCGTCGCAACGACGAAACGGTGACGCTGCCGCTCGAGCCGTCGAAGCACGCCAGTCCCGGCGTTGCCGATTCTCCGTGGGACCCGCTGTTCCTGTCCTATGTCGTCAACGCGCCGCGGCAACTGGTGTCGGGCGTGCCGCATCACCTGCAGAAGCGCTTCGCCACCGTGCGCAGCAGCGCCGAGGCGCCGTATCGCTGGCACTACGTCGAGCACCATATGGCGCACGAAGCCAGCGCCTTCCTGGCGGCGCCGTTCGACCGCTGCGCGGTGCTGACGATGGACGGCCGCGGCGAGAGCGCGACCACCAGCTATGGCGTGTTCGACGGGCGCGACTATCGCCGCATCAAGCAGATCGACCTGCCCGATTCGCTGGGCCTGCTGTATGAGCGCGTGACCCGGCATCTGGGCTTCCTGCATTCGTCCGACGAGTACAAGGTGATGGCGCTGGCCTCGTACGGCGAGCCGACCCGTGCCGACGTATTCCGCGCAATGGTCCATGGCGATCGCGAGGGCGGCTACCGCATCGACCAGGCCGATCTCGAAGCGGTACTGGGGCCGCCGCGCGTGCGCGGCAGCGAATTCACGCGCGAGCATTTCAATATCGCGCGCTCGCTGCAGCTGATCCTCGAGGAAACGGTGCTCGGCATGACGGCCTGGCTGGCCGCCGAGACCGGCGAGCGCAAGCTGGCAATGGCGGGTGGAGTTGCGCTGAACTGCGTGATGAACGCGCGGGTGCGCGACCAGGGCGCGTTCGACGAGGTCTGGGTGCAGCCGGCCGCCGGCGATGCCGGCACCGCGCTGGGCGCGGCGCTGTGGGTCGACTGGCAGCAGCGCGGCAAGCCGGCGCGGCGCTGGGCGATGGAGCACGCCTATTACGGCCCGGCCTTCGACGAGCAGGAAATCGCGGCCTTCCTGGACCAGGCCAAGCTGCCGTACCGCCGGCTCGACGACGTGGCCGGCGAGACCGCCGAGCTGCTGGCGCAGAACAAGATCATCGGCTGGTTCCAGGGGCGCATGGAGTTTGGCCCACGCGCGCTAGGTGGCCGCTCGATCCTGGCCTCGCCGATCGATCCGTCGATGCAGCAGAAGCTCAACCAGATCAAGGACCGCGAGGACTTCCGTCCGGTCGCGCCGGTCGTGATGGAGGAGCGCGCGGCCGAATGGTTTACCGCCGCCTGTCCGGGCAACTGGCGCGCGCCGTTCATGCTGTTCGTGTTCAACGTCAAGCCGGGGCGCGAGGATCGCATCCCCGCGGTCTGCCACGTCGACGGCACGGCTCGCGTGCAGACCGTACGGCGCGAGCAGAATCCCGCCTACTACGACGTGCTGGCGGCGTTCGAGCAGCGCACCGGCGTGCCGATCCTGGTCAATACCTCGTTCAACACGCGCGGCGAGCCGATCGTCTGCACGCCGCGCGATGCGGTCGAGTGCTTCTGGACCTCGCCGCTCGATGCGCTGGTGATCGGCCCGTTCCTGCTGGAAAAGCCTGCGCGGGAGGGCGCCCATGCCGGTGCATGAGCCCGCCGACCGAACCATCGACCGTGTCGAAACGGCGGAGACGGCGGAGACCGCGGACGAGCCGCTGATCTCGGTCGTGATCCCGACCTATCGCCGGCCGGACCTGCTGCACCGTTGCCTGCGCGCGATCGGCGTGCAGCAGTTCGGCGCCGGTTCGTTCGAGGTGATCGTCGCCGATGACGGCTGCCAGCCCGAGGTCGAGCGTCTGGTTCAGGAACTGAACGGCGCGTGGCCACGCTGCGCGCTGCGCTATCTGGCGGTGCCGGACACGCAAGGGCCGGCCGCCGCGCGCAATGCGGGCTGGCGCATCGCGCGCGCGTCGGTGATCGCGTTTACCGACGACGACACCATCCCCGATCCGGGCTGGCTGCGCGAGGGTTGCCTGGCACTGTCGACCTCGCCGCAATGCTGCGCGATGACCGGCAAGGTGGTGGTGCCGCTGCCGGCGCGGCCTACCGACCATCAGCGCGATACCGGCGGCCTCGCCACCGCGGAATTCGTCACTGCCAACTGCTTCGTCCGCAAGGAAGCGCTGGTCAAGGTCGGCGGCTTCGACGAACGCTTCAAGCGCGCGTGGCGCGAGGACTCCGATCTGCAGTTCCGCCTGCTGCAGCAGGTCGGGCCGATCGGCAACGCGCCGGACGCGATGGTCGTGCATCCGGTGCGGCCGGCCCCGTGGGGCAGCAGCCTTGCCGCGCAATCCAAGGTGTTCTTCGACGCGCTGCTGTACAAGAAGCATCCGCGCTGGTATCGCGAGCGCATCCGGCCGATCCCGCCGTGGCACTACTACGTGTCGGTGCTGGGCTTGCTGGTGGCGTTGATCGCCGCGCTGGTTGGCCACGCGCCGCTGGCATGGAGCGGCTTCGGCCTCTGGTTGGCACTGACGGCGTGGTTCTGCGCCCGCCGCTTGCGTGGCGCCGCGCTGACCCCTTCGCATGTCGCCGAGATGATCGCGACTTCGATTCTGATTCCCCCGCTTTCCCTGTACTGGCGCCTGCGCGGCGCCCTTGCCTTCAAGGTTGGTTTCCTATGATCAGATTCGCGGAGCGTCCGCGCCGGATCGCTGTATTCCGAGCGCTGCAACTGGGTGACATGCTGTGCGCGGTGCCGGCGCTGCGCGCGCTGCGCAAGGCGGAGCCGCAGGCGAGCATCACGTTGATCGGGCTGCCATGGGCAGCCTCGTTTGTCGAACGCTTCTCGCATCTGGTGGACGACCTGATGGTGTTCCCGGGCGCGCCCGGCATGCCCGAGCAGCCGATCCGCGAAGAGGAAGCCCAGGCCTTCTACGAGCAGGCGCGCGCGCGCCAGTTCGATCTGGCGATCCAGCTGCACGGCAGCGGACTGGTGACCAACGCGATCGTGCGGCAGCTTGGCGCGCGGCAGATGGCCGGATTCCGGCCGGTGCCGGCGGCGCCGAGCGCTGGCCGCGCCGAGCGCAAGTGGCAGCCCGGCGTGTTCTCGTACGGTGCTCGGCCGGTCAACGAGCTGCTGATCGACTGGCCGGGTGGCAACGAGATCGAGCGGCTGCTGGCGCTGACCAGCCGGCTCGGCTATGCGCCCGATGGCAACCACCTCGAATTTCCGCTGCGCCCGGCTGATAACGCGGCGTGGCAGCGCCTGGCGCTGATGTACGACCTGATACCGGGCAATTTCATCTGCGTGCACCCCGGCGCGCGCATGCATTCGCGGCGCTGGCCCGTCGAGCGCTTTGCCGCGGTGGCGGACATGCTGCGCCAGCACTGGAAGATCGTCGTGACCGGCACGCCGGACGAGGCCGAACTGACGGGGCAGCTGTGCGATGCGCTCGGCTCGCCGGTGATCAACCTGTGCGGCAAGACCGATCTGGGCGCGATGGCGGCGGTCGTCAAGCACGCCCGGCTGCTGTTGTGCAACGACACCGGCGCCTCGCATATCGCCGCGGCGATGCGCACACCGAGCGTCGTGGTCTCGTGCGGCAGCGACAGCGCGCGCTGGGCACCGCTCGACAATGCACGCCATCGCGTGCTGGCCGACTATCCGGCATGCCGCCCCTGCATGCATCAGGACTGCCCGGTCGGGCATCTGTGCGCCGAGGGCGTCGAGGTCGACGACGTGGTGGCCGCTGCGATGGCGATGATCGGGCAGTCGCGCGAGACGCAGGAGGTCAGCCATGCCTGAGCGGCTGCGCATCCTGACCTGGCACGTTCACGGCAACTATCTGTACTACCTGTCCCAGATTCCGCACGACCTGTATCTGGTCACCAAGCCGGGCTCGCCGCCGGGCTATGCCGGCGCGGTGGGCGCGCTGCCGTGGGGGGACAACGTGCACGAGGTCGCCTACGACGATGTGCCGAAGCGCGAGTTCGATTGCGTGCTGTACCAGCACCAGCGGCACTGGGACAGCGATCGCGAGACGTTGTTGACCGAGGCGCAGCGGCGGTTGCCGACGATCTTCCTGGAACACGATCCGCCGCAGCAGCATCCGACGGCGTCCGTGCATCAGGTGCAGGACCCCAACGTGATGCTGGTCCATGTGACGCCGTTCAATGCGCTGATGTGGGACAGCGGCGTCACGCCGCACTGCGTGATCGAGCATGGCGTGCTGGTCGATCCGTCGGTGCGCTACAGCGGCGAGGCGCCGCGCGGCATCAGCGTCGTCAACAACCTGACCAAGCGCGGCCGCCGGCTTGGCGCCGACATCTTTGCGCAGGCGCGCGAGCAGGTGCCGCTCGATCTGGTCGGCATGGCGGCGGAGGAGGCCGGTGGGCTCGGCGAGGTGCCCAATCCCGAGCTGGCCGCCTTTGTCGCGCGCTACCGCTTTTTCTTCAATCCGATTCGCTATACGAGCCTCGGGCTTGCCGTGGTCGAGGCGATGATGATCGGCATGCCGGTGGTCGGACTGGCGACCACCGAGATGTCGACCGCGATCCGCAATGGACACAGCGGCTATGTCGATACGCGGCTCGAGCGGCTGGTCGAGGTGA
This sequence comes from Cupriavidus sp. UGS-1, assembly GCF_021213615.1. Lineage (NCBI taxonomy): Bacteria > Pseudomonadati > Pseudomonadota > Betaproteobacteria > Burkholderiales > Burkholderiaceae > Cupriavidus > Cupriavidus sp. UGS-1. The sequence continues at coordinate 28,797 of NZ_JAJQJF010000013.1, read as the reverse complement.
TGCGGCGGCTGATCGACGATCCGGGGCTCGCCAGGGAATGGGGCGAACAGGCGCGGGCGAGCGCGATGGAGCGCTTCGGGATCGGGCGGTTTGTCGAGGATTGGTGTGGGGTGTTGAGGCAGGTGGCGCAGTAAGGGGTGAGGGCGGGCGTTGTCGCGGAGTGGGCGGCCGTTTGCCCTCTCCCCCAACCCCTCTCCCGCAAGCGGGAGAGGGGAGCACATCCGCAGCCCTTTGTTTGCTGCCTCTCCCGCTCGCGGGAGAGGGCCGGGGAGAGGGCAGCAAACCGGCAGCTCTTTCATCAACCGCCTGTGTTCTCCCTCTCCCGCTGGCGGGAGAGGGCCGGGGAGAGGGCAAGCGGCGCCCGCTCAACCACTGCCGCCTGCCTCAACCCTCACCGCATCTGCGCCGACCCCAGATAACGCCGCAACCGCTGCACCGTCGGCGGAATCACCGCGCGCTCGCGCCATACCCACGGCAGCCCGCGCGCGGTGTCGACGCATCCCACCAGTCCCCCTTCGCGCAGCAGCGCCGGCACCATGCGCAGGCTCTCGCGCAGCGCCGCGCCGGCCGGCAGGCGCAGCCACGCCGACCAGATCGCATTGCGCGCCAGCAGCCGCCGGCGCGTCCGGTGCGCGCGGATCGGGCAGGGCTGGTGGTAGGCGATCAGCGCCGGACAATAGACCAGTTGCCAGCCCAGCGCCGCCAGATCCAGCGCGAGCAGCGTTTCCTCTCCGCCGATGAAAAGCCGCGGATGGTAACCGCCGGCGCGGCGGTAGGCGTCCACGCGGAAGACCGTCGCGCCGGCCAGCAGGCCGAGGATCGCCTTGCCGGGCAGCCCGGCGGAAGGCAGCGGACTGTCGGCCATGATGCGGCTGATCGGGTCGGTCTGCGGCTCGCTGTCTTCCCGCACGACCATCAGATGCGCGGTCAGCGCGGCGACGTCGGGATGGCGGTCCAGCGTGTCCGCGGCCAGCTTCAGCGCGCCGGGGTGCCACCAGGTGTCGTCGTCGCAGAACGCGACATAGGGCGTCCGAGCCCAGTCGACGCCGACATTGCGCGCCGCGGCGCCGAGATTGGCCGGCAGCCGCAGCAGGGCAGCCTGCGGAAAATCGCCACGCACCATGTCGGCGGTGCCGTCGCTCGAGCCGTTGTCGACCACGGCGATGGCGGGGCGCTCCGGCAGCGCGCACAGGCGCGACAGCGTGGCGCGCAGCCATTCGCGCCGGTTGTACGTCAACACCACGACGCTGACGCGCGCTTCCTGCTGCGCCTGCGTACGACGGTCGCCGCCGGGCGCCAGCGCCGTCATGCCGTCCGCTGCGTTCACACGCTGCCCTCGCTGGTGCAGGCGGTCTGCGCCTCGGTCGAATCGCCGGCGCTGGCTTCCCACTGCCAATAGCGCTCGGGCGCGCTCAGATCGCTGATCGTATTCGAATCGAACATCGCCAGCTGGCTGGCGTAGGCGTTGCAGGCGCGGGCCTTGGTGGCGGTGTGCTCGCCGATCGCCAGGTCCACCGGCGTCGACACGGTGCCGGCCGCGTGCCAGCGCGCCAGCAGCTTGTGCAGCATGCCGGGCTTGCGCCGGTAGATCGCCTCTTCGTAATAGAGCCACGGCGGTCCGCCGTGATCGCGCTCGCGCCACAGACGCGCGCAGGCCTCGTGCACCAGCGTATGGTCCGAATGGTAGAGACCGCATGGCGCCACCACGGCGCAGGCGTTATGCAGCGAAATCACCTTCGACAGCTGCGCGGCGATCTCGCCCGCGGTGTGGCGCCGGTTGTACTGGCTGTCGAGGAAATCGAGCCAGACCGGTTGCGCGTCGAGGATCGCCAGGCCGGCGCGGTCTTCCTCGCGCCGCGCCAGCACCGCCTGCGCCGCGCTGGAAAAGCCGGCGCGCCGGTCCCAGTCCGGCGCCGGCATGTCGACCGGCGGCACGCCGGCGAACACGGTGACGACCACGGAGCCGGGGCATGCCGCCAGCAGGTTGCCGCAACTGAAGACGGCATCGTCCAGGTGCGGCGAGATCACGACCAGGGGAATGGAGACCGACAGGGACATGGTTCATTCCGGTTCGGTTTGCAGGTCGCCGATCCGCGGCGCCGCGGCGTGACCGCGGTGTGCGAAGGCGTCGGCGGCCCAGTAGATCTTGCACGAGGGCAGATCGGCGAGCTCGCGCAAGCGTCCGCTGCGCGCCGCGTGCAGGGCTTCGGCACGGCGGCGATGCCATTCGAGCCGGTAGACCAGGAAGGTGATATTGCCGTTCATCGCGTCGCTCCCCTTGGCGTCGGGCCGGCGCCGCGCCGTGGCGCGAGCGTCGCCATGCCGGCGGAAACCTGCGCCGCCGCGGCAACGCCATCGGCCTGCTGCGCGACGGTGTCGTTGACCGCCGGCGCCGGCATGCCGGCGCCGCGCGCCAGGCGCTCGGCGAAGTAGGCCACCGTGCGGCGCAGCCCCTCGTCCAGGTCGATGCGCGGCACCCATTGCAGCTGCTGGCCGGCCTGCGTGATATCGGGGCAGCGCTGGCGCGGATCGTCCTCCGGCAGCGGCCGCATCACGATCGGCGCCGATGAGCCGGTCGCCGCCAGTACTTTCCGCGCGATCTCCAGCATCGACAGCTCGCAGGGGTTGCCCAGGTTGATCGGCGTGCTGTGGTCGCCCGGGGCTTCCATCAATCGGATCAGCCCTTCGATCAGATCGTCGACATAGCAGAACGAGCGCGTCTGCGAGCCGTCGCCATAGACCGTCAGCGGCTGGCCCGACAGCGCCTGCGTGATGAAGTTGGACACCACGCGGCCGTCGGCCGGATGCATGCGCGGCCCGTAGGTGTTGAAGATCCGCGCGATGCGCACGTCGACGCCGTGCTGGCGGTGGTAATCCATGAACAGCGTCTCCGCGCAGCGCTTGCCCTCGTCGTAGCACGAGCGCGGACCGATCGGATTGACGTGGCCCCAGTAAGACTCCTGCTGCGGATGGCAGTCGGGGTCGCCGTAGACCTCGCTGGTCGACGCCTGCAGGATGCGCGCCTTCACGCGCTTGGCCAGTCCCAGCATGTTGATCGCACCGTGCACGCTGGTCTTGGTGGTCTGCACCGGATCGCTCTGGTAATGGACCGGCGAGGCGGGGCAGGCCAGGTTGTAGATCTGGTCGACCTCGACATAGAGCGGAAAGGTCACGTCGTGACGCATCAGCTCGAAGTTCGGCTCGCGCAGCAGGTGCGCGATATTGTCCTTGCTGCCGGTATAGAAGTTGTCCACGCACAGCACATCGTGGCCGGCCTGGACCAGCCGGTCGCACAGATGCGAGCCGAGAAAGCCCGCGCCTCCGGTGACCAGCACGCGGCGTCGGTTGGCTTCTTTCATGAGGTCGCTCCGTTCAAGCCGCGGCTTGCGGCGTTTGCGCCGTTTCATCGATCGTGACGCCGGCCAGCCGCGCATACACGCCTTCCATGCGCGCGGCGACGCCGGCCCAGGTGAAATGCGCGTGCGCGCGGCGGCGGCCCGATGCGCCCATCCGTTCCGCCAGCGTCGGATCGCAGGCCAGCCGCGCGAGCCGCGCGGCCAGCGCCGCCGGATCGTTGGGCGGCACCAGGTAGCCGGTGCGGCCATTCAGCACGGTGCTGCGGATGCCGCCGACCGCGGCGCCGATCACCGGCACGCCGCAGGCCATCGCCTCGACCGGCGTGATGCCGAACGGCTCGTACCACGGCGTGGTGACGAATACATCGGCCGCGCTATAGAACAGCCGCAGCTGGTCGCGGCCGCGCCGGCCGACGAAGGTGACCGCATCGCCCACGCCTTCTTCGGCGGCGATCTTCTGCAGCCGGCCGATTTCGGGCGTGGCGGCCGGGCTCGGCTGGTCGGAATTGCCGCCGACCACGTAGAGCCGGGCGCGCAGGCCGAATGCACGCCGCAGCTCGCCCATCGCGCGCACCACGTTGTCGATGCCCTTGCGCGGCACCATGCGGCCGAGCTGCAGCACCGAGAATTCATGCGTGGGCCAGCCGAGCGCACGGCGCGCCTCGCTACGCGGCACCGGCGAGAACTCGTCGCCGTCGAAGCCGCAGGGCACCGTTTCGATCGTGCCGGGGTCGGCGCCGTAAAGCCGGATCAGATCGTGCCGGTCCTGCGGGCACTCGGCGATCACGCAGTCCGATTCGCGCACCAGCTGCTCCTCGATCTCGAAGCGGCAGTCGGGGAAGCCATCCGCGCTGCCCTGGTGCTGGCGCCGGACCTTGCCGAGCGCATGGAAGGTCATGACCAGCGGAATATCAAGCTTTTGCTTGACGTGCAGCGCGGCGAGCCCCGACATGAAGAAGTTTGCGTGCATCACCATATAGCCGACGCGATCGCGCGCCATGAATTCGGCCATGTAGGCGCCGAATTCGTCCATATAAGGCAATAGCTGTTCCTTCGGCACGTGCACCGCGGGCCCGGCGGGGACATGAATCACGCGGACGTTGGGCGCGAACGCGACGACCTCGGGCAACAGGCCCTTGTCGCGCCGCGTGAACACATCGACCGGATAGCCCCGTTTGCCGAGATGGCGCGCCAGCTGCGCCACGTAGATGTTCTGTCCTCCACTGTCCACGCTACCCGGCCCGGCCAGAGGGGAAGCGTGCTCGCTGATCAACGCGATCCTTTGCATGGTTGGCTCCCAGGGGAGCGAGCTGCCAGCCGTCACAGCCGCGATCCGCTCGCTAGTAAAGCCACCGTGTTTGCAGCTTGCATGCCAGCGTGCGACTTCTCAGGCTGTTGATGGCGGGAAGAACTGGAGAAGCGTTATATCGCTTCTGCTTCGGTTCCCATGCCGCACATGAAAATTTGCGCACGCACTTTCGCTCGCTGCGGGCGGGCATGGCGAAATTGCAGCTTTTTGTAATACGCGCCAGCAGCGCGCGCTGGCATCGGCCGTGCATGCGCGGCGCGGGCGAAACAGCAGCGCAATGCAGGGCGAATGGGGCCGGGAACGCTCCTTGCGAGACGTGCAACGCTGTCGGCGGCAAGGCCCGTGCCGGCGGCCGCGCGCGTGCGGCGTCGTTCGGATGGATGAGACCGACGGCATCGATCAAATCGATGCGGGGCGACTGCACTGGGGAGAGCGCGACGCAATACATCGAGACCCGGGCCGCTGGAGTAGCAAGCAGATGAGAATGACGCTGAAGAAAATCGGATCGCAGGTCATCGTGATCACCGGCGCCACCAGCGGTGTGGGCCTGCTGGCCGCGCGCAAGGCCGCGGCGCGCGGTGCCAAGCTGGTTCTCGCCGCGCGCGGCGAAGAAGCACTGCACCAACTCGCCGAGCAGCTGCGCGAGAACGGTACCGAAGTGATCACCGTGACCACGGACGTCGGCGATCTGCAGGCGGTCAAGGCGCTCGCGCAGGCCGCGATCGAGCGCTTCGGCGGCTTCGATACCTGGGTCAACAACGCCGGCGTGACGATCTATGGCCGCTACAACGAGGTCCCGGTGGAGGACCAGCGCAAGCTGTTCGATACCAACTACTGGGGCGTGGTCCATGGTTCGCTGGTCGCGGCCGCGCATCTGCGCGAGCGCGGCGGCGCGATCATCAATATGGGCAGCGAGGCCTCCGACGTGCCGTTGCCGCTGCAGAGCGCCTATGCGGCGTCCAAGCATGCGATCAAGGGCTTCACCGATTCGCTGCGGCTCGAGCTTGAACAGGAGCGCGCGCCGGTCTCCGTCACGTTGATCAAGCCGGCGGCGCTCGACACGCCGTTCGCCAGCCATGCCAAGAACTACCTGGACGTCGAGCCGGAACTGGCGCCGCCGGTCTACGACCCGGAGATGGCGGCCGAGGCGATCCTGTTTGCCGCCGAGCATCCGCGCCGCGACATGTTCGTCGGCGCGGCGTCCAAGGCGATGTCGTCCGCCGCCTACCATATGCCGGCGCTGTACGACCGCGTGATGCGGCGCTTCCTGGGCCGCGCGCAGTGCACCGCCCGGCCGGCCGGCCCGCGCGAGAACAACGCGCTGTTCCAGGCCACCAACGACCTGGTCGAGCGGGAGGGGCGCCGGCACGTGGTCCGGACCTGTCCCTATACGGCCAGCACCCGTCATCCGGTGATGACCGGCGCGATGGTGGTCGGCGCATCGCTGGCGCTCGCCGCGGCGCTCGGCATGCGGCGCACGCGCATGCGATGAGCGGGGACGATGGCTGAGGCGGCCACGCTGATCCTGATGTATGGCCTGGTCCCGCTGTGGCTGCTGGCGGGGCTGGGCGACTGGGCCTGCCATCGGCGCGAGCGGATCGAGCGCAATGCCGGCACCTACGAATCGGCGCTGCATCTGTTGATGCTGGCCGAGGTCGGCGTGCCGGTGCTGCTGGCGCTGTTCTTCGAGATCAACGCGCTGGCGCTGGCGATCATGATGGTGGCCGTGGTCGTGCATGCAGCCACCGCCTGGTGGGATGTCCACTACACGTACGGGCGCCGGATCATCGGGCCGACCGAGCAGCATATGCACGGTCTGCTCGAGGTGTTGCCGTTGTCGGCGCTGGCGCTGGTGGCGGTCGCGCACTGGCCGCAGGCGCTGGCGCTGTTCGGCCTCGGCGAGCAGACCCCGGATTTTTTGCTGACGCCGAAACAGCCGCCGTTGCCCGGCTGGTATCTCGCGGTAGTGCTCGCCGCGACGGCGCTATGCGGCGTGTTGCCTTTCGTCGAGGAGTTTTACCGCTGCCGGCGCTGGCGGCGCCGGCATGGCGTCGAGCGCGAGCAGGGCGCGGCGGTGGTGACGGAGGGATAAGGCTGAGGGGCGGCCCAACGCTCAGCCGACGCGCCGCCAGCTGCGCACGACCAGATAGGCCCCATAGGCCGCGGCCAGCGCGAACACGACGCCGACCACCACCGCGTTGTCGCTGCCGCCCGCACTCGGAAGGCGCGCCAGCCAGCCCTCGCCTCCCAGCCAGATGATCGCCTCGTGCACACCGGCAATCACCAGCAGCGTCATCGCCAGCGCATCGAGCAGGCGCGTCCAGGCAGGCCGGGGCACCGGCGGCATTGCCGCCGGCCCGGCATCGGCCGGCGTGCGGCGCAGATCGGCATGGGGAGTCTGCGGATTCGGGGAGTTCGGCGAGTTCGGCGGATTCGTTGGCATTGACGGGACCAGGCGGACTAGCGGTGCGGCAGCGGCCGGTTGACGATCGGCCGCGACGGCGACCGGCGTGCTGAGGCCGGGTACTGCTCGCGCGTCAGTTGCTCAAGCACGCGCAGCAGATCGGCCGCTTCGTGGTAATAGCGGATCAGCCACGGGCGCAACGTCGGATCGTCCAGTTCGCCGCGCAGCAGCGCACCGCATGCGCTCACCGAACGGCTCGCCCGCCGACAGGCCAGTTGCAGCGGTGTATCGCCGGGGCGCTCGCGATGCGCGGCGCCATCTCCTTGCGGCGCCGCGCCCGGCGCACCGAGCACGCGCTGCGACAGATCGGCGGCCGCGCGCCGCTGCAGGTTGGCGCGATGGATCAGCAGCGCCCGCAATTGCGGATCGGCGGCGCTGACCGAGGCGGCTTCGAGCGCCTGCCCGCAGAGCGCGGCCAGTTCGCCCAACGCCGCCAGCATGGCGGTCGGGTCGTCTGGGGACGGAAGGGTCGATTTCACGGTGTGCGGGCAGTTTGGCGAACGGGCGTGGGCGAACACGGCAATGTCGGCTTGGTAAGGAGACGGTCGTACGGGGTGGACCGGGGGTCGGCCGGATCCGCGGCGCGCGACCGCATGCCGGCGATGGCTGCGTGCCGATGGCGGCGTGCTCTAGTGTTTTAGGACGTTTTTCGCGATCGGTTCAGATGTTTTCCACCGGCGGCTCACTTTCTTCCGGATTGCCGCCGGGCCGCTTGACCGAGGGCGGCTCGCCGTTTTCATCGGGAAGGTCGCGCCCGGCCGCCGGGTCGGCCTCGCGCGCGGACCCGCCGCCGCTGTCGCGTTCGATGTCGCGTTGGCCGCTGCGCTCGTCATTGCGCTGCTCATTGCCTTGATCGTTGCGGCCGCCGGCATCGGGCGCGCTCTGCGCCGGGGTCGGCCCCGAACTCTTGCTGCCGCTCGGATCGTTGCGTTGGCCGACGGGGTCGCCGCCATTGGGGGATTCGGTCCCGGGCCGTGGTTCTGGTGCCATGCGTCCACTCCGCCGAAGGCAAGTTGCACTTCCCTCGATCGAGCACTAACCATGCCAGTCGCGAAGCCTGCTGCACATGCCCTTTGTGGGGCTGCCCGGCGCCGAGTGCGCTCGTTTTTCGGCCGGTTTTACATGGACGTTGTAATTCGTTGGGCAAGCGGCGGCACCCGCACCGTGACGGCATCGTCCCGCCCCGGACCCCGGCGGGCGGCAACTATAGCTTCTGGCGCCGCCGGTCTTGCAGCCTCGGCAGCGCTCACTAAGCTGGCCCGCACCCGGCCGAACGGCGATCTGATGCCGCGCCCGGCTCACGCCATGGACACGTCGAATTCCCCGCAGACCTTTGACACCCACGCACAGGCCGAGCCCCCGGCCGCCGCGCATGCCGAGTCCCACGCCGACTACCCGCTGCGCCGCCGCGTGGCCGCACTGCTGCTGGCCGGTACCGTTCTGTTGCCGCTGTGCCTGCTTGCCGGCTGGGGCTGGCTCGCGCTGCGCGATGCGTTCGCCGATGCCGAGCGGCAATGCGTGCTGATCGCACGGGTGGTGCAGGAACACGCGAGCAAGGTGATGGAAAGCAACCGCCTCGCCGACCAGCGCCTGCGCGACCTGACCGTGCATTGGAGCAACGCGGACATCCGGCACCATGAGCTCGAGCTGCATCGGCGCATGGCGCGGATGGGCCGCGATCTGCCGCAGGCCTTCGCGCTGGGGATCTTCGGCGACGATGGCACGCTGCTGGCCAGCAGCCTGCTGTATCCGGCTCCGCCTCTCAATATCGCGGGACGGGAAGACTATCGCGCCATCATGCTCGAGCGCGAGCCCGCGCACCTGTCCGCGGTGCTGCTGGGCGGCGTGATCCCCGAACCGGTGTTCAAGGCGAGCATGCCGCGCATGCACGGCCAACGGCTTGCCGGCATCGTGTCGATCTCGCTGCGGCCTTCCTATTTCGCCGACTTCTACCGGCAATTGCTGGAGAACACCGATGGATACCGCGCGGCGCTGGTGCGCGGCGATGGCGCGGTGCTGGCCGCCTATCCATGGCCAGACCCGGACGCCGCGCGGTTCGCCGCCCAGGTCCGGCACCTGCGCGAGGGAGATGGACCGGAGCGGGTCGGGCGCGCCGACGGCCATGCCTGGCTGGTCGCGGTCCACCCGGTCGGCGACGGGGTGGCCAGCGCGATGGTCAGCGTGCCGTATCGCGTGGTCTACCGCGCCTGGTGGCGGCGCATGGCGCCCGCCTCGCTGGCTGCCGCCATTGTCTCGGCGGTGCTGTCCTTGTCGTTGTGGAGCGCGCTGCGGCGCATTCGTGCCGAGGAGGCGGTGCGGCGGCGCTGGCGCGACGAACGCGCGCGGCGAGAGCAACTGGAGAAGCGCTACCGGCAGTCGCGCAAGTTCGAGGCGATGGGGCAGTTGATCGCCTCGGTCGCGCATGACTTCCGCAATGTGCTGGCGGTGATCTCGGCCTATACCGATGTGCTGATCCTGCGCACCGGCGGGGCGGGACATCGCAGCGGGGGCGATGGCGCGGATCGGGGGGATCGGGTGGAGCGGGTGGAGCGAGCCGAGCGAGCCGAGCGAGCCGAGAGGGCGGACCGCGCCAACCGTACCGCGCTGGCCGGCATCCGCAAAAGCCTGGCCAGCGGCGCGCTGCTGGCCGATCGGCTGCTGGGCGTGGTGCGGCGGCGCGAGCATCGCCGCGAGTCGATCGCGCTCGACGAGGAGCTGCAGCAATGCGATCCGCTGATCCGCGCGACCCTCGGCCCCGGGATTGCGTTGCGCTATGCGGTCAGTCCCGATTGCCTGCCGGTCCATGCGGACCGCTGCGAGCTGGGGCTCGCGCTGTTGAACCTCGCGGCCAACGCGCGCGATGCGATGCCCGAGGGCGGCCTGCTGGAGATCGGTGCCGCCAATCTGGGCGCGGCCTCAAGCGGCGCGGCGACGCTGCCGCCGGAGCTCGATGCACGCCGCGGGGTGGAGGGTTCTGTCGATGGGGCAGAGCGTCGACGGCCGGAAGAGCGGACGGACGGGCCGGCCGATGAGGCGGCCGATGAGGCGGCGGACGGTCCTGCGGCCGATGCCGCGACGCCGATGCGGGGCGTCTACGTGCGGATCTGGGTCAGCGACAGCGGCATCGGCATGCCGGCCCATGTCGCGGACCGGGCGCTGGAGCCGTTGTTTACCACCAAGCCGGACGGGGTCGGCACCGGTCTGGGCCTGAGCCAGGTCGCCGATTTCTGTCGTGAGGCGGGCGGCGCGGTGACGGTGCGCTCGGCGCCGGGAAAGGGGACCACGGTGACGCTGTTCCTGCCGGCCTGCCATCTGCCCCGGCGCAGCTGAGCTGGCGCAAGCGCTGCGGTTTGCCAGTGCCCAACGCCCTCTCCCCCGACCCCTCTCCCGCAAGCGGGAGAGGGGAGCAAACCAGCGCGCCTTCTCCATGCCGACGGTGTTCTCCCTCTCCCGCAAGCGGGAGAGGGGAGCAAACCAGCGGGCCTTCTCCATGCCGACGGTGTTCTCTCCCTCTCTCGCAAGCGAGAGAGGGCAGCAAACCAGCGGGCTTTTCCCATGCCGACGGTGGTCTCCCTCTCCCGCTTGCGGGAGAGGGCTGGGGAGAGGGCAGCGGCGCGTCTGTTGGCGCCGCGGTTCGGTCAGCGCTCCCGCTGCTGTGCCAGCGCGTAATAGCGGGGGATCTGCGCGAGCGCGAATTCGGCCGCGGCCTCGCGAACCTCGTTGCGGGCGCCGCGCAGGCGCACGGTTTCGGAAAACTCGACGGTGCGGCCGTTACCGCGGCCGGTCTGCCTGAAGATCCAGGCGAAGCACTGCGTACCGGGCGGCGTGCCGTCGTCTCCCTTGCCATCGGCAATGCCGGTATTGGCGATCGCCAGGTTGGCATCGGTCAGCGCGAGTACCCCGCGCGCCATCGCCAGCGATACCTCTTCACTGGTCAGGCCGTAACGGCGGATCGTTTCCGGCGAAACGCCGAGCACGCGATGCTTGATCGCCGGCGCATAGGCAACCACCGCGCAGCGCAGCGCGTCGCCGCAGCCGGGCACATCGGCGATGCGCGCGGCGATCAGGCCGGCCGTGCACGACTCCGCGGTAGCCAGTTGCAGGCCATGCCGCAACAGAAAGCGTGCGGCCTCCTCATGGGCATTCATCTCGTTTTCCTCCCGAGTCAATGACCGCCGGTGTGCAGATTCCATGCCATCGGCGGCCTTGGTCAAATCTGCACGTTTTGCCGAGTGGTCCACGGCGGACATCGGAAAAGTGTGTAAAAAGCGGCCCCTGCATGAAATTCCGAACGCCGGCAGCACGCCGACAGTGGTGATTGGCCACGGTCGGAGCGGTGCTCGGCCACGCAAGCGGCGGCGGTATGGATATTGCGTCTGGCCTCGAAGCCGCGGGTGCCCAGCGCTGATGCGCCCGCTCCGTGGCGATCCGATACAACCGGAGCACAAGGAGTCGAGGCATGCAGCAATCCACCAGCAATCCGCGAGAACGCAGTGTCACCGGGGCACCGTTTGCCGCGCCGGGGACCCGCACCGACCGGTCTGGCGATGAGGTGCGCAGCCGCAGTGCCGATCCCGGTCAAAGCAGTTACGGCGGCTTCAAGAACGAGAACCCCAGCTACCAGCGGCAGGGCGATGCGGCGCGCGGATCGGAGACCGGCCCGGCGCGCAACCGCGTCAGCTATTCCGACGATCGCATTCTGGATCGGGTCTGCGAGCGCCTGTGGCGCGCGGGGCTCGACGTCAGCGAGGTATCCGTTCGCGTCGAAGGCGGCCACGTGACGCTCGAAGGCCAGGTCGGCAGCCGCACGGCACGCCGGCAGATCGAAGCGTGCGTCGACGGCTGCCAGGGCGTCTCCGATATCGAGAACCGGATCCGGGTCGCGCCGGACCGCACCGAGTCTCAAGGGTGAGCCATCGAACGAGGGCCAACCCACGCAGTGCCTGCACAGTAAATCCCCACCACGATAAAAGGAGTTTCGAATGGACAAGTCCAAGATTCCGAGCGCCCAACGCGCCGCGCTGAGCCTCCTGCTCGACGACCACCGCAACGTCAAGAAGCTGTTCAAGTCGTTCGAGAGCGCGAAGGAGCGTTCCGAGAAGGAACAGATCGCGCAGCAGACCTGCCACGAGTTGACCGTGCACGCGCAGATCGAGGAGGAGATCTTCTATCCCGGCTTGCGCGGGGTCCACGAGAAGCTCGACGACATGCTCGATGAAGCGAAGGTCGAACACCAGGTCGCCAAGGACCTGATCGCGGCCATCGAAGGCGATCTGGGCGGCGAGATGCTGGAGGCCAACTACAAGGTGCTGTCGGAGTACGTCAACCACCACGTGCAGGAAGAGGAGAACGAACTCTTCAAGATGGTCATCAGCAAGAACGTGGAATTGGGCGAGATGGCCGAGCAGATGGCCGCCCGCAAGGAAGAGCTGATGGGGGCCATGGCCTAGGTTGGCCACCGTCGCCCCCGCGCAGGCGGGGGCCCAGCAGCTTTGCGGCTCCGGGTTTGCGGCTTGGATAAGCCGCTGGGTTCCCGGCTGCGCGGAAACGACATTCCCATCCCACTCGGCGGCGAGCTTGCCGCCCCTCTCACACCTTGTGGTGAATCGGCCCGGGCACCGGCGGCAACGGTGCGCCGCGCTCTCCGCGCTCCCCGGGCTCCGGCGCGTCGATCGCATCGGCGGCTTCGGCCCCGGCGATCGGGCTGGCCGGTTCGCCTGGATCGGCCGCCTCCAGCTCGTTGTAGACGCCCAGGATGCCAGGCCCGATCGCCGCCGCCTTGGCGATGCGCTCGGCGGTCGGCAGGTCGGCCACGCGTCCGCGCAGCCGGATGCGCTTGTCCTCGATTCCGACCTCGATACCCTGCGGCATGGCGCCGCCGAATTCCTCGGCGATATGCTCGCGTGCCTGCCGCAGCAGGTCATCGTCCTGTGCGGCGGTATCGGTGCCGGCCGGCGGAGAGGGCTGCGAAGGATTGGCGTTTGACATGGGCATGCTCGTCGGAATCAGGAAAGGAAAGAAGGGCGCGCGCCGTGGTGGTTCTCACGCGCCCGGCCAATGAGACAGCGGGGCCGCGCCATCAGCGCTGGGCGATGCCGCTGCGCCACGTCATGGTCCGCGTCGACATCGACTTGCCCTGCGACAGCCGTTCTTCCAGCATCGGCAACGACCGCTTGGCGAAGGCCCGCAACGCCGGATCCTTGCCGATCTCGGCCTGCCGCTGGAACAGCGCCAGCGCCTGCCGATTAGCGTCGACCGCGACGATCTGCACGAACATCTTGTCGAACTCGGCGCCCTTCAGCGAACGCAGCTTGGTGACCTCGGGCGCCTCGGGCAGCCGCTGTTCGGGCTGAACGCCCTTGCTTTGCGCGATGCGCGCCAGTTCCGCCGCGAGCGCGCGGTAGTCGCGCGCGGCGCTGCGGGCGTAGGCCAGCAGCGTCGGATCGGCGGAGACCTCGAGCGCCATGCTCGCGGTCTCGACGCCCATCGCGGCGGTCAGGATCGCTTCGTCGATAAAGCGCAGGTCGTCGGTCGACAGCGACGTCGCGGGCGGCTTGGAAGCGCCGGTGGGCGGCGTCGCCAGCGGCGAGGTGGCGGACGGCTGCGCCGACACCGGTCCGGCAGCAAGCGCGGTGGCCACGGCCACGGCGGCCAGCAGTAACTGGGCCGCCATGCCAGGGGTGGATGCGATCGTCGTCATCGCGGATCTCCATCGACGCAACGCCGCCGGCGCGCCAACGCCGGTGACGCGCGTCAGCTCTCGGACTTGTGGTCCGGCTTGCCCTTCTGGGGCGTCGATGCCATGTCGTGCAGTTCCTTCTCGCTCATCGACTTGTACATCGACTTCGACGCGCCCTTGAGCTCGCCGACCTTCCTGTCGCCGCGCTTGGCCGACAGCGCCGCGCCGGCGGCCATTTGCTGCGATTTCGATTTGGCTGGCATCGGGTCCTCCATTGACAGTCAGGGTCGGGTGGTGGGGGAGGGTTGCAATCTTGCAAGCCTTGTAAATCCCGGTCGTTGCCCCGGTCGTTGCCGCGGCCCGCAGGCAAGCGGCATTCGACGTCAGCGGGACGTCAGCGGGACGGCTTGGCCGGCTGCGAAACGCCTTCCAGCGCCTCGCCCGCGCCGCCGGTATCGCCGGTCTTCACCGCCAGGTCGCCCAGCGACACCATGCCGACCAGATGATGGTCCTTGTCGATCACCGCCAGACGGCGGATCTGATGCGCCGCCATCTTCTCGCGGGCGGTATCGATCGACTCGTCATCGCTGCACCACTGCACGTCCTCGCTCATCGCCTGGGTGACCTTGGTGTTGGCCGGGTCGGCCCCGGCGGCGGTGCAGCGCACGGTGATGTCGCGGTCGGTGACCATGCCGGTCAGCCGGCGCCCGTCGCAAACGGGAAGCGCGCCGACATCGAGCTGCGCCATCAGTTCGGCCGCGCGCTTGATGGTGTCGTCCTGCGTCAGAAAGGCCGGCTGTGCGGTCATCACATCGCGTAGCACGCCGCCTGACCGCTGGGCGCCGCCTCCTTGCATCTGGGTTGCCATCGTCGTTTCTCCTTGCGGATGGTTGGCACTGCGTGCGCTTCGCACGCATCGACGGTTTCGCAAGATGCGTTCCAGAGCGCCTGCCTGGATGACGCCGCCGTGACACGCCGCGCGCGACCGTTCGCCGCGACGGTACGGTTCTTGCGCGGCTGCATGGATACGGGCGCGCATCGCGCCGGACCACGTGCAGGAGATCGATATGCGAAACGAATCCATGCGACGCAATCGGCCGGACCAATCCTGGCCTGGCTACGACCAACGTGACGATGGCTGGAGCGACAACCGCTCCGAACGCTGGGCCCAGGACGACTGGCAGGCGGAATCGGAAGGCAACGAGTGGGAGTCGCGCTGGCGCCGGGCGCAGATGACGCCCTACCAGCTCAGCGAGGGCGGCCCGCCGCGTGGCGCGTTCGATGACGACGATACCTACGGTACCGGCTATGGCCGCGAAGCCGGCCGGCAGAGCCAGCCATACCGCGGCGGCGGCAGCGGCGGCTATGGCGAGGGGCGCTACAGCGGCGAGCAATACACCAGCGGTCAGTCAGGCCGCGGTCAATACGGCCGCGCGCAAGGTGGCGGGCAAGGCGGCGGTGGCGGCCAGTATGGGCGCGGATATGGCCGCGGCGGATACGGTGGCAGCCAGTCCGGCTATGGCTCCGAATATGGGTCGGAGTACGGCGGCCGATATGGCGGCCGATATGGCGGTGAATATGGCGGCGAATACGGCAGCCAATATGGGCGTCAATACGGCGGGCAATCCGGCAGCGAATATGGTGGTCAATACGGTGGCCAATACGGCGGTGAATCCGGCAGCAGCAGCGGATATGGCCGCGGCGAATCTTCGACCCGCCGCAACGAGTACCGCACCGACCCGTGGCAGTCCGGCTATTCCGGCGCCGCGGCGCTGGAGACCGGCACCGGCCCCTCGTACGCGACCGGCACGCGCGGCGACGAATGGAGCGACGAGGACGAGCGCTACGGTGGAACGAGCGGAACGACCACGTGGCGCGGCGGCCAGCGGCAGGGCATGCGCAACCGAGACCAGGACTGGCTGCGCGAAGCCGAACGCAGCGGTGGCTACAGCAACGCCGGCACGTCGAACTACGGCTGGGATCGCTTCGACGACGACTGGCCCGGCCGCAACTACGCGGTGCCGGAACACCGCTACGGCGGTGACTATCGCGAGGAATGGTCGGGCCGCGACGCCGGCCGGCTGTCGGCCGGCGAGCTGAGCTATGGCGGCGGCTACGGCGGCGAATATCGCGGCGGATACCGCGGTGACTATGGCCGCGACGAGCGCCGCGAACGCGACGACGATCGCGACGAACATGGTCCGCTGTACAACATCGGCCGGCGCATCGGCGAGGCGGTCAGCGAATTCTTCGGCACCGACGACCGGCCGCAGCGCCGGGTCGGCCCGAAGGGCTATCGCCGCAGCGACGAGCGGGTCCGCGAGGCCGTCTGCGAACGGCTGGCCTATGCCGAAGGGCTGGATGTCAGCGAGGTGACGGTCGACGTCGACGGCGGCATCGTCAAGCTCGGCGGCACCGTGCGCGACCGCAACGAGAAGTACGACATCGAGGACCTGGTCGACAACGTATTCGGCGTGACCGACGTGGAGAACGATATTCGCGTCCGCCGCGACAGCGGGGAATCGCCGGCGAAGATGGACGATCTGAAGGGCTGGACGCCGGACTGATCGCGTCGGCGAGGCGGGCGGTTTTGTCCGGCGGCCCGCCCGCCGCCCGCCGGCAACCTGACGTTGCGTGCGCCACCGCACGCGTGTCAGACAGCCGCCGATGGCGCCGCGCCGCCTCCTTGGGCAATATTGCGCCCACAACAGGGAGGGCGCCATGACCGCCAATGAGGGTTTGATCGCCGCCAACCGCACGGCGGCACCGCGCGATGCCGGCGCACCGGCATCGGGCCAGGCTGACACCGGAAACACGCGCGCGCCATGGTGGCAGCTGGGCGTCTACTGCAGCGCGCCGGCCGTATTTCTGTGGATCGCGTCGCGCCTGCCGGAACCCATGCTGGCCCAGATGTTCCGCGGCGACGCGATGCCGCTGGTGCTCAATCAGCTCGGCGACGCGCTGTTCTTCTGCGGCTGGGTCATCAGCGCGATCCTGCTGTGGGGCAGCCGGCGCCAGCCGCCAGCCGCCTGACCTGCGAAATCCACCATCAACCGGTTACGAGGCCGCGCCGGCCACGCCGGCCTCCTCGCGCCTGAGCACGCGCAGCCGCAGCACGCCGGGCAGCGCGGCCAGCGCCTGCTCCAGCTCGGCCGATGGCGCCTTGTCCAGATCGGTGACGACATAGCCGGTGGTGCCGCGCGTCTCCAGATGCTGTCCCGCGATATTGATGCCCTCGCGCGCGAGCAGCGTGTTCAATGCCGCCAGCGCGCCCGGCGCATTGCCGTGGACGTTCAATAGCCGCGCCGGACAATCGACCGGACCGGGATCGACCTCGGGGAAATTGACCGCGCCGATGGTGGCGCCGGTGGTCAGGTAATTGACCAGCTTGGCCGCGACCTCGACGCCAATGTTCTGCTGCGCCTCCTCGGTACTGCCGCCGATATGCGGGGTCAGCAGCACGTTGGGCAGGTTCTGCAGTTCGCTGACGAAGGCGTCCTTGTTGTTCTTCGGTTCGCTGGGGAAGACGTCGATGGCGGCGCCGCCGAGCCGTCCCTGGCGCAAGGCTTCGGCCAGTGCGGGAATATCGACCACGCTGCCGCGCGAGGCGTTGATCAGCATCGCGCCGCGCTTGAAGGCGGCCAGCACGGTCGCGTCGATCATATTGCGTGTGCGCGGCGTCGCCGGAACGTGCAGCGTCACCACGTCGGCATGCGCGACCGCGTCGGCCAGCGAGCCGGCCGCCTTGGCCGAGCCCAGCGACAGCCGCGGCTGCACGTCGTAGTAGACCACCCGCATGCCCATCGCCTCGGCCAGCACGCCGACCTGCGAGCCGATATTGCCGTAGCCGACGATGGCGAGCGTCTTGCCGCGCGCCTCGAACGCGCCGGCCGCGCCCTTGGCCCATTTGCCGGCATGCGCCAGCGTGTTTTTCTCGGGGATCCGGCGCAGCAGCATCACCGCTTCGCTGACGACCAGCTCGGCCACCGAACGCGTATTCGAGAACGGCGCGTTGAATACCGGAATGCCGGCCGCGGTCGCGGCGGCGAGGTCGACCTGCGAGGTGCCGATGCAGAAGCAGCCGATCGACAGCAGATTCGCGGCGTGGCGAATGTCGTCGGCATGCAGATGGGTCGCCGATCGGATGCCGATCAGCTCATTGGCGGCCAGCACTTCGTGCAGTTCGCCGCCGGCCAGCGCACCGGCGCGGCGGTCGACCTGCAGTCCGGCCTCGGCCAGCCGTTCGCTGGCGCTTTCGTGAATGTTCTCGAGCAGCATTACCTTGGTCATCGCGGCCTCTTGTGGCGATCGTGGTGGGCCCGACGGTGTCGGTGCAGCGCTCTATCTTGCCTCAACTTCGGCAGGGAAGTGAGGTAGGCGACGATTTGCGGCGCGCCGGACGGACCGGCAGCGGGCCGCGTTCGGCGTTCTTGGCGTGGGACGTGGAGTGGGCGCCGGAGTGCGAGCTGGAGTGCGGGGACGTCGATGTCCTGGCCGAAGCGCCGAGCATTGCGTGGGCACGGATCAGCGGGGTCTCGTCGTTCGCCGCTTCCGCGTGCTGCGCATCGCGACGGTCGCTGAATTCGTTCAGGTTGACCTGCATCCGCTGCAGCAGCGTCGACAGCATCGTGCGTTCGTCGCTGCTGAACGGGCTGACCGACACCGAATGCAGGGCCTTGAGCGACTGCGCGATGCGCTGCACGCGCGCACGCTCGGCCTCGGGAACGACCGGCTGTCCTTCAGGCAGCGCGGGGCCGCACGCCATGCCGGCGCCGTCGACGAAACCGATCCAGCGATCGCGATGCAGTTCGGCCAGCAGATGCTCGGCCATCTCGACGTCGATCAGGATTGCGCCGAGGTAAGGGCGGTGCCGCACATAGTCGCCGCGCGCGATGGCACGCAGCAGGATCCATTTGACGTAGGTCAGGCCGGAGGAAGACAGCGTCGTATCGAGCGCGCGCTGCCAGGCTTTCATCGCCTCGACCAGGGCCACGATCGTCGGCTCTCCTGCATCACTGCGGTGCAGCGTCATCCATGTCTCCCTGTCATGTTTTTGAACGGCGTAACGTACACGAAAACGATGGCAGTTCGAGGGCAACTAAGGGAAATCGAGGACAACGTTTCCCTTCGATATGACGGCCGCGCCGCAGCGTTCACGCCGCCGCCATCGCCGCTTCCCGGTGACCGACCGGCCGGTCGTCGATTGGCCAGTGCAGCACGACCGCGCCGAGCCCGACCACGATCGCGCCCATCCACACCAGATCGTAGGAACCGGTCCGGTCGAACAGATAGCCGCCGAGCCAGACGCCGAGGAAGGAGCCGAGCTGATGGCCAAGAAAGACGAAGCCGAACAGCGTCGCCACATAGCGGGTGCCGAACACCTGCGAGACCAGCCCGCTGGTCAGCGGCACCGTGCCCAGCCAGACGAAGCCCATTACCGCGGCGAACACGAAGACGCTGACGCTGGAGAGCGGCACCAGCAGGAACAGCGCGATCGCCGCGGTGCGCAGCAGATAGATGCCGGCCAGCGCCCGATGCCGCCGCACATGGTTGCCGAGCAGTCCGCACAGATAGGTGCCGGCGATATTGGCCAGCGCGATGATCGCCAGCGCGATCACCGCGTCGCGCGCGGACAGCCCGCGGTCGAGCAGATAGGCGGGCAGGTGCGAGGCGATGAAGGCGAGCTGGAAGCCGCAGGCCAGAAAGCCGATGTTCAGCAGCCAGAAGCCGCGATGCCCGCAGGCCTGGCGGATCGCGGCGCGCATCGATTGCCGGTTGCCGTCCGTGTTCGCCTGCGGCGCTGCCGATGCCGCCGCCGATGCTGTCGTCGATGCCTCGGCTGCCCGGGCACCGCGTTCGCGCAGCGGCCATACCAGCGGCAGCGCCAGCAGCGCGCAGACGGCCATCGACCACAGCGCGGCGCTCCAGCCGATCTGCTCGACGCCCGCCTGCACCGCCGGCACCAGCAGGAACTGGCCGAGTCCGCCGAACGAACCGGCCACGCCCAGCGCCCAGCCGCGTCGCTCGGCGCTGACCAGCCGGCTCAGCGCGGCGAACACCACGCCGAAGGTCGTGCCCGACAGCGCCAGGCCGAGGCAGATGCCGGCGCTCCAGACGAAGGCGGCGTTGGTGGTCGCCTGCGTCATCGTGTAAAGCCCCAGCGCATACAGCAGCAGGCCGGCCAGCATCACCCGGGCCGAGCCGAAGCGGTCGGCGATCATGCCGGCAAACGGTTGCGCCAGCCCCCAGACCAGGTTCTGCACCGCCATCGCGAAGCCGAACGCCTCGCGCGTCCAGCCGCGCTCCATCGTGATCGGCAGCAGGAACAGGCCCTGCACATGGCGCATGCCGAGCGCGAGGCCGAGGATCAGGCCGCCGGCCACGACCAGCACCAGCGGATCGGTGGCGGACAGCCGGGGAGCGGGGGAGGCGGCGCCGAGGGGAGAGCGGGAATGGGGCATGGTCGTGACGGCCTTCGAATGAGCGGTTAGCATGCGGTGACATCCACCGGATTCCATTAAGCCGGCTGCATGCGTGCAGCTCAATTGATTTCTTTGTCCGCTCGCATGCGATAGTGGAATGCGAAAGATAGAAAGGACCGCCATGCAACACCTCGTCGGCTTGCCGTCGCTCGATCTGCTCAAGGGATTTGTCGCCGTCGGCCGGCGCATGAGCATCACGCTCGCCGCCGAGGACCTGTGCCTGACCCAGTCGGCGGTCAGCCGGCAGATCAGCGCGCTGGAGGCGCAGCTCGGGGTGCAACTGCTGGTGCGCCGGCATCGCGCGATCGCGCTGACCGGTGCCGGCGAGCGGCTGTTCCGCAGCGCCAACGCCGCGGTCCAGCAGATCCAGGACGTGGTCGGCGAGTTGCGCGTGCAGGTCGCGCAGCGGCCGGTCACGCTGACCGCGAGCGTCGGCGTCACCGGGCTGTGGCTGCTGCGGCGGCTGGGGCGTTTGCAGCAGGCGCATCCGGGGCTGGAGCTGCGGCTGTCGGCCAGCAACCGGGTGGCGGACCTGCGCGCCGAGCAGATCGATCTGGCGATCCGCTACTGCGCCGCCGACCATGCGCCGCCGGGCGCGATCGCGCTGTTCGGCGAGACCATCGTGCCGGTCGCGCATCCCGCGCTGGGCGTCGCGGCGATCGACAGCGTGCGGGCGCTGCAGGGCCTGAATCTGCTCGAGCTCGACGACGACACCAATCCGCGGCTGCGCTGGCGCCATTGGCTCGAGGAGCGCGGCTGGCAGGGAGCGAAGCCGCGCGCGATGACGCAGTTCAACCAGTACGACCAGGTCATCCATGCCGCGCTGGCGGGACAGGGCGTCGCGCTGGGGCGGCTGGAACTGATCCGTGACCTGCTCGACGACAGGCAGCTCGGCGTGGTCGCCGCGCCGCCGCCGGCTTCGGGCGACAGCTTCGGCTACTGGCTGATCCAGGCGGACGAGCGTCCGCGTGCCGATGTGTTGAAGGTGGTGGCATGGATCCGCCAGGAGGCGGCGGGGCATCGGATCGGAAGTTGACTTTCCCGAGTTCGGCGGTGGGTCTCTGTTGAGTTCGGTCAAAATACTGTATAAATATACAGTATCCGAAAGCCGAGTCTTTCCGGCGCTGTGAAGCGCATAACAGCGCACAAGAGCGCGCACACCAATGCACAGATGGTGCACGGAGAGACCTAGAGACCACCATGATTGCGTCATCGCCTGCCGTCACGTCACCGCCTTCCCTGCCGCAAGCCCCGCTGGATCGCCAGCGCGCGCTGGCCGAACTGGAGCGGCGCCATCCCGACCTGTGGCGGGCCGGCCAGCTCGGCCGCGCCGCCTCGCTGCCGGTATGGCCGACCGGCTACGACGCGCTGTCGGCACAGTTGCCTGGCGGCGGCTGGCCGGTCGGCGCGGTGACCGAGCTGCTGGTGCCGGACCACGGCGTCGGCGAAGTGCGCCTGTTGCGGCCGGCCTTGCAATCGCTGACCGAGGCCGGGCGCCGGCTGGTATGGATCGGCGCGCCGCATGCCGTCAATGCGCCGGCGCTGGCGGCCTGGGGTTTGCCGGCCCGGCAGGTGTATTGGGTCCGGGCCAACGAAGAGGAGGGCGCGGCCCGCCAGGCCGCCGCCAAGGGCAGGCGTCCGGCTCGCCAGACCGCCCAGGCCACTCAGGCCGCCCGCCAGGCCGATCTGCTGTGGGCCGCCGAGCAGGTGTTGCGCAGCCAGGCCTTCGGCGGCGTGCTGGTGTGGCTGCCCTCGGCCCGTCCCGAGGCGGTGCGGCGGCTGCAGGTGCTGGCCCAGGCCAGCGACGCGGTGGTCTGGGTCTGCCGTCCGGCCGCGGCCCTGCGCGAATCGTCGCCGGCGGTGCTGCGGCTGCTGCTGTCGCCGCTGCCCGGCAATGCGCTGTCGATCGTGTTCCACAAGCGGCGCGGACCGGTGCGCGATACCCCGCTGATCCTGCCGCTCGGCGCGATGCCGGCGGTGCCGGCCGGGCGCTCGGCGGTGGCCGAGCCGGTGCCCGAATCGATGCCGGAGTCGATGTCCGAATCGATGTCCGAATCGATGACCCCGGCGGCCGCCAGCGCCAACGAATCCCTCCACGAGTCCGATCATGCCGTTCTGGATCGCGGTGCATCTGCCGCGCCTGCCGCTGGACGCGCTGCACCCCAGCTGGCCTGAGGCCGCGGGCAGCACCGGCAGCCACCGCGGCAGCCACACCGGCACGCTGAGCCATGCGGTGCCGACGGTCGTGCTGGAGCAGGAGCGGGTGGTGCTGGCCAACCGGCCGGCGATGGCGCTGGGCGTGTCCGCCGGCATGCGGCGCGGCGGCGTGCAGGCGCTGTCGGCGGAGATCGTCCATCTGGAGCGCGACCCGGCCGCCGAAGCGCAACTGCTGACCGCGGCCGCGCTGGCGCTGCTGCGCTTCACGCCGCAGGTCACGCTGGACGAGGAACTCGGCCCCGCCACCGTCGCGCTCGACGTGACCGCCAGCCTGCGCCTGTTCGGCGGCCATCGCGCGCTGTGCCGCGCGGTGCGCGCCTGCGTGCGCAGCCTCGGCACCTTCGCCCAGATCGGCTGCGGTACCACCGCCCATGGCGCCGCCTGGCTGGCCGCGATGCCGCTGCGGCTGGGGCGCCGCGGCCAGGTGCTGCGGCCCGCGCGGCGGGCGGTGCGGGCCGAGCGGATGGCGCGGCTGCTGGACCGGCTGCCGGTCGAGATGCTGGCAAGCCTGGCCGATCCGCGCTGGCTCGACGGCATCGGTTGCCGCACCGTCGGTGAGGTCCGCTGGCTGCCGCGCGCGGGACTGCAGCGCCGGCTCGGCACGGACCTGCTGGCGCGGCTGGACCAGGCCTATGGCGAGACGCCGGCGCGCCTGGGCTGGTTCGCCGCGCCGCCGGCCTTCGCCGAACGGATGGAACTGCCGGGGCGGACCGAATCGGCCGCCGGCGTGCTGGCCGGCGCGCAGCGTCTGCTGCAGGCGGTGGCCGGCTGGCTCACCGTGCATCAGGCCGGCGTCACGCGCTTCGTGCTGCGGCTCGAACACGAACGCCAGCGGCGCGACGCCGCCATCGCCGCCACGCCGGTGACGGTCAGCCTGGCCCAGCCCAGCCGCGATCCCGGGCATCTGTCGCGGCTGCTGCAGGAAAAGCTCGACCGGCTGCAGTTCGATGCGCCGGTGGTCGGCCTGATGCTGAAGGTCGAGACCGTGGCCGAATGCCTGCCGCAGAGCGACACGCTGTTTCCCGAGCCGGGCGGCGGGCAGGCCGAACTCGGCCGCGTGCTCGATACGCTGGTGGCGCGGCTGGGCCGCGAAAACGTGCTGCAGCCGCATCCGCTGGCCGACCATCGGCCCGAATGCGCCAACCGCTGGCGGCCGGTCGACGAAGCCGGCGCGGGCCGCGCCAACGCATCACCGCGCACTTCGCCGCGCGCTTCGACGCGCGCTTCAATGATTGCGGCCGATGGGATTGCCTTGCCCGACCGCCCGCTGTGGCTGCTCGAACCGCCGCTGCGCCTGCCGGTGCGCCGGCATCGCCCCTGCCACGGCACCCCGTTGACGCTGCTGTCCCGGCCCGAACGCATCGAGTCAGGCTGGTGGGACGGCGCCCTCGCCACGCGCGACTACTTCATCGCCGAACGCAGCGACGGCCTGCGCTGCTGGGTCTATCGAGAACGGCCGGGGCGCGAGGGGGACGAGGAGGGGGAGTACCGGTGGTTTTTGCAGGGGTTGTTTGGGTGAGGAGAGCGCGTATGTTCTCCGCCGAGGGGCCTCAATGCACTTCCGCGACTTGCTATCGCCCGACTATTGGTATATCTTTTTGATATACATCAAACAGGAGGGTAGCGTGGAAACCGCAAAGATCTTCTGGTCCGGCCGCTCCCAGGCCGTCCGTCTGCCAAAGGACTTTCGCTTCGAGAGCGCCGAAGTTCGCATTCGCCGCCACGGCAATGCGGTCATTCTCGAACCCATCGCCGACGATTGGAAATGGCTCGATCAGGTCGTCGGTCCCGTCGACGAAGACTTTGTGCAGGCGGTCAACGAGCAGCCCGCTGAACAGGATCGCCCCGAGCTGGATTTTTTCAAGTGAGATATCTGCTCGACAGCAACGCCGTGATCGCCATCATGAAAGGCCACACCGGCGTCCTTTCGCACCTGCGCCAGCATCAGCCCCGGGATTTTGGCATCCCGTCAATCGTGGCGCATGAGCTCTTCTATGGAGCGTACAAGGGACAGCGCACTGCCGAAAATCTGGCCCGAGTGGAGGCATTGCAGTTCGAAGTCCTGGATTTCGACCGTGAGGATGCACGCCATGCGGGGGAATTGCGGGCGATGTTGGCAGCGGCCGGCACACCCATAGGACCGTACGATGTCCTGATTGCAGGGCAAGCAGTCGCCCGAAAGCTCACGCTGATTACGCACAATGTGAGGGAGTTCCAGCGTGTGCCTGGTATCTCGGTAGAAGATTGGGAGTCCTGAAAATACGTCGGGACTGGTTGCGGTGCCTCTTCAGTAGCCTCCTTCGGGAGGCTTTTTCATTGGCCGCCGTGCTGGCATGGGGCGTGATGTGTCTTGCCTTCTCGAAGGCAAATACTGTATAAATATACAGTGCCAATCCAAGGCATTCCTTCTCGCAGTGCTGTGTCCCAAGCTCCACCCCAACCCCCGTTTTCCACGTCGTCGCTGCCGCCATCGCTGGCGTCGCTGCTGCTTGGCAGCCTGCCCGACTACGCGGAGCTGCACTGCATTTCCAACTTCACTTTCCTGACCGGTGCTTCCCATCCCGAGGAGCTGATCGAACGCGCGCTGGCGCTGGGCTATCGCGGGCTGGCGCTGACCGACGAGGCCTCGGTGGCTGGCACGGCGCGGGCGCATCACGCGCTGAAGACGCTGCGCGAGCGTACCCGCGAGGCGGTGGAGCGCAGTGCGGCGCGGCTGGCGAGGATGGCCGCCGGCGCTTCACCCGACGACGCGGACGACGATGACGAATACGACGATGACGACAACGAAATGTGGCTCGCGGCGCCATCGTCAGGCCCGGGGGCAGCCGCTGCCATGGCCGATTCGCCGGCAGGCGGGACGGTCCAGCCGGAGTTCCTGCGCCGGCATGCGCGCCTGCTGGCCCGGGCCGAGGCGGCCGAAGCCTTCCGGCTGCTGATCGGCAGCCGCATGACGCTGCAGGCGGATGCGGGGGAGGGCAACGGCGAACTGGGTTTGCGGCAGCGCGACGTCCCGTCCGATGTCCCCTCCGGCATCCGGCTGATCCTGCTGGCGCAGGACCGCGAAGGGTTCGGCAATCTGTGCGAGCTGATCACGCTCGGACGCCGGCGCGCCGACAAGGGCAGCTACCAGCTGTACCAGCACGACATCAGCGATCCCGCTGCCGAAGAAGCGCATCTGCTCGGCATGCCGCATTGCCTGGCGCTGCTGCTGCCGGACTACTGCGCCGACCCCGACACGCTGCGCGCGCAGGCGCAATGGTGCCGGGCGGTCTTCGGCGAGCGCGTTTGGATTGCGCTGGAGCTGCTGCAGGAACATGCCGACGCGCTGCATCGCGAGCGGCTCGAGGCGGTGGCCGCGGAAACCGGCGTGCCGCTGGTGGCCGCCGGCGCGGTGCAGATGCATGTGCGTTCGCGCAAGCCGCTGGCCGATGTGCTGACGGCGATCCGGCTGGGCCAGCCGCTGGGCGCCTGCGGCATGGCGCTGGCGCCCAATGCCGAGCGCCATCTGCGGATGCGGCAGCGCCTGTCGCGGCTCTATCCGCGCGAGGCGCTGGCGCAGACGGTGAAGATCGCGCAGGCCTGCGACTTCTCGCTCGATGCGCTGCGCTACGAATATCCCGAGGAGCTGGTGCCGAAGGGCCATACGCCGAGTTCCTACCTGCGCCAGGAGACGCTGGCCGGCGCGGCACTGCGCTATCCCGACGGCATTCCGCAATCGGTGCGGCAACGGCTCGAGGACGAGTTCGCGCTGATCGAGGAAAAGGGCTACGAGCATTTCTTCCTGACCGTCTACGACATCGTCCGCTTTGCCCGCGGCAAGGGCATCCTGTGCCAGGGCCGCGGCTCGGCCGCCAATTCGGTGGTCTGCTACTGCCTGTACATCACCGAGGTCAGCCCCGAGCAGACCAATCTGCTGTTCGGCCGCTTCATCTCGCGCGAGCGCGACGAGCCGCCCGATATCGACGTCGACTTCGAGCACCAGCGGCGCGAGGAGGTGATCCAGTACATCTACGACCAGTACGGCCGCCATCGCGCCGCGCTGGCCGCGACGCTGATCACCTATCGCGCCCGCAGCGCGCTGCGTGACGTGGGCCGCGCGCTCGGCATCGACCCCGGCGTGGTCGAGCAGGTGGTCAAGGGCCAGGCGTGGTGGGAGAGCGGCCACACCTTCGTCGAGCGCATCGCGCGCTACGGGCTCGACCCGGATTCGCCGGCGGTGCGCCAGTGGGCCAGCCTGGTGGCGCAGCTGCGCGGTTTTCCGCGCCACCTGTCGCAGCATGTCGGCGGCTTCGTGATCGCGCGCGACAAGCTGTCGCGGCTGGTGCCGATCGAGAATGCGGCGATGGAGAAGCGCAGCGTGATCCAGTGGGACAAGGACGATCTCGAATCGCTGGGCCTGCTGAAGGTCGATGTGCTGGCGCTCGGCATGCTGACCGCGATCCGGCGCGCGCTGGCGATGATCCCGAATCCGAATCCCGCGCATCCGCAGCTGCCTTGCCGCATGGAGGACATTCCGCAGGACGACGAGGATACCTACGACATGCTGTGCAAGGCCGACACCATCGGCGTGTTCCAGGTCGAGTCGCGCGCGCAGCAGTCGATGCTGCCGCGGCTGCAGCCGCGCCGCTACTACGACCTGGTGGTCGAGGTCGCGATCGTGCGGCCGGGGCCCATCCAGGGCGGCATGATCCATCCCTATCTGAAGCGGCGCGAGATGGTCCGCCGCACCGGCAAGCTGCCGACCTATCACAACGAGGTGATCCGCCGCGTGCTGGGCCGCACGCTGGGCGTGCCGATCTTCCAGGAACAGGTGATGCAGCTGGCCATCGATGCGGCGGGCTTCACGCCGGGCCAGGCCGACCAGTTGCGCCGCTCGATGGCCGCGTGGCGGCGCAAGGGCGATCTGAAGCGACACCAGGATGCGTTGATCAAGGCGCTGACCCGCAACGGCTATCCGGATGCATTCGCGCAGGCGATCTGCAAGCAGATCGAGGGCTTCGGCGAATACGGCTTCCCCGAAAGCCACGCCGCGAGCTTCGCCAAGCTGGTCTATGTCAGCGCCTGGATCAAGCGCCATCATCCCGCGGCCTTTCTTTGCGCCTTGCTGAACAGCCAGCCGATGGGCTTCTATTCGCCGTCGCAGCTGGTGCAGGACGCGCGCCGCCATCGCGTCAGGTCGCTGCCGCCGGACGTGACGGTCAGCGGCTGGGAAAGCGTGCTGGAGAACGACGCGGTACGGCTCGGCCTGAACCGGGTCAAGGGCATGCGCGAGGCCGCGGCGCTGCGGATCGAACAGGCCCGGCTCGAGCGGCCCTTCGCCAGCGTCGAGGACCTGGTGCTGCGCGCCGGGTTCGATCGGCACGATATCGACGTGCTGGCCGCGGCCGATGCGCTGCGCTCGCTGGCCGGCCATCGCCGCCAGGCCCGCTGGCAGGCGCGCGCCGCGGCGGTGCAGGCCGCGCATCGCGACCTGCTGCACAGCGCGCCGCCGGCCGAGGGCGCGCTGGCGCTGCCGGCGCCGAAGCTGGGGCAGGAGCTGGTGGACGACTACGCCAGCCTGGGCCTGTCGTTGAAGGCCCATCCGCTGACGCTGCTGCGCCGGCGCCTGGCGGCGATGGGCTATGCCACCGCGCGCGATCTGGCCCGGCTACCCAATGGGCGGCGGGTGCGCGCCTGCGGCATCGTCACCGTGCGCCAGCGGCCCGGCACCGCCAGCGGCACGATCTTCTCGTCGATCGAGGACGAGACCGGTTCGGTCAACGTGATCCTGTGGCCCGATCTGGTCGACCGCCAGCGCAAGGAGGTGCTGGGCGCGGCCTTGCTCGGCGTGGTCGGCACCTGGCAGCGGCAGGGCGAGGTCCGGCATCTGATCGCCAAGGAACTGGTCGACCTCAGTCCGCTGCTGGGCCGGCTGGTGGCGGGCAGCCGGGATTTTCATTGACGTTGTTGCAGGGCGGCTTCGTTGCGAAAGCCGCTGGGCCCCCGCCTTCGCGGGGGCGACGAATCCATGCGATGTCGCTTGTTGCCACGTCGTCCCCGCGTACGCGGGGACCCAGTGACTCTCGACGCTGCGTCACCGGTCCTCCAAAACGCCGCTGGGCCCCCGCCTTCGCGGGGGCGACGAATCCATGCGATGTCGCTTGCTACCACGTCGTCCCCGCGAACGCGGGGACCCAGTGACTCTCGACGCTGCGTCACCGGTCCTCCAAAACGCCGCTGGGCCCCCGCCTTCGCGGGGGCGACGAATCCATGCGATGTCGCTTGCTACCACGTCGTCCCCGCGAACGCGG